>NZ_FRDB01000396.1 GCF_900143145.1 Candidatus Sodalis sp. SoCistrobi
ACCAGCGGAAACGCCTGATGATAAACCGTGGACGCCAATTCAGGTTCGGCAAAGCAATCCAGCCACTTTGTGCTGTACGGATACGGCGACGTGGTGCCGTGATAGAACAGCAGCGGAATGACCACCGGCAACTGATCGTTGCCTTGTTCCAGATGCCGCTGCATCGCGGCGACGGCATACCGTAGCAACCGAAACGCCATCAGCTTTTCCGGTCGGCTCTGATGCTCTATCAGGCAGTAGACGTAGCCATCATGGCCCGTCGTGGTCTTCATCGAATACAGCATATCGGAGCATTGTCCCTTGAGATCGTCCTCGATAAACGAGCCGGAGGCCATTGCCAATGTGCCGAAATTGCAGCGTTTGCGCAGGTGCGGCGGCAGATGGATTTCCAGAAAGTCCCGAGCTACAGCGATATCGCCGAGGAACTTTTTGAATACGTGGTCATGGTGCGACAGGGATTGCGTCATCGTTTTCCGGCTCTCTGATTCTAAGGCGACAGGCTCTTGCCCGTCTTTCAGCCCAATAACCGTAATTGATGTTACGGCCTGCTTCTGCTGCCCTTTCCCACATGACAGCGGCTTTTCTCACATCCCTCCGCCATTCATAACTATCAGCCAATCCAACAAACCCCACGTACTTCAACGATTCTATGCGCTGCACCAACGACATTGCTCTCTCTCATCAGAACATGAACGGAAAAGTATTCATTGCAATAAAACGCTGCGCAAAATGCTGAAATCGTGGATTTCCCGCAAGATGAACGGATACGTTTTCGCAGGATGTGCAAGT
>NZ_FRDB01000394.1 GCF_900143145.1 Candidatus Sodalis sp. SoCistrobi
ATGCCTGAATTACGTAGAGACGCCGACATTCCTGACTCATACGCAGGGTTTGTACTTGTGGCGGTATATTATCTAATAAGCTCATTCCTCTTCCCTACCTCATATATCTTGATGGCGATATCCCATATTAAAGCGTCGTGTAACCGCACAGACTCCGCGATTAGTGCCTGAATTAACTTGCTGGCATAGTTCATAGAGGATTGCCTTCCTGCCTGAGAATATCGATAAGCTTTCGGTATCCATTTCTCAGCCATTTTATGATTTTATCTAATTGGGTTTCTTCCGGGTGATAGCTCCCCATGAGGGCAGCATTACCCGCGAATGCGTAATTCATGGGGTGCTCCTGTTATTATAGTGTTATTTGTGTATTGTATTTTGCGTGGCTCATGGTTTTCCAACTCTGACCGTTATCTTTAGATAACATGCGCCAGCAGAGGGAAAGCCGTATTGATAAATAACCTGTTCGTCGGATACGTCTCGCGTGGATAAGCCCTTCACGGTACAGGCGTTCAAATCGCTTTGCCCGCTCTCTTATCTCGATGGGTATTTTAGGTTTCATGCTCCTTTTCCAGTTTACTGAGAATCTGCTTTAATGTTTCGGCTTGCACAAATTGCACTGCAATACATTCAAGCGTCAGCCGGACGCCGAGCAGTGTCAGTAATGCCAATATACCGTCGGTGACTTGCATATAGGGCATAGGTATCTACACATTTATCGTGATACCTGTTATTACTTTGCAGAATGATTTCAACCTATCTGTTGGCGGGATTGACTCTCGCCTTACCCGCCGATATCAGACGCTGGTTAAACAGCATATGA
>NZ_FRDB01000390.1 GCF_900143145.1 Candidatus Sodalis sp. SoCistrobi
TATGCCCGTCTGCGTCCCAATATCAAATTAATGCGCGCCAATGCCGAAGGCCAGCTGGTTTTCTGCTCGGCGGAATTTACCCCGGACGGTAATTTCCGGGGAACGGGAAAATCCTATCTGGAAGGGCTGGGGGTCACTGATGAACCCGCCAGTGTCTATACCGAACGGCTGCACTTTAGCCAGACCCGTCACCAGGGTTTGATTTATGCCGCCACGCAACCTTTCACTTTAAAAGGTCATCATATGAAAAAGCAAAAAACCGGCAGCTGGCGGAAAATCTTTTCCCTGGAAGAGCCGACGCCTGTTGACACGCCGGTAGACATGGACAAATTGCAGGCGCTGGCGGAAGCCGTTGCCGCACTGGAAAACCGCGTTGCCGCGCTGGAAGGTCAGGCAGAGCAAACCGAAACCTCCGTAGAGGAAGTCAAGCAGGATGTTGCCGAGGTGCAGGAAGACGTGGAAACCGTGAAAGAGGTGGTGGACACCCAGGAGTTCAAGCTGCTGCGTGACAACATTGGCGGCATCGTCAAGAGCTTTAGCAAGCTGGACAGCCGTATTACCGCGCTGCCCAACAAAAATCCCGGCACGGGCCGCAAGCCCTTTAACTTCCTGTGATCTACCGGCGGTTATCTGTTCATCCTGTCGATAAGGGAAAAACATTATGCAATTAAATCAACGGGCTTATGCGCTGCTGGAGAAATACAGTGACGGACTGGCGCAGGCGTACGGTCAGACCCGTAGCGACCGTTATTTTTCACTGACCGATCCCAAAGAGACCCAGATGCGGGACGCCATGCTGGAGAATTCTTCATTCCTTAACCTGATCACCTGGCTGGACGTTGACCAGCTTCAGGGGCAGGTGGTGAATGTCGGCAATCCTGGCCTGTTTACCGGGCGCAAGGAAGGCGGGCGTTTTATCCGTCCGACCGGCGTCGATGGCCTGGAGT
>NZ_FRDB01000389.1 GCF_900143145.1 Candidatus Sodalis sp. SoCistrobi
CCTGGTTGCGTGATGTGATCAGCAAGATCAGCGACTGGCAGTCGAACCGAGTGCATGAACTGCTGCCCTGGAACCTCTCAATCGTAAAATAATATTTACACTACGGCCCTCGTGGGGCGCTTACGGTCGTCGCGCATGCGCTGATACAGCGCGCGCAAACATTCCAGCCCGGCTTCCACTTCGTCATCCTGCTGCTGGCAAATCATGAAAGTGACCCGCTCGCTATCGAACTCGCCGAGGGTGGTGCGGAACACATCCACCTGATTGTTCTCGCAGCCCAGGCCAATGACCAGCACCGCGCCGGCGTTAGGATGGCGCACCATGTTTTGCAGCATGGTACGGGTGTTTTCATGGTCCGCGCCCAATTGTGAGCAGCCGAAAGGATGGGTGAACAAATGGACACCGTCGATATCTTCGGCGCCAAAGGTTTACTTCAAAAACCGCTGCTGGATCTGACGGGCGATACCGTTGACGCAACCGACGGTCGGCAGGATCCACAGTTCGTTGCGAATACCGACCTGGCCGTTGCGGCGCCGGTAAAGCTGCACCTCGCGGTCGGGCATTTGCGGCGGCAGTGCCGGAAATGCCGGCAGGTATTCATATTCATCCAGATCGCTCAAATTGGTTTTCGCGTTTTGGGAATGAATATGCTCGCCGGACTGAATCGGACTTTTGGCGTGGCCGATGGGCAAGCCGTATTTGATAATCATCTCCCCTTCGCCGATCGGCGTCAGGGCGAACTTATGGCCGCGCGCAACGGGCTGACGCAGCGTCACGCGGTCATCGCCAATCGTCACCGTTTCGTCAGCCGGCAGGTCTTGCAGGGCGACCGCCACATTGTCAAGAGTGAATCACCCCGGATAAATTAGAGTCTATACTTTAAAAGTGGAGGTCTCTATGACAACGACCAAACGTTACTCTCCGGAAGTCCGTGAACGGGCAGTTAATCTAGTGCTGGAAACTCAGCATGAGCA
>NZ_FRDB01000387.1 GCF_900143145.1 Candidatus Sodalis sp. SoCistrobi
CCCGAAGTGACGGACGACCGGCTGACGGGGTGGGTACCGGCAGAAAACTACGGTATTGCCACGCTATCCGGTCTGTCAAAAGGCGATGTAGCGCTGAGCGCACTACAGGCGGCTAAAGCGCGTATCGCGCTCACTGGTGACCTGAAGGCCAATGTGGCGGTTATCTTCCCTGCCTGGCAGAAGAGCTGGACGGTGGTGAATCAATGTACGGGCAGTGGCTCGCTGATTTGTCGCACGAAAGCGGGTGCAGGGGTTGTCGTACCCAATGGTGAGTCGAGGGAGATTGTTGGCGATGGCAGTGGGCTTGTGCAGCGTATCGTGAATGCCAGCACAACAGTTGCGGGCATCACCCAACTCAGCAGCGCCATAGATAGTGACAGCGAGACCATGGCCGCCACGCCCAAGGCGGTGAAGGCGATCGTGACGAAATCCGTCGTGCCAACGGCGACGGCTGGGGCGCGTCTACCAGCTACACCTCCCCGATCGGGGTTGGCATTGTCGGTGCTTATGCTTCATCTGACCGTACCGATGCACAGCAAAACTCATTCTACGCTAACGGCAGCGAAAAAGCGCAGCAATGGGCCGCCGGTCTGAAATATGACGCCAACAATGTTTACCTGGCTGCCATGTACGGTGAAACCCGTAACGCAACCTACATCACCAACTCCAACCTGCAAATCAATGGCGCTGACGCGACCGGTTTTGCTAACAAGACCCAGCTGATTGAATTGGTTGAATAACCCCGAGTTTATTAGAGAGTAATTTTGGCAATACTACGCCGCTTCCTCTGATGCTAATTGCAAAGCGTAATAGTTCATTTCGGCTTCAGTAGGAGGGATGTAACCCAGCCGCCCGAGCAGCCTTCTGTTGTTGTACCAGTCCACCCAGTCCAGCGTGGCCAACTCCACTTCCGTCCGGTTTTTCCAGCTCCCGCGGTGGATAACCTCCGTTTTGTACAACCCGTTGATACTCTCTGCCATCGCATTATCGTAGGAGTCGCCG
>NZ_FRDB01000384.1 GCF_900143145.1 Candidatus Sodalis sp. SoCistrobi
CGGCGACTCCTACGATAATGCGATGGCAGAGAGTATCAACGGGTTGTACAAAACGGAGGTTATCCACCGCGGGAGCTGGAAAAACCGGACGGAAGTGGAGTTGGCCACGCTGGACTGGGTGGACTGGTACAACAACAGAAGGCTGCTCGGGCGGCTGGGTTACATCCCTCCTACTGAAGCCGAAATGAACTATTACGCTTTGCAATTAGCATCAGAGGAAGCGGCGTAGTATTGCCAAAATTACTCTCTAATAAACTCGGGGTTATTCAAGAGAATGAATTTTAATAATATTCATGATAAACCTTTAGGTTTAAGCAATAGGCGGAAACGGCGTCCCGCATGCCCCGATCAAGAATGGCCTGCAGTTGCTGTTCAACCTGTTTCGCCAGACCCGGCACCTGCAGGAGGTCCTGCTGCCAGTGTCCGGTGTCGCTCAGCACGGCACGAACCAGCTCGCCAAGGGTGGTGGTGCCGGCCGTGACGCCGAGCCACAGGGTCTGATAACGATCCAGCCAGGATTGATCGTCCTGCAACGGATAAGCTTCGCCGTTGCGTTCGCCGCGGTAGAACGCGATAAGCGCCGCCAGCGCGAAGGTCAGCCGCGCCGGCAGCTCCCCCTGCTGTTGCTGGTAGGCCAGCAGCTGCGGCAGGATGCGGGTGCGGAACTTGGTCATACCGTTTAGCGCGATAGACAGCAGTTGGTGCTGGATAAACGGGTTGCGGAAACGGCTCTGTACCGCCTGGGCAAATGAGCTCAGCTCGTCGTGAGGCAAGTCCAGCACCGGCACGATCTCCTCGGCGATGGTTTTGGCTACGAAGGTGCTTATCTGGGCGTCGTTCATCGCCGCGCCCACCGTATCCAGACCGGCCAGCCAGGCCACCGGCACCAGCGCGGTATGCGCGCCGTTCAGAATGGCGACTTTGCGCTCTTTATAGGCATAGGTATCTACACATCAGATACCGTCTTGCTCATCATGATGCAAGAGCTATATTTTCATCGAAGGGTATTCCAGATTTTAAGACACCATAAGCTAATTGGAGTAATTTTCGCATTGCCGCGCAGATGCCTACTTTACCTCCTT
>NZ_FRDB01000382.1 GCF_900143145.1 Candidatus Sodalis sp. SoCistrobi
TCTCCATGCGGACAATACGTCTTTCCAGTTTTTCAATTTCTTCGATAAGCCCCGTTTCCCGGCGGGCGAGTAATCCGGTGAGTAAACCATTCATATTTCACCTTGATAGCGTTAATGTGAGTCGGAAAAGCGGCGTAGATTAGGCATCTGCAAGTTCATGCCTAGTTTATCGGCTTTTTGTTGTGCTTCGTAATAGCTGGTGATTATCTTGCCGTCAGGGAATAACCAGACGCCGGGAGTTGAGTTATAAAGCATTACCGTATCTTTCATAAGATTAGCCTTCTTGTCCATGCTGAACTCCTGTATTGCAGATAGCCGACTCCCTGACCGGGAGCCAGCCATTAATTGCATTAGTCTGTGGGGTTAGAATCTAAAATGGGATGTCATCGTCAAACGGCGGCGGCGCTTCATTACTTACTGATGGTTTATTTTGCTGTGACTGCCCCTCCTGTTTGCTGGTGAAGTCAATCTCGTTAACAATAACAACCGGCGTTGATTTTTCTGTGCCGTCTTTGGCTGTCCAGCTTTCGAGAACGAATTGCCCCGTAACGGTTACTTTCGTCCCTTTGGTGAGGTAGCGGGGTAATTTTTCTGCTCTTGCGCCAAACATACGGCACTGCACCCAAGTAACTTTCTCATGCTCTCCATATCCTTGCTTGACGGGCAGTGAAAATGTGGCAATCACCTTGCCATTGGGTGTGCTGCGGGCAACACAATCGCTGCCTAAATTCCCTGAAAATATCACGACGTTTATTGACATTATGCGGCCTCCAATTCTGATTTTCGGATATCATAAACTTTTTTAGCTTCTGTCTGTTGCACGGTGCCATTCAACGGCGTCCAGATTTTGCCAAATTCCAGCTTTAGTTCATTTACTGATTTAACGGTCATTGCCTTTTCGGTGAAGGATTTAAGAATATCATCAGGTGTATGCGATGCCACTTCATGCACTTCTGCGTCGGCATCAATAGCCGTTTCTTCCGTGGGTATGCAAAAAGCTTGAAAGGCAGCATATTTGTAAGCAATGGACATCGCTTTATTGGTGGCCTTGTCGCCGCTATCCATCGCCTCCCCATAGGTCGTGACGGTATGTTTTGAACCGTCCTCTGTCGCAACAAAGTCAAATTCGGCTTTGACCGTAACATAAAACAGTGCGCCGCCTT
>NZ_FRDB01000377.1 GCF_900143145.1 Candidatus Sodalis sp. SoCistrobi
TGCTCATGCTGAGTTTCCAGCACTAGATTAACTGCCCGTTCACGGACTTCCGGAGAGTAACGTTTGGTCGTTGTCATAGAGACCTCCACTTTTAAAGTATAGACTCTAATTTATCCGGGGTGATTCAATAATCAAAAAGTGAATATACCAAGGATTTTGACCGCCAAACGCCCCACATTTGACGAAGGAAATCCCATGCGCTATAGTCGCTTTCAAGGTGCTGAACACACCATGCAAAGCGGATACCGCGCCCGAAAGTTATGCGGTTTTTTTACGCCCATAGATTGTTATGGTCGGGTAGCGAGTAGTGATACAACACCCTTAGGGGAAAAGCTGCTGGCCGACTTTGCACGGTGTTCAAGTACCCGACCGCCCCACTGAACATGGGGTAAAATGAACAAATGCAAAGGATACAAAAATGAACACCCAACCTATCTCATTTTCATTTAAAGAATCGCACGATGTCCGCGTTCAGGTAATCGATAGTGAACCATGGTTTTGCTTAAAGGATGTCTGCGACATTCTGACCATCGCAAACTCCAGTCGTGTCGCTTCTGATGTGCTCGACTCGAAGGGGGTACGCAAAACGGATACCCTTACTTCTGGCGGCATTCAAGAGGTTAATTTCGTCAACGAACCCAACCTCTACCGCGTTATATTCCGTAGCAACAAGCCCGAAGCGAAGCAATTCCAAGATTGGGTATTCAACGATGTACTTCCCTCAATCCGCAAGACCGGCAAATACGAGCGTCCCGTTTACAAGCCAGAGTCCCACGAACTCTTCACCGCTAACGATACCTCCAACCTCGCCCGCCTCATTTGGCACGTGAGCCATAACTTTCGCTTCAAGCAGGCATGGAGCAATGGCATATGGTACGCTTTACGTGAAGTCACCGGTATTGCCTCACCTCAGCCGATGGAAGTCCGCCATATCCCGCATATCGCCCGAGAATGCGAACGCATATGGGCTGTTATAGAACGTCTGCAATCTGCTATGGTAGAGGCTGAGAGACGAACCATTCGGCAGCTTGTGCGCAAGCGTGAGAACGTGGATAGCGTGATGGGGGAAATCGATAGCTTGCTTCTTGAAGCCAGCCAGAGCAACGCCTTCATGCTCACCGATACGCTGACCCGCTGGCATAAGTCCGAACTCGGCCAGTTCGCACAGAGGCACTGATGGTGGCCCCGCCTCGTTGAGGGGGCGGGGTAATTTTTCTCTTGCTTAACAACACAGCGTACTACTACACTGGGGCTATACCCCATTTACGATGTCCAAACACGAGGAAGATGATATGACTAGGTTATTAAATATTGTCGCTCGAGCTATCA
>NZ_FRDB01000375.1 GCF_900143145.1 Candidatus Sodalis sp. SoCistrobi
CGGTGGTCATTCCGCTGCTGTTCTATCACGGCACCACGTCGCCGTATCCGTACAGCACAAAGTGGCTGGATTGCTTTGCCGAACCTGAATTGGCGTCCACGGTTTATCATCAGGCGTTTCCGCTGGTCGATATCACTGCAATACCGGATGACGAAATCCTGACGCATCGCCGGGTGGCATTGCTGGAACTGGTGCAGAAGCACATTCGTACCCGTGATATGCTAGAGCTGGTTAACGAACTGGCCGGATTGCTCGAACGGTGGGCCTACCCCAAAGAGCAGTTTCGCAGCTTGCTATACTATCTGGCCGAGGCCGGAAACACCGTTGAAGGGGAAAAATTCATTCGCGCGCTGGCAGAAAAAACGCCGCGCTATCGGGAGGACGCCATGACGATTGCAGAGCAGTTGAGAGAGAAAGGCCGCGAGCAAGGCATCCAGCAAGGAATAGCCCTCGGACGCCAAGAAGGACGCCAAGAAGGACGCCAAGAAGGACGCCAAGAAGGCGAGCATAGCGCCTCGCTGAAAATTGCAAGGCAACTTCTGGATGATGGTGTAGGAAAATCTGCCATCAAGCGCTATACCGGACTTTCCGATGACGAACTCGCTTCCTTGTTCGATGACGGCCACTAGTGCAGCGCATTGATTATCAGATCGCACTCAACCACATCACCGAGGCCAGCGAAACCCCGCATCAGGCCAAACAATGGTTTATCGTGCAGCAACAGCACGCCGGGGAAATTGCCCGCGTCAGACTGGCGCTGCACAGCCTGCCGTATGTGACGAGCTACGAATTGCCGTTTCGGCTGCTGCTTATCCGTGCGCCACAGGCTATCGAAAAATTGCGCGACGAGCTGATCATTCACAGCCGCCGGGTGGAAATCAACGGCAGCAAACGCGGGGTGTTGTATAGCCTTGACGCCGATGTTGCTGCGCCGGAGGCCTTTCACTACACGCGTAAATTCACCGTTTTCCGCTCCGGCGCTGAAGGTGGCACGGAAAACAGCTACACCCGTATCGCCCGGCAGGTGAGCGTACCGCGTGAACGGCTACGGTTGGCGCTGACCTCTGGCCTGCTGGTGACGGCACTGGATGCACTGCTGTTTTTCGGCGTTCAGCGTCTCGCCAGCGATATTGCTGCTTTGCGCAAAAACGGCCTGAAAATTGATTTACTGCATGTCGAGGCGTTTGACTCCCAAACCCAGCAGTTGCGCGAAATCCCGGCTGAATCACCCCGGATAAATTAGAGTCTATACTTTAAAAGTGGAGGTCTCTATGACAACGACCAAACGTTACTCTCCGGAAGTCCGTGAACGGGCAGTTAATCTAGTGCTGGAAACTCAGCATGAA
>NZ_FRDB01000367.1 GCF_900143145.1 Candidatus Sodalis sp. SoCistrobi
AAACGCCAGACAGCTTGGGTAGTTGCGAAAGTTGATTTTTGAGCACTTGCGAGGTCTTTAACCGCAGAAGCAAGAAGAGCCGCGGGCGTCATATGCTGTTTAACCAGCGTCTGATATCGGCGGGTAAAGCGAGAGTCAATCCCGCCAACAGATAGGTTGAAATCATTCTGCAAAGTAATAACAGGTATCACGATAAATGTGTAGATACCTATGCCGTAAGGGGAAGGGTCTGGACGACCTATCAGGTCGGCGGATGCCGATATGATGGCTATTGCTGACGCTGAGGCTGCGGTTAAATTGAGACTGACTGAGGCTTGGGCGGAGGCTGGGATGAGGCTTGAGGGCAGGATAAGGTGGAAGCTTGGGCTGGGGTAGATGCTGAGGCTGGGTTGAGCCTTGGGCGGAGAATAAGGTGGAGACTTGGGCAGAGGATAAGGTGGAGGCTTGAGCTGGGGTAGATGCTGAGGCTGGGTCGAGGCTTAAGCTGGGGCTTACACAGATAAGCCTTAAATATAGAGTTTTGGCCAAGATTGCCGCTTTTGTGACGACGAAACCGGGTGCAGGAAACGACGGGCAGACAAAGGGCGCCCGGAGGGATCACCGATACTCCCCGTACGGGTATGACGGTGTTAACGGCAATAAAAAAGCCCCGGTCAAGGCCAGGGCTTTTTCTGCGTCTTTAGAGCATGTCTTGCGGCAATTATTGCCTGGGCGGTAGGCTTCGCCCCCGCCAACAGCCCTTGGGCGCGAGTCTTACAGGGCAACCACGTTAGCAGCAGACGGGCCTTTCTGACCCTGCTCAATGGTGAATTCTACGCGCTGGCCTTCGTCCAGGGTTTTGAAATCGTTGCTCTGGATAGCGGAGAAATGTACGAATACATCTTTGCTGCCGTCAGCCGGAGTGATGAAACCAAAACCTTTACCCGCGTCAAACCATTTTACTAAACCAGTTACTTTATTAGACATTTGTACTTCCTTCATTAAGTTGAAAACCGCCTGTGGCGATAGAGGGTCTGTTTGCCAGCATGTACTTATGGGCACGTATTAAGAAGGAAATTCGTCGAAGAAGTGATGGTGGACTATCGCTTTTTGCTGAACAACTTTACTAAAATGGCTTACATAAATAGGTCTGTACCACAAACCGATAACGCTATTAACGCATACTCCCGGCACAGGCGCAAGCGTTATTATGAAGAAAAAGGTTATAACCCGTGGGAATAACCCGCCGGCGCGGCACACACGAGGCGCCGCCCCCTGAAAGCATAGGTATCTACACATCAGGGAGGAGGCTTAAGAGCAACTCTTGCTAAATGAGTAAGTTCTTCCAGACTATATTCCGATAATAATTTTAGTGTATTCAACAAGATGGATAGGCCAGCGAGCAGAGCAGGAGCGCTCTCTCTGCGGCCTCGCTTTTGCTGTCGTCCTGACAAGCGACATATCAGCTGGCGGGCTGCCGCATTTTCTTCTCCTTCAGCGCG
>NZ_FRDB01000363.1 GCF_900143145.1 Candidatus Sodalis sp. SoCistrobi
CGTCATATGCTGTTTAACCAGCGTCTGATATCGGCGGGTAAGGCGAGAGTCAATCCCGCCAACAGATAGGTTGAAATCATTCTGCAAAGTAATAACAGGTATCACGATAAATGTGTAGATACCTATGTCTATGGGGGCAGGTCCACAACCGAGTCCAAGTCTGGGTCCATATGCATATCCACAATCCCATCTGGGTCCGAGGCCAGGTGTGAGCTCAGGTCCAGATCTGACGTGAAGTCTGTCGCTGGTTGCAACTGAGAGTCTGGCGCTAAACCTGCGTTTGAGGCGGCGTTGGTCGCAGGCGGTACTTTGCGCCCAAAGTCATTTACGATTTTGCTGCTAGGCTTACTGATACCGCTTTAAACAGTAAGGTTTTATAAAAAAAAGGAGCCTACCGTGGCCTATGAGCAAGTCATGTCGTTATCCTCCCTGGCGCAGATGACACCGAGCAAAGTCACCGTCGGAGAAACTGATGTAGTGGTGATCCGTCAAGGTGAAGCTATCTACGCCCTGGAAGCCACCTGCCCCCATTCCGGCGCGCCGCTGGAAAAAGGCGCGCTATGCGATGGCAAGCTGGTGTGCCCATGGCATAAATCGGTGTTCGCCATTAGCGAAAGCCGCCCCGGCAGTCTGCTGGAACCGCCCGCGTTGCGGGCATTAAAACGCTACCCGGTGAAAGTGGATCATGATGCCGTATGGATCGATCCACAACCGTTGGACGAGGCGACTCCGCTACAGACGGCGGATAAGACGCCTGTGTATGTGGTATTGGGCACCGGCGCCGGCGGCAGCGCTGCCATCAAAGCGCTGCGGGAGTCCGGGTTTACCGGCAGGTTGGTGGTGGTGGAGCGAGAAAAACAGGCGCCCTACGATCGCACCGCGCTATCAAAATTTGTCCCCCAGGGCGACATGGATATCAACGAGGTACCCTCCCTATTGCCGGAAGCCTATCTCCAGCAGCAACAGATAGAGCGCATTAATGGCAATGTGGAAGAGGTGGACAGCAAACGCCATAGCCTGCGGCTGGAAGACGGTAAAACCCTGTCCTATCACCGTTTGCTGTTGGCCACCGGCGCCACGCCGCAGCGGCCGGATTTGCCCGGTAAGGCGCTGCACGGCGTGCAGGTATTGCGTAGTTTAGAGCAAGCGGCGACGCTGGTTGCCACCGTGGAGCACGAGCACCAGCTGGTTATCATCGGCAATAGCTTTATCGGCATGGAGGTGGCGGCGGCGCTTCGTAAACAAGACATCGCGGTAACCGTGGTTTCTGCGCACCCTTTGCCCTTTGAAAAACAATTTGGCACCGAATTAGGAACCTTTTTCCGCCGTCGCCATCAGGAGAAAGGCGTCACATTTGTCGACGGCGAACCGGCCGCTCTTAAAGGCATAGGTATCTACACATCAGGGAGGAGGCTTAAGAGCAACTCTCGCTAAATGAGTAAGTTCTTCCAGACTATATTCCGATAATAATTTTAGTGTATTCAACAAGATGGATAGGCCAGCGAGCAGA
>NZ_FRDB01000358.1 GCF_900143145.1 Candidatus Sodalis sp. SoCistrobi
CGGCGACTCCTACGATAATGCGATGGCAGAGAGTATCAACGGGTTGTACAAAACGGAGGTTATCCACCGCGGGAGCTGGAAAAACCGGACGGAAGTGGAGTTGGCCACGCTGGACTGGGTGGACTGGGTGGACTGGGTGGACTGGTACAACAACAGAAGGCTGCTCGGGCGGCTGGGTTACATCCCTCCTACTGAAGCCGAAATGAACTATTACGCTTTGCAATTAGCATCAGAGGAAGCGGCGTAGTATTGCCAAAATTACTCTCTAATAAACTCGGGGTTATTCAGGTCCTGGGCGAAGGAGCTTTCCCAATCGGCGCCCTTCGCCGCCGCGCTGAAATTTTGCTCGGTGGGCGATACCGGCTTACCATCGGCGGTGATCAATTTGGTGTAGGCCAGGTGGTTTTGTTTGGCATAGGCATATTCCACATAACCAATGGCACCGGGTAAACGCTGTACGAAAGCGGCCACGCCGTCATTGCCTTTACCACCCAAACCGACCGGCCAGTTGACCGTTGAGCCCGCGCCGATTTTCTGTTTCCAGTCGGGACTGACTTTGGCGAGATAGCTGGTAAAGACGAACGAGGAGCCTGAACCATCAGCGCGGCGTACCACCGCAATCGCCTGATCCGGCAAATTCAGTCCGGGGTTGAGTTTGGTGATCGCCGGGTCATTCCATTTTTTGATTTGACCGAGGTAGATGTCACCCAGCGTTTTACCGTCCAACGTCAGCTCACCGCTTTTTATTCCCGGCACGTTAATAGCCAGAACCACGCCGCCGATAACGGTGGGGAATTGGAACAGGCCATCTTTATTAAGCTGTTCATCGCTGAGCGGTGCGTCAGAAGCTCCGAAATCAACGGTATTGGCGATGATTTGTTTTACTCCGCCGGAAGAACCGATGCCCTGATAATTGACTTTTACGCCGGTGGATTTTTGATAAGAATCCGCCCATTTAGCGTAAACCGGCGCCGGAAAGGTCGCACCTGCACCGGTCAGGTTGGCGGCGGCAAAAGCGGGCACCGCCGCCATCGAGAAAGAGGCTGCAACCATACCGGCTAGGGTGGTACGAATCAGTTTCATAATCCCTCCTGTGGGATAAAAATGTCGACGTCAGTTACTTGTTGTTAGTAAAGATGACTGCCGTGCAGGAGGGAAAATAGGTCAGTTTGGTGACAGCAAGATGTACGAAATATGACAGTTAGATGACAATGATGCCAATGGCGCGGCGAGTGATGTCGCCGCCGCGCTTGGCGCTATAATTGCAGCGTGCGCTGTTGACCGTTGCGCTCGATGACCAGCGTCAATTTCCCGGCCGGGGTATCCGCCAATAACGGGCGGGTAATGACTCCAATTAGTAGAACATGTGTTTTTCGATGAAAGCTCCGATGACTTTTTCGTGGATCTCGACAGAGCGCGAGAAGCAAATCGTTTTACGCGCCAGTCGTTTAATGCGGGTACGGAGCGTCAGGTTATTGCGCTCTATACGTTGCGTGAAGATCTTGCCAGTCAGATGTTTCTGCTTCGGCACCTCTCTTGCATAGCTGCCCCAGTTGTCACTGGTAATCATGC
>NZ_FRDB01000353.1 GCF_900143145.1 Candidatus Sodalis sp. SoCistrobi
CGGCGACTCCTACGATAATGCGATGGCAGAGAGTATCAACGGGTTGTACAAAACGGAGGTTATCCACCGCGGGA
Organism: Candidatus Sodalis sp. SoCistrobi; assembly: GCF_900143145.1. Taxonomy (GTDB): domain Bacteria; phylum Pseudomonadota; class Gammaproteobacteria; order Enterobacterales; family Enterobacteriaceae; genus SoCistrobi. Next base: position 75 of record NZ_FRDB01000353.1, read on the forward strand.
GCTGGAAAAACCGGACGGAAGTGGAGTTGGCCACGCTGGACTGGGTGGACTGGTACAACAACAGAAGGCTGCTCGGGCGGCTGGGTTACATCCCTCCTACTGAAGCCGAAATGAACTATTACGCTTTGCAATTAGCATCAGAGGAAGCGGCGTAGTATTGCCAAAATTACTCTCTAATAAACTCGGGGTTATTCAGATTTATCAAAAAAGAAAGGCTATCACCACACCGGCCAGACACCACTTCAAATTCTCTTTGCTTTTGGTGATGCTGCGTTTTTTCACCACCACGGGACGATCGCGACAACACCTGCTCTCCTCGGTTGGCGATACCATGCAATTTTTTGGTCTGCAAGACGAAACGTTGCAAGCGGCGATGCCCGAGAATTGGCACATATTGGATGATGAATGGAGAAAACTGCTTAATGACAGTTGCCTGGCCGCGCCGCACGTCCTTAAGAATTATTTCTTGTATCAGTTCCATCACACGACATTCGGCTTACAGGATCTTAGCCATAGCTTAAGACATTTATATTACTATTTTATCGATTTTTTCTACCTGAAAACCCTGCTATCGGTACAGTCGATCCGTGGCCGCACCGTCTCGGAAGAAGCGGTTCAGTTAACTTTTAGTCATTACGCCACCGTGACGATGCACTCCGCCCATTTCCGGCCCCAGCTTGATGCGCTCATCGATAAACTGAATTTTGGCGATGACTTATCTTGCCTGCTGTTATTAAATTAGACCTTACCCGCGGGCAAACGACGAAATCGCCCGCGGCACGGGCGAAAGCAGACAGGTCAAGCCGTTTGCCACGGCGGACGCAGAGCGGACGTCGCGCAAGTCCCGCGTCTGTCGTATCCTTGGCGCGTGCTGGCATGATCCCAGAGGCCATCCAGCACACCGCCTTCCCCGTCAGTCGTCGCCCCGCTTGGCGCCCTGGATGTAAAGCATTTCCAGCGCCAGCGTGGCGGCGGCCAGCGCGGTGATCTGCGAATGATCGTAGGCCGGCGCGACCTCGACGATGTCCATACCGACAATATTCAGCGGTTGCAGGCCGCGCACCAACTTCAACGCCCGATCGCTGGTCAGGCCGCCGATAACCGGCGTGCCGGTGCCTGGCGCCGCCGAAGGATCGAGACAGTCGATATCAAAGGTCAAATAGACCGGCAAATCCCCCACAATCTGCTTCACCTGCGCCAGGATGTCATCAACGCTGCGGTCATTAACCTGTCCCGCATCCAGCACGGTGAAACCGTTATCGCGTTCAAACTCGGTGCGGATGCCTATCTGCACCGAATGCGCGGGGCTGATTAACCCTTCGTTTGGCGCATGATAAAACATGGTGCCATGATCGAACTTGCTGCCGTTGGCATAGGTATCGGTGTGGGCGTCAAAATGCACCAGCGCCATTTTGCCAAAGTGCTTGGCGTGGGCGCGTAGCAACGGCAGGGTAACGAAGTGATCGCCGCCGAACGACTGAATCACCCCGGATAAATTAGAGTCTATACTTTAAAAGTGGAGGTCTCTATGACAACGACCAAACGTTACTCTCCGGAAGTCCGTGAACGGGCAGTTAATCTAGTGCTGGAAACTCAGCATGAGCA
>NZ_FRDB01000352.1 GCF_900143145.1 Candidatus Sodalis sp. SoCistrobi
AATATGTCACCAGGGTTTAATCTGACGTACAAGCTGTAAGCTTAAGGCAGAGTACAAACTCACCGGTAACATCCCAATGATCAGTTGGGGATCATTAACCTTTGAAAGTCAATGATCAAGATATAAGGCAGAGTCATGAGCCATCTTTCCCGGCGTGCTTATGCGGACATGTTCGGTCCCACCACCGGTGACGCCGTACGGCTGGCGGATACCGATTTGTGGGTTGAAGTCGAGCAAGATTTCACCTGTTACGGCGAAGAGGTCAAATTCGGCGGCGGTAAGGTGATCCGCGACGGGATGGGGCAGGGGCAAATGACCGCCGCGCACTGCGTCGATCTGGTCCTCACCAACGCGCTGATTATCGATCACTGGGGTATCGTGAAGGCGGATATCGGCGTAAAGGACGGCCGTATCCTGTGCATTGGCAAAGCCGGTAATCCAGATGTCCAGCCCGGGGTGACGGTGCCGATTGGCCCCGGGACCGAGGTCGTGGCGGCGGAGGGGAAAATCGTCACCGCCGGCGGCATCGATGCCCATATCCATTTTATCTGCCCGCAGCAGGCGCAAGAGGCGCTGTGCTCCGGCGTGACGACCCTCATCGGCGGCGGAACCGACCCCGCGGCCGGCACCAACGCCACCACCTGTACTCCGGGCCCCTGGTATCTGGCCCGTATGCTGCAGGCGGCGGAAGCGCTGCCGGTCAACGTCGGTTATACCGGCAAAGGCAATGCGTCGCTGCCGGCGGCGCTGGAAGAGCAGGTACTGGCGGGCGCTATCGGTCTGAAACTGCATGAAGACTGGGGGACCACCCCGGCGGCGATTGATTGCTGCCTTGGCGTGGCGGATCGCTATGATGTGCAGGTCGCTATTCACACCGATACGCTAAACGAAGCCGGTTTTGTCGAGGATACGCTGGCGGCGATCGCACGATTCACACCTACCATACTGAAGGGGCAGGCGGCGGCCACGCGCCGGATATTATCCGCGTCTGCGGCGCGAGCAATATCCTTCCTTCGTCCACCAACCCCACCATGCCTTATACGGTCAATACGGTCGACGAGCATCTGGACATGCTGATGGTCTGCCACCATTTGGATGCCGGCATTGCCGAGGACGTGGCGTTTGCCGAATCGCATATTCGCCGTGAAACTATCGCCGCCGAGGATATTCTGCACGATTTGGGCGCCTTTTCGATGCTGTCTTCCGACTCTCAGGCGATGGGACGGGTCGGTGAAGTCATATTGCGTACCTGGCAGGCGGCGCACAAAATGAAACAGCAGCGCGGCGCACTGCCGGAGGAGCGTGGCGATAACGATAATTTCCGCGTTAAACGCTATATTGCCAAATACACCATTAATCCGGCGATCACCCATGGTATTGCCCATGAAGTGGGTTCTATCGCGCCGGGCAAGCTGGCGGACCTGGTGGTGTGGTCGCCGGCGTTCTTTGGCGTCAAGCCCGCTCTGGTTATCAAAGCTACCGTGTTAAGTCAAGAAATTTAGCAGGGTAAAATCAACAGCCCAAAATCAAGGTCAATCCCGGTCTATCAGGGCGGCGCAAGCGCCTTAAGGTCAACAGCAGTCGCAGTTCGCACAGCTCACTGCTCTCAAACACTACGCCGGGCTTCGGCGGTCAACTGTGCAACAATGACCTAATTATGCGGTCTTACATACGCTACGTGCATCAGAAGACCG
>NZ_FRDB01000348.1 GCF_900143145.1 Candidatus Sodalis sp. SoCistrobi
TCCGCCACCCAAAGCTGATTGGGCCGCTCCGCCATGAACCGCCGGTTCACCAGGTCATCCGGCGTAGCAGCATCTTTATCGCTGCGCGTGGTTTTAACGCCTTTACCGCGGCGGATACCGACCAGTCCCATCGCCCGCATCAGGCGCTCTACCGTGCATCGCGCGACTTTGATGCCTTCGCGCCGAAGCTGGAGCCAGACTTTTTTCACGCCATAAAGCCGTTTATGTTTGCTGTTCACCGGCCCGCTGTCGGACGCCGTAGGCCGTAGGCCGTAAATCGGTGATGGTGGTGGCCTTGATTCTGGCCGCCAGCTTTACTCTTTGCAGCGCCTTCATGACCAGCTGGCAGGGTATTCTCCTCACGCGGGCCTGTATCGGCCTCTCCCTCAGCGCATAGGTATCTACACATCAGGGAGGAGGCTTAAGAGCAACTCTCGCTAAATGAGTAAGTTCTTCCAGACTATATTCCGATAATAATTTTAGTGTATTCAACAAGATGGATAGGCCAGCGAGCAGAGCAGGAGCGCTCTCTCTGCGGCCTCGCTTTTGCTGTCGTCCTGACAAGCGACATATCAGCTGGCGGGCTGCCGCATTTTCTTCTCCTTCAGCGCGTTGCAGCCGCCATACCAGAACAGCAGCCATACTGGCTATTAACAACCTGCGTAGTACGGCTGGCGCGCTGCGCTGAAGCCATGTTTCTACGTCATGTCCGGCACCTTTCAGCAACTTAAAAAATGATTCAATATTCCAGCGCCAGTAATACCAACGAGCTACTTCCTCGCAGGTGATCTCGCTGCAAACGTTTGTAAGCAGCGTCCAGCGTCCCACCACATTACCGAGATCATCCGTAAGCCGAACAACAACCAATCTGACCGTCAGAGGCTCTCCAGGTTGGATTTTTATGCGGCGGCCGGTTTCTTTATCTTTACGCTTCTGCTGCGCAGCTCGGGTTATGACTATCGAGGTTTCACTGATTTCCATATCAGCTTTTTTCCCTTTCCAGTCTACCTGTCCGCATCCGTTGTATGGCAGAAGAGCAGCAATCTCACCAATTTTCAATGAATTACCTTGCCACTCTGCACCATGTCCTTCTTTTCCTCGGATAAGCCAGCATATTCCTTGAGTACTCAACGTCCGCATATGTCCAATAGAGTCACCCTCTCTATCAATTATATGAATCAGCTTTTTACCTATATTAAGCGATTCCACACGGGCAATATCGGTCGTCAAGGCGTCCATATGTGTCTGCCGTTCGGACAGTCCTTCCGCCAACGTTGAATGACAACCGGTTGCATCGGTAAGTGTCTGAGATAGAGGCGCTATTGGCAAACCCGTGCCAGCATCAACCAGCAAGCTGCTTTGAAGTTCATATCCAACATCGCCACCGTGCGTCATTTTTAAGCGTCCGTATTTGGCATGATGGTAAAGAAATTGTAAACGTGACCAATCATGAACAACGAGAGCGTATGGATGCGGGCTAAGCGAAATTTGCTCAAGTGCTAGCGAAATAATTGGCTCATTGAGTTGACTGAAGCTAATTCGCTTATTATTCAGAAAACGCCAGACAGCTTGGGTAGTTGCGAAAGTTGATTTTTGAGCACTTGCGAGGTCTTTAACCGCAGAAGCAAGAAGAGCCGCGGGCGTCATATGCTGTTTAACCAGCGTCTGATATCGGCGGGTAAGGCGAGAGTCAATCCCGCCAACAGATAGGTTGAAATCATTCTGCAAAGTAATAACAGGTATCACGATAAATGTGTAGATACCTATG
>NZ_FRDB01000347.1 GCF_900143145.1 Candidatus Sodalis sp. SoCistrobi
CGGCGACTCCTACGATAATGCGATGGCAGAGAGTATCAACGGGTTGTACAAAACGGAGGTTATCCACCGCGGGAGCTGGAAAAACCGGACGGAAGTGGAGTTGGCCACGCTGGACTGGGTGGACTGGTACAACAACAGAAGGCTGCTCGGGCGGCTGGGTTACATCCCTCCTACTGAAGCCGAAATGAACTATTACGCTTTGCAATTAGCATCAGAGGAAGCGGCGTAGTATTGCCAAAATTACTCTCTAATAAACTCGGGGTTATTCACTGATAATCTCCGCGAACCGTTTCCCGCAACCCGTTGCCACGGTACTGGCGCCGGTGAGCGTGGTCACCCGCGACGACATCGACCGTGGACAGATCAAATCCGTGGCCGAGGCGCTAAGCCGGTTGCCGGGGGTGGACATCGGCCAGAGCGGCGGTCTCGGCCAGCAAAGCTCGCTGTTCATTCGCGGCACGAACGCCAGCCATGCGCTGGTGTTAATCGACGGCGTGCGCATGAATCAGGCGGGCATATCCGGCTCATCCGATCTCAGCCAGATCCCCATCGCGCTGGTACAGCGCATTGAATATATCCGCGGACCGCGTTCGGCGGTCTACGGCTCGGACGCGATTGGCGGCGTGGTCAATATTATCACTACCCGTGAGCAGAACGGCAGCACGCTCAGCGCCGGCATGGGCTCCCACGGTTATCAGACCTACGATGGCGCTACTCGCCAGCAGTTGGGGGAGAATACCACCGCCACCCTGGCGGGAAATTATACCTATACCCGAGGATTCGATGTTCGGGCCAATTTGCCGGATCCCTACGGCAACCCGGCACAGCCCGATCGCGATGGTTTTATGAGTAAAACGCTGTACGCTGGGCTGGAACATCGGTTCAACGATCGGTTCAGCGGCTTTGCCCGCACCTATGGTTTTAGCAACCGCAGCGCCTACGACGGTACCTATTCTTATAGCGACTTCAATCATCCAGACGCGCTGCCCGATACCCGCCAGCTCTACAGCCGCACCTGGGACACCGGCCTGCGCTTCCAGCAAGGAATCTATGCGTCCCAATTGTCTTTCAACTACAACCACACCAAAGACTATAACTATGATCCCCATTATGGCCCCTATGCGGATTCCGCCACGCTGGATGATTCTCAGCAGTATTATTTAGCGTGGGGAAACACCCTGCAAATCACGCACGGCACCGCCAGCGCCGGGGTGGATTGGCAGAAACAGACTACCGAGCCCGGCACCAATTACCTCAGCGATGGCTATGAACAGCGCAACACCGGCCTGTATGCCACGGTGCAGCAATTGTACGGTCCTGTCACCCTGGAGGGGGCGGCCAGAGAGGATGATAATTCGCAATTTGGCTGGCACGGTACATGGCAGGGCAGCGCCGCCTGGGAAGTGGTCGAGGGCTATCGACTGCTGTTGTCTTATGGCACCGCGTATAAGGCACCGAATCTCGGTCAGCTTTACAGCGCTTATGGCGGCAATGCGCAGCTCAATCCCGAGCAGAGCAAGCAATGGGAAGGCGGGATTGAGGGCTTGACCGGCCCGCTTGATTGGCGGTTAACGGCCTATCGCAATGACATCGACGATATGATTGCGTGGGATAGCGGCGAGGAAGCTTATTACAGGGCACCTCGAAAAACCTAACCAGAGGGTCTGTAAATTTTTTTGTGTAAATGGCTCCATCGCTTAACTGGAGATTCGTTCTCCATACATCAACATGAATTGGCTCATAGCAGGTTTCCAGTCTCTGAGTGGCATGGTCCATTTGGCGGAAA
>NZ_FRDB01000350.1 GCF_900143145.1 Candidatus Sodalis sp. SoCistrobi
TGCTCATGCTGAGTTTCCAGCACTAGATTAACTGCCCGTTCACGGACTTCCGGAGAGTAACGTTTGGTCGTTGTCATAGAGACCTCCACTTTTAAAGTATAGACTCTAATTTATCCGGGGTGATTCACAACCGATTCAGCCAAGGCCGTCGAGGAGTGGGTCAGCGCTTATAACAGCTTAATATCGACCTTTAATAGCCTAACGCAATATACCGCCGTCAGCGCGGGCGAAGAGCAGAGCGACAGCAACGGCGCCCTGATTGGTGATAGCACGCTACGCACAATCCAGAATCAATTAAAAAGTCAATTAAGCTCAGCGCAAACTAACAGCAGCTTTCAGGTCATTAACGATTTGGGCGTCACGCTGAATAAAGACGGCACATTGTCCGTTGATGAAAGTACGCTTGTGAAGAATTTGGCTGATAATCCCACCGCGGTGGCGGATTTCTTTATCGGCGATGGGTCCACCACCGGTTTGGCAACCCAGATGGTTAATTTATCCAGCAGTTATATTGACGATGACGGCATGATTGCCAACGCAACCGACAGCATCAATACCATTTTATCCAAATTATCTAAACAATATGACAGCGTCCAGAGCAGTATTGATTCTAATATTGCACGTTATAAGTCGCAATTCACTCAACTGGATGTATTAATAACGTCATTGAACAGCACCAGTGATTATTTAACGCAACAATTTGAAGCCATTTCCAAAACCAGCAGCTCATCCTGATCCTTCGCAGGGCACTGACTGGAGGACGTGTATATGGACGCGACATCATGGTAAAAATGTACGGTACCGCAGCCTACGAGAATGTAGGATTGCAAAGCAGTGTGCTGAACGCCAGCCCCCATCAATTGATTGTATTGTTGTTTGAGGGTGCCATCAGCGCTCTGATTAAAGCAGAGATTTATCTCGAACAGAACAACATGGCGGCTAAAGGCAATGCCATCTCAAAAGCAATTAACATTATCGATAACGGACTCAAGATGGCGCTTGATATGGAAAAAGGCAATGAAATAAGCCGTAATCTGGCGGCGCTGTATGATTATTTCATCCGCCAACTTATACAGGCGAATGCAAAAAAGGATATTGGCGCGATCAAACAAGTGCGTGCGCTATTAACGGATATTGCAGACAGCTGGAAACAGATTCCATCCGAACAACCGCAACCACAATATTAAAAAAACGGCATTCATCATTTCTACCGCTGTTTCTTCTGCCCGGGTAGCGGCAGAAGAAACATTTTAGAAATCGAAAGAATATATTAAACGCGTTAACTTTGCCTATTATGACCGTTATGTTGGATGCTTTCGCTTCCCTCTTGTCATATTATCAGCAAGTTGATTCGCTTAGCGAATTAATGCTTGAAATGGCACAACAAGGACAATGGGAATTACTGATTGATCAAGAAAAGAAATATGTTTTTGCGGTAGCGAAAATCGCTGAACACACCGGCGCGATGACGGCTGTGCTATCCGAGGATCAGCAACAATGCATTGCGCGGGTTTTCCAGCAGCTGATCAAAAATGAAGAGGAAGTGAAACGGCTCATGCAGCAGCGGCTCAGCGAGCTTCACGGCATGATAAGTGTTTCCAGCAAGCAGCATACGTTGGTAATGACTCCAATTAGTAGAACATGTGTTTTTCGATGAAGGCTCCGATGACTTTTTCGTGGATCTCGACAGAGCGCGAGAAGCAAATCGTTTTACGCGCCAGTCGTTTAATGCGGGTACGGAGCG
>NZ_FRDB01000345.1 GCF_900143145.1 Candidatus Sodalis sp. SoCistrobi
TGCTCATGCTGAGTTTCCAGCACTAGATTAACTGCCCGTTCACGGACTTCCGGAGAGTAACGTTTGGTCGTTGTCATAGAGACCTCCACTTTTAAAGTATAGACTCTAATTTATCCGGGGTGATTCAATCTCAGCGCCGTCTCCGAAGCGCTGCGCGTGGAGTACCAAACCATTATTGACGCCGGCTTCAGCGTTCAGATTGATGACCCCTTCCTGCCGGATTTATTTGCCGATCGCCACTTGGATAATGCGGCGATACACCGCCGTGCCAATGCCTATATCGAGATCCTGAACCATGCGCTGCGCGGTCTGCCGCAGGAGAAGATCCGTTACCATACCTGCTACAGTATCAATGAAGGACCGCGTATCCACGATGTCCCGTTCATCGAGTTCGTCCGCTTCATGTTGCGAATCAACGCCAGCGATTACTCCTTTGAGGCAGGTAACGTCCGTCATGAACATGAATATCACCTTTGGGAACAGGTTAAACTGCCGGAAGGGAAACGGCTTATCCCGGGGGTTATTTGCCACGCCAGTAATACCGTTGAGCACCCGGAATTGATCGCCGAACGCCTGGTACGTTTCGCCGAACGCGTGGGGCGTGAAAACGTGATAGCCGGCGTCGACTGCGGTTTTTCTTCGCAGGCCACCTACCGTACGGAGGTACACCCGACGGTGATTCGCGAGAAGTTCCGCGCGCTGCGCGCCGGGGCGGCACTGGCCAGCGAGCGTCTGTGGCGTCGATAATCCGGCAGGTGGGGGTGGTGAATGGCGGCCCTATTACCGGGCCGGCCAAGGACGACTGACCCGCCGATTTGACCTATCGGACACCTGCGGTATGCCTTCTGCCACCGGGCTGGTCAATGCCGACCCGTAACCTTGACCGGCGGGGCATGCCGCAGGATCCTGTCTGTCACTCTGCCGGCCGATAGATGCCGCCTTGCGATTCGACCGGCGCTAATAAATGCCGGCCGGCGATTAGACCGGTGTTGGTCATTGCCGCCGGGCGTTTCAACCGGCGATATTAATTGCCGCCCGGCGATTCGACCGGCGCCGATAGAGAGATGCCGCCTTGCGATTCGCCCAACGCTAATGATTGCCGCCGGGCGTTTCAACCAGCCTGCCGGTGCCGCACGTCAGGCGACCACCATCGACGATTTGCTATTCACCAATTCAAATAACACCACGGTGCGCGATGGGCAGGTGTAATGGTGGCCGAAATCGAAGGTGTGCTCGCTGATATCATCCGGTTGGAAGGTATCAAAGATATGGCGCCAGCCACGGCCGTGCGCGACCTCTGGCAGGGTGAACACCACATCTTCATGCGAGGCGCTAAACAGCAGCAGCACGGTGCTTTGCGACCCTACCCGCAGCAACCCGGTCGGCTGAGAGCGCCCATCCAGCAACATACCAATACTCTTCAGGTGCCCATCGCCCCAGGCTTCTTCATTCATCTCCTCGCCGCCGGGGTGAAACCAGGTGACATCTTTGATATTCAGCTTCTCATTCAATTTACCGCTAAGGAAACGGCCGCGGTGCAGAATGGGAAAACGCTTACGCAGGGCAATCAGACGGTAGGTAAACAGGATGGTAATGCCTTCAAATAGTTGACTTTTGTGATATTCTGCCTCTATTTGAGGTTTCCACGTGGTTACAGTTTCTGTTCATTGTCCTCGCTGCCATTCAGATGAAATTTATCGACATGGCCTTAGTCCAACTAAGCGCGAACGCTTCCGGTGTCAGTGCTGTCACCGTGTATTCCAGCTTACCTACCGCTATGAAGCGCGAAAGCCGGGAGTTAAAGAGCAGATCGTTGA
>NZ_FRDB01000343.1 GCF_900143145.1 Candidatus Sodalis sp. SoCistrobi
ATGCCGAATGACCATTACATCGAACTCCATCAGCTTCGCTACAACGAGGGCAGGTAACATCAATCTTTGCCATAGTGTATTTTTAAAAATGTAGAGTATAACGTATCAATAAATCTGAGTCACGACCCAGATAAGGGTCTGTTATTAGGCGGTAATTATTATTAAAAAGGTTGTTGAGCGAAAGGTATAGGAATAATCACATGTTTATGGGTAAAGTCGATTTTTTGATGCGGCTTCGGCGCTGCAGTAATATCGATACGCTGGAAAAGGTGATCGAGCATATGAAGGATCGGTTAACCGCAGGAGAATTGGTGGAGTTCTATGGCGCCGCCGATCATCGTTTGGCGGAGTTGACGATGGGGAAACTCTACGACAAGGTACCTTCGAGCGTTTGGCAATTTGTACGCTAATTGAACAGCAGAGCGAAATTTATAACGCCTGAAGAAGCTCACGGTCCAGCAAGAGTGACCACGCACGAGGATGCCCAGGGGATACCCTGGGATAACAGCGGCGAGGGGAGCGCTACCGCTTACCCGACTTTTTGCTGCCGGCTGGCAAAGCGCTTTCGTAAAAACGCCTGTCCTTTTTCAGTCACGCCGCCGGTTACCATCACTTTGGAGAACGTCAATCGCTCTGAAAACTCTTCGATCCCAAACTGGCATTGTTCTACAAGCTCTTCGCTGTCGGCATAGCTGATTGCCTTAGCGATCTGTTGGAATTTCTCCATTGCTTCTTGAGTGCCCGCCTCAGGTGTGAACACATTTTTCCCCGTGCAGATCTCTTCGAGAATTGTCTCAAGAACTAACCCTAGTGTTTTCATGATTATTAACCTGCTAATGAAAAACCACACGGTCTTGATGACCAAAATATTATGCTCGGAACTAGTATATTCATTGGAGCCAGGATTGCTCGCGTAAAAACGAAATTAATCACTTTCAACTACAAAAAGAGGATATTTTAGACAGATCTACGAATGCATAGGCAGGCAATGAAGTATTGTAGCATAATGCAGGGTGGCGTGGGCTGCAAACAGAGATAAAACCGACAAACATTATAGGCTTGGCAATGAGCCAGGCTCTGGTACAAAGAGAAGAACAGTATAATTGACCCGCAGCAAATAAATGTCAAGAGTCATTAACTCAGCCGTTAGGATTTGTGTAGCATTATCAGATTGAATTGATGCACTTAATGATGCTACTGATAGCGAACGTGCCCTATTGCGGAAGACCCTAAGCGGCAGGAAAACGCCTGACCAGGGTCATCCTCGGCTAGTGTCGGCGCGCAACCGCCGTGATGCGAGTGATATTATTATTAAGCAGTTCGATATCCGAGCTGTGCCCCGTCTCAAGATTGCGCGGCAGATTCTTCATGGCCACATCGATTGAGCCGACCAGCTCATTCAGTTTATCGGGAGTGAGGGAAGATATTAAGGCTGCAACCAGAATTTCTAGGGATTGCACCAGCGCGAGCAGTTCCTTTTCCGCAGCTTCCTTTTGTGCCAGGCGGATCAGTAATTGTGAAAGTAAGCTGTTCATTGTGGCTCCTGGATAGGTAAAGTAACGGATTTGCCCTGACGGGCCAAAGCTCAGCCATACAGCTTTATTCCGAATGCATAATAATTGATATCTTTATTTAATATCAAGAGAATATTAAGTGTCGATTGAAAGCTTTGATATCTAAATTTCTGAAAAATCTGATAATAAAAAAACGGCCCTCTTTTGGGGCATAGGTATCTACACATTTATCGTGATACCTGTTATTACTTTGCAGAATGATTTCAACCTATCTGTTGGCGGGATTGACTCTCGCCTTACCCGCCGATATCAGACGCTGGTTAAACAGCATATGA
>NZ_FRDB01000341.1 GCF_900143145.1 Candidatus Sodalis sp. SoCistrobi
CGTCATATGCTGTTTAACCAGCGTCTGATATCGGCGGGTAAGGCGAGAGTCAATCCCGCCAACAGATAGGTTGAAATCATTCTGCAAAGTAATAACAGGTATCACGATAAATGTGTAGATACCTATGGCTCGAAGGGGTAGTCAACGCGCGCGTTCACGTCAGTTACGATATTGACGCCGGCGAAAACGGAAGGTCGGCCCGGCCGGTCCACCTTTCCGCACTTGTCAGCTATGAGCCGGACAGTGATCCGACGCTGCTGATAGGCGATGTTAAACGCTTTTTGAAAAACAGCTTTGCCGAGGTGGCCTATGAGCATATCTCGGTGGTTCTCTCCCGCCGCCCGGCGCCGCAGCATTCGCCGCCGGTGCGTCACCTGCCGCCCGCGGCGGCTTCGCTGCACGGTTGGCGGCTGGGGGCCATTGGCGCCGGCCTGGCCTTGCTGTTGTCGGCCGGATTATGGTGGCGGAAAAAACGGGCCGCGGCCTTGCCCACGCGCGAGATAAGCGATGAGTGTCGTGCCCCTTGATAGCGTCATGTACGATCCGCTGGCGTGGATCCATCCGGCCCGTTTTGCGCTGCCCACCAGTCTGGACGGCATCGCGCAGCGCTCGATACTTAACGGTATGCTGATAAGCCTGTATGGGCTCAGCCTTGAGCGCCCGGCGTTGCCCGCCCATTCCTTGCCCCGGCAGTTCGTCGAGGCATGGCATCTGTTACCGCAGACCGCGCTGTTGATGGCCTGTCAGCGCCATCGTGCGTCGCTCGCCAAAGGCGGATACGGCGCCGGCTTACCTGACTGGTTAGGGCAATTTACCGCGCTGCCGCTGGTGGCGTCGCGTTCATCGCCTGCGGAAAACGTACCGCATCCGGCACAGCTGTTAGCGTGGGGAAAATACGAACTGCTGGCATTTGCGGACGGTTTGCCCCGCAGTCTGCGCCAGCGACTGGATCTGCTGTTCCCGCCGGAAGAGGGCCGGAAGAGGGCCGGGATAATGCTTCAGGATTATCCCGACCGTCCCCTTGTCGACTATTACTTAAACTTGCCTTTCAACATGCCAAGAGACATCCCGCTACGCCGGATGCCGCCGGTTTACGGCGGTATATTGATAAAACGTGAACACCTCCAGCGCCAGCGTTGCGCGATGGATTTAGTCAAACAGGCCCGCCGCGAGGCGGTAAAATGCCTTAAACAGGCCGCAGAAGAGGCGGAGCAGCTGCGTAGTCAGGCCAGAAATGAAGGCTATCAGCAAGGGGTGTTGGCCGCGGCAGACACGGTGGCCGGCTTCTTCGCCGAGCGTCAACAGCTGAGTTTGTCGCTGCAGCGCGAGATCGAAGAGCACGCCCGTGCGCTGCTTATGGCGGCGTTATCCCATACCGACCTGTTGCTGCTGCTGGAGGAGTGGCTGGCGCAACAGCCCGCGCCGTCAATGCCGGAGCCGCTGGAGCTATGGGTGCCGGCGGATCGCCGGGCCGCCGCGTTACGGCTGAAGCGCCAGATAGGCGCGCTGTGGGGCGGTAAATATGACATCATTACCCACGAGGGTGGCAGTTTTATCATGAAGTATGGCGATCAGGTCGCGGAATTTGATGCCGGAGCGTTTATTGACGCTGCGACGCGCCAGCTGGTGTCTCGCCCTGATTATGACAGCCAGGCCCAACGCCTGAGTGGACAAGGGTTGCAGGCGCTGGCGGACCGGCTGACGCGGCATTTCGCCGGTGAGCCTGTTACGCCGCTAGCTGAACCTTAAGGTATAGCCTCAGTCTTATATCTTGATCATTGACTTTCAAAGGTTAATGATCCCCAACTGATCATTGGGATGTTACCGGTGAGTTTGTACTCTGCCTTAAGCTTACAGCTTGTACGTCAGATTAAACCCTGGTGACATATT
>NZ_FRDB01000361.1 GCF_900143145.1 Candidatus Sodalis sp. SoCistrobi
CGCCGGTTAAGGCCAACGGCGCGGGGATTCATACCGCTTTCGACCTCCGCTATCGCTATCAACAACAGCGGATCAATACGGTAGGTTCGCGCCGCTGACTCAAAACATGCCGCTATCGCGGCTTTTGGAGGCTGGGAATGCGCCATCGCGCCAAAGGCCAGCGAAAAAAGCGCCTGAGCAACGAGCCAGATCAGGCCGTAAAATAACATTTTCATAGAGGATTAATCGACGGTTCAATAACCACATAGAGATAAAACGTCAGATACAGGAACGGCACAAACGCCACATGCTTTTTTCTCCATGACCAGGCCATCGCCATCACATAAGCAACCCCGATATAAACAAAGGAAAATATCGGCGATAACCATAAGCCTACCGCGGTAATCAGATAGATATCGCCTTCCCCAAACAGGGCCCCCTGCCTGTCGCCCTTCACCCACAGATTACAGACCAGCATAAACAGCACCAGTAGCGCCGAACTCACCCCACTGAGCAGCAGCGCAACATCATCCATATGGCGCGTGACGGCAAAAACACTGAAACAGCTACAGGCATAAATCAGCGCATCCGGTACCCAATGCGTCACCGCATCAATATAGGCGGCTGTGGCAAAAAGCAGCAGAAAAAACGAAAGCCACGGCTGGCCATGGTGAAAAAAATAAAAAACAGGAACAGAATAAAACAATACCACGGCAAGTAACGGATATTGCCTGACGGTGATACGCTCCTGCGAAAAGGCTTCTCCCTCCTTAATCACGGCGTCTCGCGCCTGTCGGTAATATTCAGGAATAAAACGACACACCCCTGCCATTATGATGGACGATGAAACCATTGAAATAAGTATCATAATCTTATATAAACCACGCTATTTTCAGGGACGCACGGCGGACGGGGCAATTCCCCGGAAGGCGTATTAATCCCGCTGCGATAACCGGTGCCAATCAGCGAAGAATTCCCTGTTCTCATCAGCAACGCCGACAATAATGCAGGACGGTTTGCTGTATACACATATCCCCGGCCACTATCGATACAGGCGTGGATACGTTTATTTTTTTCCAGCCAGACGGGAAGTATCAATTTATCCGTCACTTCACCCTGAACGGCGGTATTCGTCTGCAAATACCGGTCCAGACCGTCCGCATAAAGAAGAAAGGTCGTGGTGAGTGCCTGAATCTGAATCGCTTCCGTGGTATTTCTGTGCGCACTATCAATCTGGCTTATCTGAAAAACGGCAAGTGCGGACATCACCAGCATAAATGCATAGCTGACGTTCATAATTTATCACCTGGAATAAAAAAGATTCTCTTTCCGAGAGACACTTAGTGGCAACAGGTAATCACATAAGCGGACTCTTCATTTTGATGACCTACAAATTGCAGTCCCGAAGCATACCAGCCAACAGGGCAACGATATTCCCTGAAGTCACGCCCCCACCAGTTTCCAACCTGCTGACACTCACGCTGCTCCAGACTTCCCCCCGACGTCCAGCGTCCATTGGTGCAAGACAGTAAAG
>NZ_FRDB01000340.1 GCF_900143145.1 Candidatus Sodalis sp. SoCistrobi
CGGCGACTCCTACGATAATGCGATGGCAGAGAGTATCAACGGGTTGTACAAAACGGAGGTTATCCACCGCGGGAGCTGGAAAAACCGGACGGAAGTGGAGTTGGCCACGCTGGACTGGGTGGACTGGTACAACAACAGAAGGCTGCTCGGGCGGCTGGGTTACATCCCTCCTACTGAAGCCGAAATGAACTATTACGCTTTGCAATTAGCATCAGAGGAAGCGGCGTAGTATTGCCAAAATTACTCTCTAATAAACTCGGGGTTATTCAGCTCCCGTTCGTCGCCGGCCCGGCGTTAAATTGCTATAACGCCTATACGCTGCGCATTTTGCTCAAACAAGGTATGGTTCGCTGGTGTATGCCCGTCGAGCTGTCGCGCGAATGGCTAAGCAACACGCTGGCGCAGTGCGAGGAGCTGGGGATCCGCGGCCGTTTCGAGGTGGAGGTGTTCAGCTATGGCCATCTGCCGCTTGCCTGGTCGGCACGTTGTTTCACCGCCCGATCGGAGAACCGATCGAAGGATGAGTGCGAAACCTGCTGTATTCACTACCCCCAGGGCATAGGTATCTACACATCAGGGAGGAGGCTTAAGAGCAACTCTCGCTAAATGAGTAAGTTCTTCCAGACTATATTCCGATAATAATTTTAGTGTATTCAACAAGATGGATAGGCCAGCGAGCAGAGCAGGAGCGCTCTCTCTGCGGCCTCGCTTTTGCTGTCGTCCTGACAAGCGACATATCAGCTGGCGGGCTGCCGCATTTTCTTCTCCTTCAGCGCGTTGCAGCCGCCATACCAGAACAGCAGCCATACTGGCTATTAACAACCTGCGTAGTACGGCTGGCGCGCTGCGCTGAAGCCATGTTTCTACGTCATGTCCGGCACCTTTCAGCAACTTAAAAAATGATTCAATATTCCAGCGCCAGTAATACCAACGAGCTACTTCCTCGCAGGTGATCTCGCTGCAAACGTTTGTAAGCAGCGTCCAGCGTCCCACCACATTACCGAGATCATCCGTAAGCCGAACAACAACCAATCTGACCGTCAGAGGCTCTCCAGGTTGGATTTTTATGCGGCGGCCGGTTTCTTTATCTTTACGCTTCTGCTGCGCAGCTCGGGTTATGACTATCGAGGTTTCACTGATTTCCATATCAGCTTTTTTCCCTTTCCAGTCTACCTGTCCGCATCCGTTGTATGGCAGAAGAGCAGCAATCTCACCAATTTTCAATGAATTACCTTGCCACTCTGCACCATGTCCTTCTTTTCCTCGGATAAGCCAGCATATTCCTTGAGTACTCAACGTCCGCATATGTCCAATAGAGTCACCCTCTCTATCAATTATATGAATCAGCTTTTTACCTATATTAAGCGATTCCACACGGGCAATATCGGTCGTCAAGGCGTCCATATGTGTCTGCCGTTCGGACAGTCCTTCCGCCAACGTTGAATGACAACCGGTTGCATCGGTAAGTGTCTGAGATAGAGGCGCTATTGGCAAACCCGTGCCAGCATCAACCAGCAAGCTGCTTTGAAGTTCATATCCAACATCGCCACCGTGCGTCATTTTTAAGCGTCCGTATTTGGCATGATGGTAAAGAAATTGTAAACGTGACCAATCATGAACAACGAGAGCGTATGGATGCGGGCTAAGCGAAATTTGCTCAAGTGCTAGCGAAATAATTGGCTCATTGAGTTGACTGAAGCTAATTCGCTTATTATTCAGAAAACGCCAGACAGCTTGGGTAGTTGCGAAAGTTGATTTTTGAGCACTTGCGAGGTCTTTAACCGCAGAAGCA
The DNA here is from genome assembly GCF_900143145.1 of Candidatus Sodalis sp. SoCistrobi. GTDB lineage: Bacteria > Pseudomonadota > Gammaproteobacteria > Enterobacterales > Enterobacteriaceae > SoCistrobi. The sequence continues at coordinate 1,793 of NZ_FRDB01000340.1, forward strand.
AGAAGAGCCGCGGGCGTCATATGCTGTTTAACCAGCGTCTGATATCGGCGGGTAAGGCGAGAGTCAATCCCGCCAACAGATAGGTTGAAATCATTCTGCAAAGTAATAACAGGTATCACGATAAATGTGTAGATACCTATG
>NZ_FRDB01000338.1 GCF_900143145.1 Candidatus Sodalis sp. SoCistrobi
CGGCGACTCCTACGATAATGCGATGGCAGAGAGTATCAACGGGTTGTACAAAACGGAGGTTATCCACCGCGGGAGCTGGAAAAACCGGACGGAAGTGGAGTTGGCCACGCTGGACTGGGTGGACTGGTACAACAACAGAAGGCTGCTCGGGCGGCTGGGTTACATCCCTCCTACTGAAGCCGAAATGAACTATTACGCTTTGCAATTAGCATCAGAGGAAGCGGCGTAGTATTGCCAAAATTACTCTCTAATAAACTCGGGGTTATTCAGAGGCTGCCCGCGTGGGTGGCAACATGCCTCGTCGTTAAGGCGCAACGCGCGTCTGGTCGGGGCGACGCGATCCTCTTGTCTGGAGGTGCTTATGATATCCCCCTCGAATGGCGATACCGACCAAAGCAACGTCGGTGCCGCCATCAACCCCACCCCAATGGCCGATACCGAGCAACGCTTTGCCCGCGGCTATCAGGCACTCCACAGCGGGCATTACGATCGCGCTCTGATTGATTTCAGTTGGCTGGTGATGTTGCAGCCGTGGAACTGGCGTGCGCATGTTGCGCTGGCGGGCACGCTGATGATGACGAAAAAGTATCAAGGGGCGATGAATTTCTATGGTTACGCGTTGATGCTTGATGGCGGCCATCCAGAACCCGTCTATCAAATGGGGGTGTGTCTACAGGCCATGGGACGGCTGGCGGATGCCCGAATGGCGTTGCATAGCGCCATTAGTATGAGTGACGGTAAGCCGCATTACAGTGCGGTGCGCGCCAACGCCCAGAGTCTGCTTAATCAATTATTGGTTTGAGCGGTGTGACAAAGCGTTCCCCACGATAGCGCCGTAGCGGCAGATTTTACGCAGCCGCGACCGTCGTGACCCAGGGGAGCGTGTCTGTAATGCCGGGCACGCCGCCGGGATCGGCTGGAATTCAGGTGTACACCGGATGCTGGCAATGTCCCGGGGCGGGGATAATCCGCCTAACGCCGTTGCCGCCGGTGCAACGCGTATGACCGACGTCCCGGCCGCGATAGGGACGGATAGACACAGGAAGTGCTCATGGACGTGTCACAACTCATCAATACACTGTCAATTCTGGCGAACAAGGCGGGTAATGACGTCGAAGATAAAATGACGGCGGATAAACTCACCAACCCGGGAACATTGCTGCAGGCGCAGTTCGCGGTGCAGCAGTATTCCAGTTTCATCAACTATTCCAGCGCGATACTGAAGACCATGAAAGATATGGTCGGCGGTATTATCGCCAAGATATGACGATGCTTGCGGATACCGATCGTCGCTTGTTGGTGGAGATCGCCTGCGCGGGCGTGAATCACGGTTACCGGCGTCAGGTGCGCGCCATGTTGCCCGCATTGCCCTATTTGGTCCCTGATGAATCGCTGCGGGCTGCCTGTCACGCTTTTCTGTTATTCGGGCTGGATGAGATAGGCGCCGCCAGGGGGTGTCTGGCGCAGGCAACGGGGCCGGAGGCCGAGACACTGGGTGCCATTTTGCAGTATCACCACGGGAGAGACAGATGAAAATAGAAAACGCTTACCCCCTCGTTCCGCCGGCAGGGGCCATGACGGCCTCTATGGCCGGGGCTTCCCCGGATGCCGCCGCGGCATTCAGTCAATTACTGTATGGCGCGGCGCCGGTTACGTCCTTGTCTCCACACGACATGTTGGTGCGTCAGGCGGCGATGTGAATGTGAATAACCCCGAGTTTATTAGAGAGTAATTTTGGCAATACTACGCCGCTTCCTCTGATGCTAATTGCAAAGCGTAATAGTTCATTTCGGCTTCAGTAGGAGGGATGTAACCCAGCCGCCCGAGCAGCCTTCTGTTGTTGTACCAGTCCACCCAGTCCAGCGTGGCCAACTCCACTTCCGTCCGGTTTTTCCAGCTCCCGCGGTGGATAACCTCCGTTTTGTACAACCCGTTGATACTCTCTGCCATCGCATTATCGTAGGAGTCGCCG
>NZ_FRDB01000337.1 GCF_900143145.1 Candidatus Sodalis sp. SoCistrobi
TGCTCATGCTGAGTTTCCAGCACTAGATTAACTGCCCGTTCACGGACTTCCGGAGAGTAACGTTTGGTCGTTGTCATAGAGACCTCCACTTTTAAAGTATAGACTCTAATTTATCCGGGGTGATTCAAACTGGTCGCTGCGCATCGCCCATGATTTGCAGCATCCCTTCGAGCCCAGCCATGAAAATATGGCCAACCTTAATCTGCACCGCGAACAGCCGGCGGAACGCCTGGCGGCCGCGCTGCGGCGGGCGTTTTCCGGCATCGTCGCGGGCAACGTAAAGGAGTACAGCATTCAGGCTATCGAGCAGTACGGGCCGTATCAACTGCATGGGGATGCGGAAATTATGCGGCATATGGATACGCTGCTACAGGGCTTTGTTGCCCGGCAGCGCCTACCTTCCGTGCTACGAAATCCGTATTTAACGCAACCGATGCCGGCGGGAAGCCGGCATCAGCATCTCACACCGCCTGCGGGACCGCTGGCCCGCCCAATGGATAATCAGGATAGCACTCCATGTCGGTACATTTGTTAATCGTTGACGCGCTGAATCTCATTCGCCGCATCCATGCCGTGCAGGGCGCCTCCTGTCTGGCCGCCTGCGGACACGCCCTGAGCCAGCTCATTGTCCACTGTAGCCCCAGCCACGCCGTGGCGGTGTTTGACGACGATGAGCGCCACGAAAGCTGGCGCCATCAGCAGTTACCGCAATACAAGAGCGGCCGCGCGCCGATGCCGGAAGATCTGCAGGCGCTGATGCCGGCCATCCGCGAGGAATTTACTCGCCAGTCCGTCGCCTGCTGGCACGCCAGCGGCTATGAGGCGGATGATATTGCCGCCACGCTGGCGATCAAGGTGGCGGCAGGCGGGCATCGGGTGACGTTGGTCTCTACCGATAAGGGCTATTGCCAGTTGCTTTCACCCTCGATACAAATCCGTGACTACTTTCAAAAACGCTGGCTGGATATGCCTTTCGTTACGCGGCATTTCGGCGTCCAGCCACAACAATTGACCGATTTTTGGGGATTATCAGGCGTGAGCAGCAGCAAAATCCCAGGCGTTACCGGCATCGGTCCCAAAAGCGCCGCACAGCTTATCAGCGAGGCGGGCACGCTGGAAACGCTGTATCAGCGGCTGGCGCAAGTGCCGGAAAAATGGCGGCACAGGCTGGAACGCGATCGTGAACTGGCGTTTCTCTGCCGCCGGGTGGTGACGCTGGATACCGCCGTGACGCTACAGGGCAATCTACAGCAATTGCGGTTACGTTAGCCCTCGCGGCAAAAAAGCAGCAGCCCTCCCGCCAGCGCGAGCCAGGGACCAAACGCCAGCGGCATCGCCAGCGTCGCGCCGCGCCATCGCCGCAGGCATAAAACGCACAACAACCCTCCCGTTGCGGCCAGCAGCAGCAATAGCGGCAACGCACGCCAGCCCAGCCAGGCCCCCAGCGCCGCCAGAAGCTTAAAATCCCCCGCCCCAAGCCCATGGCGGCGGCGCGCCAGCCGGTAAACGCCGTTGACGCACCACAGCGTCAGATAACCGCTCACCGCGCCCCACACCGCATCAGACAGGGGGACAAACGTGGCGCCGAGATTAAATAACAGGCCCAGCCACAGCAGCGGCTGGGTGATGACATCCGGTAGCCGCCATGTCGCCGCGTCCACCACCGCCAGCAGCAAAAGCGCGCTCAGCAACATGACCGCGCCCGCCAGCGCAGCACCCGGGGCAAAATGGACTGCAGCCAGCAGAAACAGTACACCAACGCACAGCGCCAACGGCCAGCGACGCGTTAAGAGGCCACCGCCGCGCCCGCGGCTGCGCCGGGGAGGACAGCGCAAAAAGGGCGAGCTCTCCAGGAGGTGTAACAGCAATGAATGCAGGTAAGCGCCCCATATAGGACGTCTTTCGATTTCGACAGGGATGATTAAGGATGGTGTCCACCTATTTTAAGTGGACACTATCTATGACAGAGCCCAAAAAACCGCGAGCCAACTACTCCATGGAG
>NZ_FRDB01000336.1 GCF_900143145.1 Candidatus Sodalis sp. SoCistrobi
TTGCCGATCGCACGTTGAACAGCACGCCGGGCAGTATCGCGGCGCACCAGTCTTATTTTGCCCGCACCCTGCGCGACATGGCGCGCGGCAGCCAGATTAACGGCGCGAGCTTTCCCGGCGAAGTCAAGCCGCCCCAGGAGGGCGACGTGAAAATCGTCTGGCGCAGCGCCACCAAAGTCGAAATTTATCTGGTCATTCGCCCGTATGAATGCCCGAAAGGCATCACCGTAAGCCTGGAAGTTGACCGGACGCTGGAGGATAAAAAATGACATACCGCATTTCGGGTCAGTCGGTGGATTTTAGCCTTGATGGCGATCTGATCCACGCTGAAAAAGTCAGCTTGAGCATTACTGACAATACCGCCGCCGCGCAGACCCAGGGTGTGCCGGATGGTTGTCTTAGCGGTGACGTTGCGGCGGAGGGAGAAATCGAGCTGAGTTCAAAAGCCTTTGCCATCGTCAATGCAAAAGCCCGTGGCGCTGGCAGTTGGCGGGGGATCGCCCCCGTGGATTTGATGTGGTACGCCAAAGCCGGAGAGGAAGAGCTTAAGGTGGAAGCATTTGGCTGCAAGCTTATCGTCAGTGATGTGCTGGATGTCGATCCCAAAGGCGGCAGCGTGATGACCCACAAAATAAAATTCCTTGTCACTTCACCGGATTTTGTCCGCCTGGGCGGTGTGCCCTATCTGGAATCCGCGCTGACACAAAAGTTAACGGGGTAATAAAGACCGTGCAGGAGCATGAAAAAAATCTGGTGTGGCTGCTGCTTATCGGTGCCGCCATCGCCATTGGTCGGGTGCTGAACAGCGACGAACCCATTACCCCCCGGCTGTTTATCGCGCGTGTCGTGCTGGGATCGGCGACCTCCGTCGCGGCGGGGGCGGTGCTTATCCTGATCCCGGGCCTGCCGGTACTCGCTGTAACGGGACTGGGGGCGGCGCTGGGCATTACCGGTCATCAGGCGGTGGAATTGTGGCTGCGGCGCAAAGGCAGCCGTTGGTTATCAGCAAGGGGTCGCCATGACATTGAGTGAAAAGCAGCATCTCTTTGCCGTCAAGGCGGCTCAGCTGATCCTCTGGGCTGACGAACGGGGCTACCGGCTGACGCTGGGGGAAGCCTGGCGCACGCCCGAGCAGGCCGCCCGCAACGCGAAAAGCGGCACGGGCATTGCCCACAGTCTGCATACCCTGCGCCTGGCGCTCGATTTGAACCTGTTTATCAACGGCGACTATCAGACCGACAGCGCGGCGTATTTGCCGCTGGGCGAATACTGGGAAAGCCTGGGCGGGGCCTGGGGCGGTCGATTCTCCCGCCCGGACGGCAATCATTTTAGCCTTGAACATCAGGGCGTGCGCTAATGGACCGTCACGGACTGGCCGCCCTGATGGCCCTGGCTGTGGCCTTTGGGGCCGGCTGGCAGGTGAGCACCTGGCGTCACGACAGCCTGGCGCACGCCGTTGCCGCCGCGTCCACGCAGGCCGCCGAACGCGCACGGCAGGCCATGGAGGCGGTGGCCAGTGAATCCGCCCGCGAGCTGGAGGAAAAACTGGATGCACTACAGCAGGCACAGCCGAAAGAAATCCGTACTGAAGTGGTTAAGCCGGTCTTTACCCGCGTATGCGTGTCTGATGAGTTTGTCCGGCTGTATAACCGCGCCAGCGCCGACGCCGAGCGTACCCTTTCAGGCCGGACTGCTGGTGAAATGCCCGGAAACATTACCCCGCCTTGACGGCACGACAGGCAAGGCGCTGACCGGCCCTTTAGTGGATTATCTGGCGTTATACCCGCCCTGCGCGGCGCGGCATAACCAGTTAGTCAACGAAATTTATCAACGAGAGGCGTTAACCCATGAGTAAAGACAACACAGTAAGCCACATTATTCTCACCATCAAAGGCCAGGAACTGGCGTTTGCCCCCAACACCACCGCCTACAACAGCCTGATTAACGATATGGCGATGGATAACAAGATAGCTCCCACGGTGACCTATTTACGCCGCATTGTGGTCCCGG
>NZ_FRDB01000335.1 GCF_900143145.1 Candidatus Sodalis sp. SoCistrobi
CTGCTCGGGCGGCTGGGTTACATCCCTCCTACTGAAGCCGAAATGAACTATTACGCTTTGCAATTAGCATCAGAGGAAGCGGCGTAGTATTGCCAAAATTACTCTCTAATAAACTCGGGGTTATTCATCATGGTCATCGGCACCTCTCAACGTTCTACCAGCGCTTTGCGCTTATTATAAATATTCATCAGCAGCGAAATGGCCAGGCTGATGACCAGATAGACCGCCATGGTGATGGCAATGGTTTCAATGGCCTGGCCGGTCTGGTTGAGAACGGAACCGGCGAACAGCGACACCATATCGGGATAGCCAATGGCGGCCGACAGCGATGAGTTCTTAACGATATTGAGATATTGACTGGTCAAGGGAGGGACGATCACCCGCATTGCCTGTGGCAGGATCACTTTGTTTAACGTTACCGCGTTCGGCAGTCCGAGCGAGCGTGCCGCCTCGTGCTGGCCGTACGGTACCGATTGAATGCCGGAACGGATCACCTCGGCAATAAACGCCGAGGTGTAAACCGACAGCGCCAGCGTCAGCGCCGCCAGTTCCGGAATCAGCGCCATACCGCCGCGAAAATTGAAACCGCGCAGCTGCGGCACATCCCAAGCTATCGCGGGACCGGCGATCAACTGCGCCAGCGCCGGCAGGGCCACCAGCAGCACCACTATCCACGGCCAGCTGCGGCGCAATTGGCCGGTTTTTAACTGGCGGCGACGGCGGCGAAACAGCGCCACCGAGGCAGCCACGGCTACCAGCAGCGCGAGGGCCGTCGCCCCTGCGCCCGGTCCGGCATCGGGGGCGGGCAAATACAATCCGCGGTTACTGAGAAAGGCGAGATCGAAAGCGTTTACCGCCTGACGGGGACCAGGCAGGTTGCGCAGGACGGCGAAGTACCAAAAGAAGATTTGCAGCAGCGGCGGAATATTACGGAAAATTTCGATATACAAAGTGGAGAGTTTGCGCAGCAGCCAATTTTCAGACAGTCTGGACAGGCCGATGATAAACCCCAGTATCGAGGCGAAAACGATACACAGCGCCGACACCAGCAGCGTATTGAGCAGGCCGACGACAAAGACCCGCCCGTAGGTGTCGCCTTGTTCAAAATCAATAAGATGCTGTACTATGCCAAACCCGGCGGCGTTGTTGAGGAAGTCGAAACCGGAGGTAATGCCGCGGTGGTTCAGGTTGGTCAGTGTGTTATGCACCAGATGGCCGACAAACAGTACCAGGACCACGACGGCCAGAATCTGGTAAATCCAGGCGCGAACCGCAGGGTTGGTCAGGGAGAAATTTCCCGTTACGGTTGGGCGGTGTTGCATAGGTAAGCCTCAGCAGGAAAATCGAAGAAAAAGCACCGGCGTCGCCGGTGCTCCTGAACTGTGGCAGCTATTAACGTACCGGCGGGGCGTACTGGATGCCGCCGTGATTCCATAAGGCGTTTAAACCGCGCTTAATTTTCAGATCGCTGCCCTGACCCACGTTGCGTTCAAATGATTCGCCGTAGTTGCCGACCTGCTTGATGATGTTGTGCGCCCAGTCGTTGGACAACTTCAGCTCTTCACCGTAGTGACCTTCTTTGCCGAGCAAATGGGCCATATCCGGATTTTTCGGGTTGGCGGCCAGCTCATCAACGTTTTGCGAGGTGATTTCCATTTCCTCAGCGTTAAGCATGGCGTACAGCGACCATTTCACGATAGTGAACCAATCGTCGTCGCCGCGGCGCACTACCGGTCCCAGCGGCTCTTTGGAGATCACTTCCGGCAACACCACCCAGTCATCGGGTTTGCTTAACTTGATCCGCAGCGCGTACAGACCAGACTGGTCGGTAGCCAGGGTATCGCAGCGGCCGGACTCCAGCGCTTTAGCGCTTTCGTCTGCGCGATCGTTTGCAGCGAGATCACCTGCGAGGAAGTAGCTCGTTGGTATTACTGGCGCTGGAATATTGAATCATTTTTTAAGTTGCTGAAAGGTGCCGGACATGACGTAGAAACATGGCTTCAGCGCAGCGCGC
>NZ_FRDB01000344.1 GCF_900143145.1 Candidatus Sodalis sp. SoCistrobi
AAGGAGGTAAAGTAGGCATCTGCGCGGCAATGCGAAAATTACTCCAATTAGCTTATGGTGTCTTAAAATCTGGAATACCCTTCGATGAAAATATAGCTCTTGCATCATGATGAGCAAGACGGTATCTGATGTCAGGTCAGGCTGCCCGGCATGGGCAGTATAGCGGCGGCGATTTTAGCGCCTGGCGGGAAAAAAATCAGGAAGCAATGCGAAAGAAGGCGGTTTATTCGCCCATGGCTTGATCCCGGGCAAAAAATGCTGCTGCGCACAGCCAGACCGGCGTCAGGCGCCGGCCTGGTGTGGTTAGTGGGTCATATCCTTGATTTCCAAGGTAATGGCCATAGCCATCGCGGCCCTGATACCCTGTTGTGCCGCTTTAAGCGAGCTGTAGGGATCGCTGTGGCCTATGACCTGCTGGTTTTTCCCTCGTAATACAAAATAGGCAGCATCATCGCTGCTTTGCTTTAACTCATAGTTGGTTTCATCCGGCGCTATATACCGGGCAAAGGTGATGGCATTCTCGGCGGAAGCTTTGCTGGAAAACGTTTCGCTGTGGAGAATAGTTTCACCGTTATTCCCTTTTAGATGGAAAAGGAAATGTCCATTTCGCACTTTTTGTAGTTCATAATGACTGGCTGACATACGCGTCCTCCTCTTCTGTACGGCGCTTTCGCGCTCTTGGCAGTATAGGAGAGGATTCTGAATTCCACCGTGGCTGAAACGGTTAAATTAGTTCACAGGGGTCCGCTTCCCAGCGATAACCTACCCCATAGACCGCACGTATGAACGCCTCGTCTTCGGCCAGGTTTTCCAGTTTCCGGCGCAAGTTTTTGATATGGCTATCGATGGTACGATCGGTGACCACCCGATAATCGTCGTACAGCTGGTTCAGCAATGCCTCACGGGAAAAGACTTTTCCCGGCGCGCTGGACAGAATTTTTAGCAGCCGCAGTTCCGCCGGCGTTAAGTCCAGCGGCACGCCGCGGTAGCTGGCTTGAAACCGGCTTTCATCAATGTTGAGCGCGGCGGCCTGCCCGGCGGGCGGGCGGCTACCGCTGCGCCGCAAAATCGCTTTCACCCGCGCGACCACTTCGCGCGGGCTGTAGGGCTTGCAGATATAATCATCCGCGCCGATTTCCAGCCCGAGCAGGCGATCGATCTCCTCGGTTTTGGCGGTGATCATGATAACCGGCACATCGGAGAAGCGACGCAGATCCCGACACACGCTTAAGCCGTCGCGTCCCGGCAGCATCAGGTCCAGCAGTACCAGATCGGCATGCTGCGTTTGCAAAGAGTCAATTACGCCGTCGCCCCGGGTAAGCCAGCGGGTGCGATACTCCGCCGCCTCAAGATAATCCACCAGCAATTGTCCCAGTTTGGGCTCATCTTCCACCACAAGGATAATCGGCGCGGCGGTGATTTCTTCAGTCATAGGCGGTTACAGGTCTGGGGTCGAGCGGTAATTCTAGCGTGATTTGCACACCGCCTAAAGGTGAATCTGCGGCGCTGATGCGCCCGCCGTGGGCATCGACGATGTTTTGGCAAATAGCCAGACCCAGGCCCGATCCGCCGCTGGCGCGATTACGTGACGCCTCGGTGCGGTAAAAACGTTCAAAAATGTGCGGCAGCTGTTGCGGCTCGACCCCCGGCGCACTGTCGAAAAAGCGCAGGATAAGCACGCGATCATCGACGTCGCCGACAATGTGCAATTGAATAACCCCGAGTTTATTAGAGAGTAATTTTGGCAATACTACGCCGCTTCCTCTGATGCTAATTGCAAAGCGTAATAGTTCATTTCGGCTTCAGTAGGAGGGATGTAACCCAGCCGCCCGAGCAG
>NZ_FRDB01000332.1 GCF_900143145.1 Candidatus Sodalis sp. SoCistrobi
TGCTCATGCTGAGTTTCCAGCACTAGATTAACTGCCCGTTCACGGACTTCCGGAGAGTAACGTTTGGTCGTTGTCATAGAGACCTCCACTTTTAAAGTATAGACTCTAATTTATCCGGGGTGATTCATTCATGATAAGTTGGAACACGTCTTCGCTATTGCTTTGCGCCAGCCGCCGAATGGCGAACTGGTAACGCTTGGTCAAGATATCGCGGATCTCTTTCTCATCTTTGCCGGTGAGCTTGAGATTGAGCGCGTCATACTTCACCTTGGCATCCCACAGCGCGTCCAGCTCGGCCGTGGTTTTGGGCCAGGGCGCTTTGCTGCGGTCGATTTCGATGGCACCGTTACCGTTAAAGTCCATCTGCTTGCTCAACTGCGCCAGGGCATATTGATAGCGCTCGAAGCGCCGCTTTTCCGCCAGGTTGTACATCGCATACGGCAGGTCCAGTTTACCGCTCTTCAACTCATCGGCCAGCTGCGCTTTTTGGGCGGCGACCTGCGCAATATCCGAGGCCAGCAACACATTGTGGCTATAGTCGAGCATGTTCAGGTAACGGTCGAAAATTTTACCGGCGAAAGCCGCGTCCAGATCGAACTGACGATAATGCGAACGCGTAAACCGCGCGCTGACGCGCTGGCTCACCGTATTCTGCTGTGCTGATTCTTTTAACGCCGGTATCTGATCGGCGCGGGTGATGTCGTCTTTCGCCATCGCTCCGCCCGCCAGCAACGCCCCCGCCATGATGGCATAGGTATCTACACATCAGGGAGGAGGCTTAAGAGCAACTCTCGCTAAATGAGTAAGTTCTTCCAGACTATATTCCGATAATAATTTTAGTGTATTCAACAAGATGGATAAGCCAGCGAGCAGAGCAGGAGCGCTCTCTCTGCGGCCTCGCTTTTGCTGTCGTCCTGACAAGCGACATATCAGCTGGCGGGCTGCCGCATTTTCTTCTCCTTCAGCGCGTTGCAGCCGCCATACCAGAACAGCAGCCATACTGGCTATTAACAACCTGCGTAGTACGGCTGGCGCGCTGCGCTGAAGCCATGTTTCTACGTCATGTCCGGCACCTTTCAGCAACTTAAAAAATGATTCAATATTCCAGCGCCAGTAATACCAACGAGCTACTTCCTCGCAGGTGATCTCGCTGCAAACGTTTGTAAGCAGCGTCCAGCGTCCCACCACATTACCGAGATCATCCGTAAGCCGAACAACAACCAATCTGACCGTCAGAGGCTCTCCAGGTTGGATTTTTATGCGGCGGCCGGTTTCTTTATCTTTACGCTTCTGCTGCGCAGCTCGGGTTATGACTATCGAGGTTTCACTGATTTCCATATCAGCTTTTTTCCCTTTCCAGTCTACCTGTCCGCATCCGTTGTATGGCAGAAGAGCAGCAATCTCACCAATTTTCAATGAATTACCTTGCCACTCTGCACCATGTCCTTCTTTTCCTCGGATAAGCCAGCATATTCCTTGAGTACTCAACGTCCGCATATGTCCAATAGAGTCACCCTCTCTATCAATTATATGAATCAGCTTTTTACCTATATTAAGCGATTCCACACGGGCAATATCGGTCGTCAAGGCGTCCATATGTGTCTGCCGTTCGGACAGTCCTTCCGCCAACGTTGAATGACAACCGGTTGCATCGGTAAGTGTCTGAGATAGAGGCGCTATTGGCAAACCCGTGCCAGCATCAACCAGCAAGCTGCTTTGAAGTTCATATCCAACATCGCCACCGTGCGTCATTTTTAAGCGTCCGTATTTGGCATGATGGTAAAGAAATTGTAAACGTGACCAATCATGAACAACGAGAGCGTATGGATGCGGGCTAAGCGAAATTTGCTCAAGTGCTAGCGAAATAATTGGCTCATTGAGTTGACTGAAGCTAATTCGCTTATTATTCAGAAAACGCCAGACAGCTTGGGTAGTTGCGAAAGTTGATTTTTGAGCACTTGCGAGGTCTTTAACCGCAGAAGCAAGAAGAGCCGCGGGCGTCATATGCTGTTTAACCAGCGTCTGATATCGGCGGGTAAGGCGAGAGTCAATCCCGCCAACAGATAGGTTGAAATCATTCTGCAAAGTAATAACAGGTATCACGATAAATGTGTAGATACCTATG
>NZ_FRDB01000324.1 GCF_900143145.1 Candidatus Sodalis sp. SoCistrobi
AATATGTCACCAGGGTTTAATCTGACGTACAAGCTGTAAGCTTAAGGCAGAGTACAAACTCACCGGTAACATCCCAATGATCAGTTGGGGATCATTAACCTTTGAAAGTCAATGATCAAGATATAAGGCTGTACCGTGCAAGCGTGCGGGTTGCGCGATAATATGGACGACCTGAAGAAGGCCGGGGTGGAGGTGCTGGGCATCAGTACCGACAAACCCGAAAAACTGTCCCGCTTCGCCGAAAAAGAACTGTTGAATTTCACCTTGCTCTCCGACGAGGACCATCAGGTTGCCGGCCAGTTCGGCGTCTGGGGCGAGAAGAGCTTTATGGGCAAAACCTACGATGGTATTCACCGCATCAGTTTCCTGGTGGGTGTCGACGGCGCCATCGAGAAAGTGTTCGACGATTTCAAAACCAGCAATCACCACGATATCGTGCTGGCCTATTTGAAAAGCGTCTGAACGCAGCCCGCGGCGCAGATTGACGTGCTCTCACGGCGGTGCGGGCGGCGACGCGGGATGACGGCCGGCCGCCGCCGGCAAAATGGGTCATCTATGGTTACTCGCTTGAAAAAAAGCCTTATCGCACTGGTGCTGACCGCGTTGGCCGGCACGTTCCCGGCGCACGCAGACGAGATTCAGGACAATCTGCCGGATATGGGAACCACCGCCGGCAGTACCTTAAGCATTGGCGAAGAGATGCAAATGGGGGACTATTTCGTGCGCCAGCTGCGCGGCGGTGCCCCGATTATCAACGATCCCCTGCTTAGTCAATACATCAATCATCTGGGCGGCACGCTGGTGGCCCATGCCAACTCGGTGCGTACCCCCTTTCATTTTTTCCTGTTGCGCAGCGACGAGCTCAATGCGTTTGCCTTTTTCGGCGGCAACGTGGTGCTGCATTCGGCGCTGTTTAACTATACCGACAACGAAAGCGAGCTGGCGTCGGTCATGGCCCATGAACTGTCCCATGTCACCCAGCGTCATCTGGCCCGCGCCATGGAAGAAAAGCGTCGCAGCGCCCCGCTGACCTGGGTTGGCGCGCTGGGCTCCATTCTGCTCACCATGGCCAATCCGCAGCTGGGCATGGCCGCGCTGTCCGGCACCATCGCCGGCTCCGCGCAGGGCAACATCAGTTTCACCCAGGCCAACGAGCAAGAGGCGGATCGCATTGGTTTGCAGGTACTACAGCGGTCCGGTTTTGATCCCCAGGCGATGCCGAACTTCTTGCAGAAACTGGCGGATCAGAACCGATATTCCACCGCGCCGCCGGAAATGCTGCAAACCCACCCCCTGCCGCTCAGCCGGCTGGCGGATACCCGCAACCGCGCCAATCAGATGAAGCATATCGTTATCGACTCATCCCAGGACTTTTATCTGGCGAAGGCGCGCATCCTGGGGATGTTCGGCTCCAGCGACAATCTGTTGCGCAACGATGTGCTCGACGCCTGGAAAAAAGGCAACGCCCGCCGGCAGCTGGCCGCGCAGTACGGCCAGGCGATTTTGTTTTATCAGGCGAAAAAATACGACGACGCCAAACGCACGCTGCAGCCTTTGCTTAGCCGGCAACCGTCCAACATCTGGCTGGTGGATTTGATGACCGATATCGATTTGGCGCTGCAACAGGCGCCGCAGGCCATCAGCCGCCTGGAAGCACTGGTACGCGGCAATGAGCGCGATGCCAATCCGGTGCTGCTGCTCAACCTCGCCAATGCTTACGTCGAAGGGCATCGCTATAGCGATGCCGTGCGGATCCTCAATCGCTATACCTTTTCCCATCCCGACGACACCAATGGCTGGGATTTACTGGCCCAGGCGTGCGCCGGTCAGGGTCTGGGCGATCAAGAGCTGGCGGCGCGCGCCGAGCGGCTGGCGCTGATGGGACAGTTGGACCAGGCGGTACGGGCGTTAACCGAAGCCAGCAGCCGGGTGAAACTGGGCAGCTTGCAGCAGGCGCGTTATGACGCGCGTATCGATCAGCTCAGGCAGTTGCAGTTGCGCTTCGCGCAGTATGACAAAGGCGCGCGCCGGTAGTGACGCCGCAGGCAGCCTAATATGCCGCGGCATTAACGCCTGGCGCGGAATCTCGTGGCAAGCACTAGGCCCGTTCGGGCAAAAGAACAGACACGCCGGCGCCTGACGCTACGATGGTGCCCGCCTTAGGGGCATAGGTATCTACACATTTATCGTGATACCTGTTATTACTTTGCAGAATGATTTCAACCTATCTGTTGGCGGGATTGACTCTCGCCTTACCCGCCGATATCAGACGCTGGTTAAACAGCATATGA
>NZ_FRDB01000322.1 GCF_900143145.1 Candidatus Sodalis sp. SoCistrobi
ACCCGGCGGATATTTCCAACAGATGACTCGGTACTTAAACTGCTCTATCTGGCGTTGCATAATATTTCCGCCAAATGGACCATGCCACTCAGAGACTGGAAACCTGCTATGAGCCAATTCATGTTGACGTATGGAGAACGAATCTCCAGTTAAGCGATGGAGCCATTTACACAAAAAAATTTACAGACCCGTAATACCAGTAATAAGGGCAACTTTATTTTTCAAAATAACTCCTGAAGGTATCATGGTCGTGGTGTCAAGATTGGGCAAGTGTAGCTCTTTATTATCTTAATCCATAGCCTGCAATGGGAAATATTAAGTTTCCTATAGAACAGCGGAGATAAGACTATTTCCATTTTCATTCATGCCGGATTTGAAACCTTTCCGTCATGCTGACGTAGAATATGCCGACCTGAGTGCTTTCAGAAAAGAAATGCCCAATTTCGTTAAGGAAGGGACACTCCACTTTATTCTCAATCTCAACCTTAACCTTAACCTTAACCTTAACCTGTACCCCAGCCCGACCCAAACCCAAACCCCAATCCCGACCCCAACCTAAACCTGTACCTCAACCTCAACCTTTAGTGCCATTGCCATTGCGACAACCCGCCCTGTTCGGCCGGCGATGACGGCCAGATAGGCGCCGCCCGCCGGCGTTAGTCGGGTGTTTGGCTCAGGGTGAAAAGCGTTTCCCGCACCCAGCGCTGGGCAGGATCGCGGTGGGTCCGTTCATGCCAGACCGCGGTTTTGCTAAAACCCGGGATCGCCAGCGGCGGCGCCAGGGTGACCAGCCCTTCGGCATGCCGCGCCAGCCGCCGCGGGACGATGGCGATAAGGTCGTTTGAGCGAAGAATATCAGGCAGTACCAGAAAACTGTTCACGGCTAACGCCACGCGCCGCGTCAGCCCCAGGTCAGCCAGTGCTCTGTCGGTTGCGCCTGTAAAACCGCCGTTGGAGTAAGACACCAGCGCATGATCGAGTGCGCAGAAGCGGTCAAGGGACAGGCGGCCGCTAACGGCGTCGGGGTGACCGGCGCGCATGACACAGACGTAGCTTTCTTGAAACAACACATGAGAGTGCAGGTCCGGCGGCGTTGTCTCCGGCGTCAATAGCGCAATGTCGATGTCGCCTTGTTCAAATTGCGTCTGTAGCCGGCCGTGGTCGACCGCCACCACCGCTACCCTGATGCCGGGCGCCTGCTGTCTGAGCATCGTCATAAGCGGTACCACCACCGCGCGCAAGGCATAATCGGTCGCAGCGAAGGTCAAGGTCGCGCAGGCTGTGGCGGGCTGAAATGTCGGTGGTTTGAGCATACCTTCCACGTCGCCAAGCAGTTGCTTTACGGGCGCCGCCAGCGCCAGCGCACGCAGCGTGGGAACGATGCCCCGCTGGGTGCGGACAAATAGCGGGTCGTCAAAACTGTCACGCAATCGCGTCAGCATACCGCTGACCGCAGGTTGCGTCAGGGCCAGCCGCTGCGCGGCGCGGGTAACGTTGCGTTCGTCCAGCAGAACGTCCAGCGTTTTCAGTAAATTAAGATCCATTTGTCTGATATCAGTTGGCATGATGACTATGATTACATTTAGCGATTGGATTTATATCATGCTAGCACGCAACCTATATAGCCTCCATCAGGTGACGATTGCACGCATTCGGCGTCGTCGTTTCAAGCTACAACGAGAAGGTAAACCATGAACGCCATTATCTGGCCCGCGCAGTATCAACCGGGCTTTTCCGACAATTTCGTTTCCAATGAGGTCATTGAAGCCGGCCTTGGCGCAGCCGAGATCTGGCCGTGGCTTAACGATGCCGTGCGCTGGCCGGATTACTACACGAACGCCGCCAACGTTCGCTTATATGACCGTGCCGGTCCCGCGCTGGCACCCAACGTCCGTTTCTATTTTGAAACCTTTGGTTTCCCGGTAGAGGCGCAGGTCGTGGAGCAGGTGGTGCCTGACCCAGGACAACCGGGACGGCTGGCGTGGCATGGCTGGGCAGGGGAGGGTGAAACGCGTCTGGACGTACATCATGCATGGCTTATCGAGGATTGAATAACCCCGAGTTTATTAGAGAGTAATTTTGGCAATACTACGCCGCTTCCTCTGATGCTAATTGCAAAGCGTAATAGTTCATTTCGGCTTCAGTAGGAGGGATGTAACCCAGCCGCCCGAGCAGCCTTCTGTTGTTGTACCAGTCCACCCAGTCCAGCGTGGCCAACTCCACTTCCGTCCGGTTTTTCCAGCTCCCGCGGTGGATAACCTCCGTTTTGTACAACCCGTTGATACTCTCTGCCATCGCATTATCGTAGGAGTCGCCG
>NZ_FRDB01000315.1 GCF_900143145.1 Candidatus Sodalis sp. SoCistrobi
TGCTCATGCTGAGTTTCCAGCACTAGATTAACTGCCCGTTCACGGACTTCCGGAGAGTAACGTTTGGTCGTTGTCATAGAGACCTCCACTTTTAAAGTATAGACTCTAATTTATCCGGGGTGATTCAATACTGTTGCATCAGCCGCAGCTGCTTGCCTTCCTGATGGTTATCGTTTGGGTAAAGCACCTTGGTCAGTTTGGCGGCGTCGATGCCGGCCCGTTCGGCTTTGAGGAATTTTCCTTCATTGAATAACGCCAGGCTGAAAGGATGCGGATGCGTTGCCTGCCATAATCGCAGCGGCAGCACCGTGCCATTGCCGAATCCCACCACCGGCAAATCCCACGCCTCGCCGATAAGGGTGAATGCCGGCTCCCAGCGGCTGCCACCCTGCCCGTTTTTCTTAAGCTTCCCGCCAAGCCCCACTTCGACATTCAGCGCCGTATTGTGGCGGAACCAGGGATAGGTATTGCGATGCCAGTCGTCGGGCGCTTCCCATTGTTGACCTTCGACGAAGGTCTGGCGAAACAAGCCATACTGATAGTTAAGCCCATAGCCGATGGCCGGCTGGCCTACGGTCGCCATAGAGTCCATATAGCAGGCGGCCAGACGGCCCAGGCCGCCGTTGCCCAGCGCCGGATCCACCTCGTGCTCCAATACCTCGGCAAGGTTGACTTGATAACCCTCGAGCACTGTCTTGACGGTATCGTACCAACCGAGGTTAAGCAGGTTATTGCCGGTCAGCCGACCCAATAAGAATTCCATGGAGAGGTAATTGACGTGGCGCGGGAATTTTTTACTGTCGCCCGGGCGGGCGGGTTGAGGGGGAAGGCATTCGTTGACCGCCGCGCTGACCGCCTGCCACCATTGTAACGGGGTCATATCCTGCGCGCCGGTAAGACCGTAACGTTGCCACTGGCGGTCAAGCGCGGCCTGGAATGCCGCTTTATCGAGTTTGGGTTTTGGCATATGTTCGTCTCTCTCCTGTTAGCTTAACGTGGAGAGCGCCAAAACCGGCGCCCTACCCCCTGCATAGGTATCTACACATCAGGGAGGAGGCTTAAGAGCAACTCTCGCTAAATGAGTAAGTTCTTCCAGACTATATTCCGATAATAATTTTAGTGTATTCAACAAGATGGATAGGCCAGCGAGCAGAGCAGGAGCGCTCTCTCTGCGGCCTCGCTTTTGCTGTCGTCCTGACAAGCGACATATCAGCTGGCGGGCTGCCGCATTTTCTTCTCCTTCAGCGCGTTGCAGCCGCCATACCAGAACAGCAGCCATACTGGCTATTAACAACCTGCGTAGTACGGCTGGCGCGCTGCGCTGAAGCCATGTTTCTACGTCATGTCCGGCACCTTTCAGCAACTTAAAAAATGATTCAATATTCCAGCGCCAGTAATACCAACGAGCTACTTCCTCGCAGGTGATCTCGCTGCAAACGTTTGTAAGCAGCGTCCAGCGTCCCACCACATTACCGAGATCATCCGTAAGCCGAACAACAACCAATCTGACCGTCAGAGGCTCTCCAGGTTGGATTTTTATGCGGCGGCCGGTTTCTTTATCTTTACGCTTCTGCTGCGCAGCTCGGGTTATGACTATCGAGGTTTCACTGATTTCCATATCAGCTTTTTTCCCTTTCCAGTCTACCTGTCCGCATCCGTTGTATGGCAGAAGAGCAGCAATCTCACCAATTTTCAATGAATTACCTTGCCACTCTGCACCATGTCCTTCTTTTCCTCGGATAAGCCAGCATATTCCTTGAGTACTCAACGTCCGCATATGTCCAATAGAGTCACCCTCTCTATCAATTATATGAATCAGCTTTTTACCTATATTAAGCGATTCCACACGGGCAATATCGGTCGTCAAGGCGTCCATATGTGTCTGCCGTTCGGACAGTCCTTCCGCCAACGTTGAATGACAACCGGTTGCATCGGTAAGTGTCTGAGATAGAGGCGCTATTGGCAAACCCGTGCCAGCATCAACCAGCAAGCTGCTTTGAAGTTCATATCCAACATCGCCACCGTGCGTCATTTTTAAGCGTCCGTATTTGGCATGATGGTAAAGAAATTGTAAACGTGACCAATCATGAACAACGAGAGCGTATGGATGCGGGCTAAGCGAAATTTGCTCAAGTGCTAGCGAAATAATTGGCTCATTGAGTTGACTGAAGCTAATTCGCTTATTATTCAGAAAACGCCAGACAGCTTGGGTAGTTGCGAAAGTTGATTTTTGAGCACTTGCGAGGTCTTTAACCGCAGAAGCAAGAAGAGCCGCGGGCGTCATATGCTGTTTAACCAGCGTCTGATATCGGCGGGTAAGGCGAGAGTCAATCCCGCCAACAGATAGGTTGAAATCATTCTGCAAAGTAATAACAGGTATCACGATAAATGTGTAGATACCTATG
>NZ_FRDB01000312.1 GCF_900143145.1 Candidatus Sodalis sp. SoCistrobi
CATAGGTATCTACACATTTATCGTGATACCTGTTATTACTTTGCAGAATGATTTCAACCTATCTGTTGGCGGGATTGACTCTCGCCTTACCCGCCGATATCAGACGCTGGTTAAACAGCATATGACGCCCGCGGCTCTTCTTGCTTCTGCGGTTAAAGACCTCGCAAGTGCTCAAAAATCAACTTTCGCAACTACCCAAGCTGTCTGGCGTTTTCTGAATAATAAGCGAATTAGCTTCAGTCAACTCAATGAGCCAATTATTTCGCTAGCACTTGAGCAAATTTCGCTTAGCCCGCATCCATACGCTCTCGTTGTTCATGATTGGTCACGTTTACAATTTCTTTACCATCATGCCAAATACGGACGCTTAAAAATGACGCACGGTGGCGATGTTGGATATGAACTTCAAAGCAGCTTGCTGGTTGATGCTGGCACGGGTTTGCCAATAGCGCCTCTATCTCAGACACTTACCGATGCAACCGGTTGTCATTCAACGTTGGCGGAAGGACTGTCCGAACGGCAGACACATATGGACGCCTTGACGACCGATATTGCCCGTGTGGAATCGCTTAATATAGGTAAAAAGCTGATTCATATAATTGATAGAGAGGGTGACTCTATTGGACATATGCGGACGTTGAGTACTCAAGGAATATGCTGGCTTATCCGAGGAAAAGAAGGACATGGTGCAGAGTGGCAAGGTAATTCATTGAAAATTGGTGAGATTGCTGCTCTTCTGCCATACAACGGATGCGGACAGGTAGACTGGAAAGGGAAAAAAGCTGATATGGAAATCAGTGAAACCTCGATAGTCATAACCCGAGCTGCGCAGCAGAAGCGTAAAGATAAAGAAACCGGCCGCCGCATAAAAATCCAACCTGGAGAGCCTCTGACGGTCAGATTGGTTGTTGTTCGGCTTACGGATGATCTCGGTAATGTGGTGGGACGCTGGACGCTGCTTACAAACGTTTGCAGCGAGATCACCTGCGAGGAAGTAGCTCGTTGGTATTACTGGCGCTGGAATATTGAATCATTTTTTAAGTTGCTGAAAGGTGCCGGACATGACGTAGAAACATGGCTTCAGCGCAGCGCGCCAGCCGTACTACGCAGGTTGTTAATAGCCAGTATGGCTGCTGTTCTGGTATGGCGGCTGCAACGCGCTGAAGGAGAAGAAAATGCGGCAGCCCGCCAGCTGATATGTCGCTTGTCAGGACGACAGCAAAAGCGAGGCCGCAGAGAGAGCGCTCCTGCTCTGCTCGCTGGCCTATCCATCTTGTTGAATACACTAAAATTATTATCGGAATATAGTCTGGAAGAACTTACTCATTTAGCGAGAGTTGCTCTTAAGCCTCCTCCCTGATGTGTAGATACCTATGCCCCAGGGGCCGATGGCGATACCGGCGGCCAGATAGCCCAGCACCGCGCCGATGCCGAGACGTTTCGCGATTGGCACCGCCACGACGGCGGCGAACAGAAACAGCACCACCGCAATCAGAAAAGAGGGACTACTTTCCATGGCCTTCGCCCTCCGACGTCAAAGGTAACGACAGCCAGCGCGCATAATCGTCGGCGCAGCGGGCAAGACGTGCCGCCCCCTGGCGCCGCGCCCAATAAATAATCAGCGGCGGCTGCCAATGCATGCGGCACAGTGCGGCGGTCAGAGCGAAAGGACGCAGGATATCGGTCATCTCCACCCCTAACGTGCCGCCGGATTGATAGGCGCTTTCGGCATCGCCGGTGGTGATAACCGACCGCCAGTGTTTGCCGGCCAGCGCGTCGCCGCCGATGCCGCTGGCGAAGCCGCGGGTCAGCACGCGATCCAGCCATTCCTTGAGCAACGCGGGGCAGCTGTAAGTGTATAACGGGTGTTGGAACACAATTACCTGATGATCACGCAGTAGCTGCTGTTCGTGAGGTATATCGATAAAAAAATCCGGATAATGCGCATACAGATCATGTACGGTGACATGACCGAGCGTCGCCGCAGCCTTGAGTAACACCTGGTTCGCCACCGAATCCTGTGCCTCAGGATGCGCGTACAACAGCAAAACTTTGGGCGGCTCAGAGATCAATTCCCCTCCAAAGCGTCGTCAGGCAGCAGGATTTCCGCTACCATGCTTCGCAAAGTAAAATCAGGACGCGACATCCTGTTTAACATTCAACTATGTCAATTTAACATACTCTAACTACGGCGCTTTATGATTGTAGCACCAATATTATAATGTCACTTTTTAACCATTTAGAAATGTCACTTTTTGCGTCATAAAGGATAAAACCCTTTTGCTGCAACAAGGACATTCGGATGTTGGTGACTATGTCAGATAAAGAATGAATCACCCCGGATAAATTAGAGTCTATACTTTAAAAGTGGAGGTCTCTATGACAACGACCAAACGTTACTCTCCGGAAGTCCGTGAACGGGCAGTTAATCTAGTGCTGGAAACTCAGCATGAGCA
>NZ_FRDB01000354.1 GCF_900143145.1 Candidatus Sodalis sp. SoCistrobi
GGGCCAAGTCGCATTTGATACGCAAGAGTTCGTCGAGACGCTGGAGAACGCCGGTTTGCCAAAAGACCAGGCGCGGGCGATCTCTATCGCCGTTCGCAAGTCTCACGAGGTGGCGGATGTGGCGACCCGGCGTGACCTTGAGGATGCGCGCAAGGATATCGATGCTGGATTTCAAAAGGGGATTGCTCGTTTTGAAAAGCATGAAGCACAAATGCAGTCTCGGTTTGAGAAAGTCGATAATCAGATAACCGAGGTCAAAAAAGACCTGTCCGCCGAAATCGCGGAAGTCTGCAAAAATACCGCAGCACGGTTTGAGAAAGTCGATGCTCAGATAGCGGAAGCGCGCAAGGACACAGCGGCCCAGTTCGAGAAGACCGACGCCAAAATCGCCGAAGTCCGCAAGGATTTGGCCTTTGACATCGCCGACGCCCGCAAAGAGGCCGCGGCAGACATGGCGCTACTCCGCAAAGACGTCGAAAGCCTCACCAACAAGATGATTATCAAAATGGCTAGCATCATGGTCGGCGCGATTGGTGTGGCTACGGCGATCATCAAACTTCTCTGAAGTCCTCCCACTTTAAGTAAATCCCAAAATATGAATATCATGCTCGACCTCGAAACCCTCGGCACTGCCTGCAATGCTGCTATCGTCTCTATCGGCGCGGTGGTCTTCGACCCTGATACAGGGATGCTTTCCGATGAATTTTATCGGGTGATTGATGCTGATGATGCTCAGAAATATGGCGTGAGTGACAAAGACACGATGGCGTGGTGGCTGGAACAGCCAGAGGGCGCCCGCCGGATTTTTGATGCAGATAACGGGGCGCTGGAATTTGAAAAAGCGCTGGACGATTTCGCCCTCTGGATAACAGAAATGCAGTTGCAACACGGCGGGCAGGTGAAAATCTGGAGTAACGGTGTGGGATTCGACTGCGTGATTTTGCGTAATGGCTATGAGGCTGCACAGTTGCCGTGCCCGTGGAAATTCTGGAACGAATTTGACGTGAGAACTATCGTTGAAATTGGCCGACAGAAACTAGGCGTTAATCCCAAAAAAGACATGCTGTTCGAGGGAACCAAGCACAATGCATTGGCTGATGCTATACATCAGGCAAGATATGTCTCGGCAATTTGGCAGAAATTTGGCTCTCCGTCTGTTTGCAGAATGTAATAATCCACGAGGAACACCATGAACAAACCCGAACTTATGCGCGCGGTCAGCGAGAAAGCGGACATCTCCCAAGCTAAGGCCATAGCTGTTGTAGGCCTTCTATAAAGAAGCTGAGTCTGATTAAAAAACAGCCTTAACGTACAATAATTTTCGATATCCAAACTGACCCCTTGTAGACGCTTTCACCGAGGCCGTCACTCAGGCACTGGCGGCAGGGGATGCCGTTAAACTGAGTGGATTCGGCACCTTTGGAGTCAAAACCCGCGCCGAGCGCACAGGCCGCAATCCCAAAACCGGCGAGGCCATGATCATTCCGGCGGCACGGGCTCCCGCGTTCCGGGCGGGGAAAGCGCTGAAAGAGGCGGTGAGATAAAAAAACCGGCGCGGAGGAGCCGGTTTGGGAAGGTGTCTCGTGCGTCGTTATCGTTGTGTCGCGGCAACGTTATAGATTTCGGTACCGTCGCTGTCAATCTTCCTCAGCTGATTTTTCCGTAATT
>NZ_FRDB01000309.1 GCF_900143145.1 Candidatus Sodalis sp. SoCistrobi
TGCTCATGCTGAGTTTCCAGCACTAGATTAACTGCCCGTTCACGGACTTCCGGAGAGTAACGTTTGGTCGTTGTCATAGAGACCTCCACTTTTAAAGTATAGACTCTAATTTATCCGGGGTGATTCAATTTATGGGCATCTTGAATAAAAAACACCGGCGTATTATTTCCGACCAGGTCAAAGTTACCTTCCTGAGTATAAAATTTCACCGCAAAACCGCGAATGTCACGCACCGTATCGGCGGAGCCCCGTGACCCCTGTACCGTGGAAAAGCGTACATAGACCGGCGTTTTCACCGCCGGATCGCGCAGAAAACCCGCTTTGGTGAGGTCGGTCAGCGGGCGGTACACCTCGAAGACGCCGTGCGCGGCCGAGCCGCGGGCGTGCACAATGCGTTCCGGGATGCGTTCATGGTCAAAATGGGTGATCTTCTCACGCATAATGAAATCTTCCAGCAGCGTGGGTCCCCGCTTGCCGGCGCGCAATGAATTTTGATCGTCGGAAATTTTGGTACCTTGATTGGTGGTCAGGGGCTGGTGTTCACCGTTCTTGCGCTGTGGCTCCAACGCCGTCAATTTGGCGTTGGTGGTCTGAGGAAACTTGGCGGGGCCGGGGCTGGATGTGACAGGCTTTGCTGGGCCTTGGAAGGATCCTTGGGTGTCGACATGGCTGAGTTGCTCCTCTCACTGTTTACAACCGGTTAAGTAGCGATTTACCACCGTCTTTTGGGATCGGCTGGATCAACTATAGAACAGATTTCCCTAACCGTTGTAAGGACAATGGCCCACACGCCTGCGAACAAAATCCCACATTATTGATTAGAATAGGAAGATAGGTTGACGTCCGTTGCCGCCCCGCGGTTTACCTGCATTCCCTCAGCGCGCTAATAACAGTGTGAAGCAAAGGGAAATACCCACACCAGCCCGCAGCGGGTATGGGCCTGAGGGCGAGATAAGGCTTTCTCTATTGTTACGATAGTCAGCGCCGTCAAAAGCGGCCTGCGGCATAAGGCGAAATAATGCTTGCTCTATCGTTATGATATCAGCGCCGTCACAAGCGGCCTGTGCTCAAAAGGTCAGGGAGAGGGCAACAGGCTGGCGCGCACCCGCTGCCACAACGTCTGCACTGACTCGGGAACCGCCAGATGGCGCACCAGCGGCGTGCCCTCGGGATGCTGCAGCGCGAAGATTAACGTCGCGATGCAGACCAAACGCTCTAGCTGATTGTCTTTCGCGGGGCGCAAAATCGGCACGCGGAAGCGCCAGCGGCAGGGCCACAGCAGCGGCACGCCGGCGGGTGTCAGCATGTCGGCGGCGATATGGCTTAAATAGCCAATAATCATAGCGTGAAAGGCATCAAGCGGGATGATGCTTTGCGGCGGTAAACGCAGAGTAAATAGCAGGATGCCGGCGACGATCGCCAGCAGGCTGTGGGTGAAGCCGCGATGGCCACACAGTCGGGCGATAGGGCCAGACAGCCAGTGCAAGCGCTGCCCCAGTACCGATTTAGGGTGATCGATGTCCGGCAGCAAGCAGGTAAGCAACCCGCCGGCGATAATATGCCACCAGTCCCCCGCGGCAAGCGCGGGGGTGAGCGCCATTTTTTTGGCTAAAATGGTGCTGGCCAAGGCAAAGATAAAATGTCCTTCGGCGGTCATAGGCGGCACAGGGCAAAATGGCTGGTCATTTGTCCAGTATAGAGCAATCCTGGGCCGCCGGGAATAGGTTACCTTGTAACTTTTTCTTGCCCGTTAGCGCGCCAGCCAGCCGCCGTCTACCGCCAGGGTGTAACCGTTAACATAATCCGACGCCCTTGAGGCCAAAAAGACCGCCGGCCCCATCAAATCGGCGGGCAGCCCCCAGCGGCCGGCGGGAATGCGCTCGAGGATCGCCTGGCTACGGGCCTCATCGTCGCGCAGTTGTTGGGTATTATTGGTCGCCATATACCCCGGCGCCAGCGCGTTGACATTAATGCCATGCTGCGCCCATTCGTTAGCCATCAGACGCGTTACGCCCATCACGGCACTTTTTGAGGCGGTATAGGAGGGAACGCGAATGCCGCCCTGATAGGAAAGCATCGAGGCAATATTGATAATTTTCCCGCCGTGGCCCTGATGGATAAACTGACGGGCCGCCGCTTGAGCCATAAAGAACAGCGACTTGATATTGAGATCCATCACATCATCCCAATTTTTTTCGCTGAATTCGATAGCATCCTGGCGGCGAATAATACCGGCGTTATTGACCAGAATATCGATATGGCCAAAGGTCGCTACCCCCTGGGCGATAATGGCGGGGATGACCGCGGTATCACTCAAATCGGCCTCAATCGACAGAAAACGGCGGCCGCGCGCCTCGACCTGTTGTAGGGTGTCGACCGGCTTGAATCACCCCGGATAAATTAGAGTCTATACTTTAAAAGTGGAGGTCTCTATGACAACGACCAAACGTTACTCTCCGGAAGTCCGTGAACGGGCAGTTAATCTAGTGCTGGAAACTCAGCATGAGCA
>NZ_FRDB01000372.1 GCF_900143145.1 Candidatus Sodalis sp. SoCistrobi
CGTCATATGCTGTTTAACCAGCGTCTGATATCGGCGGGTAAGGCGAGAGTCAATCCCGCCAACAGATAGGTTGAAATCATTCTGCAAAGTAATAACAGGTATCACGATAAATGTGTAGATACCTATGGCTTGGGAGGCGGTCCGCTCGGCGCTGTGCAAATCATTAAAGGCCGCCGGCGTGGTGGGATGGGGCGGTTGATAGTCCGGCCCCACCGAACAGGCGCTCAGCGTTAGTGCGCCCAAACCGAGCAGCGGTGACAAAGGGAAAGACAGCCTCCTGGCTGGGCGAAAACGAGCCGGCATATTAGTGAGCCCCCGCGTTGCCTTCGCTTTTCACCGGCGAAAGCAGAAAACAAAATGGAATAAGAAGCAACGGCACCAGCGCGCAAAGGCTGAAAACATCCACATAAGCCAGGATCCGCGTCTGCGCCACCATTTGTTGATAGAGTTGTCCCATTGCCAGCTGCGTCGGGTCGCCGATGACGCTGCCGACATCCCGGAACGCCTGGGCGGCGCGCTGTATCGCCTGCTGGAATTGTTCATTGAACGGCGACAGGTTATGCACCATAGCGGCGCTGTGGGCCTGGGAACGCTCGGTGATGGCGGCGGTGGACAGCGAGATGCCAATCGAACCCGCCACGTTGCGGAACATGGTAAACAGTGCGGAGCCATCGGCATTCAGTCGCGGGGCCAGCGTGATAAAGGCGAGGGTGGTCAGCGGCACGAACAGAAAACCAAGACCTATGGACTGCGCTGCGCGCATTTTAACCATGGTGGCGAAATCGATATTCGGCGCCAAATGGCTGGAGTAGATAAACGACAGCGTCATCAAGGTAAAGCCGAACGCTATTAGCCAGCGGGTCTGCACCACCGGCATCAGTTTCAATACCAGCGGAATGGACAAGACAATCAACACCGCCCCCGGCGAAAGCACCAGCCCGGACCAGGTGGCGGTATAGCCAAGCTCCTGCTGAGCCAACTGCGGCATGACCACCGAGCTGCCGTAAAGAATCATCGCCATTCCCGCCATCAACAGGCTGGAAACGGCAAAATTGCGGTCCTTCAGGCAACGCAGATCCACCACCGGTTTACGGGTATAAAGCAGCCAGTACACCGCGCCCACCAGACCGACGACGGCCAGTAGCGCAAATAAGCGAATGAAGCCGGAGCTGAACCAATCATCATCTTCGCCGCGATCCAGCATGACCTGTAAACAGCCAAGCCCCAGCGCGATAAGCCCGATACCAATATAATCGATATTAAGCTTGCCGCCTTGTATGTAATAAACATGTGGTGGTTAGCTACTACCGCATGGAGCGGAGTGAGCCAGATTGCCGCCATAAGGCCATGACCTTCGACGAAAGCTATAGCCCTCCGCTTCACCTTTCACGCCAGCATT
>NZ_FRDB01000307.1 GCF_900143145.1 Candidatus Sodalis sp. SoCistrobi
TGCTCATGCTGAGTTTCCAGCACTAGATTAACTGCCCGTTCACGGACTTCCGGAGAGTAACGTTTGGTCGTTGTCATAGAGACCTCCACTTTTAAAGTATAGACTCTAATTTATCCGGGGTGATTCACACGGCTTTTGTGACCGTTCCTGTACTGATCGCATCCCGGCGCGAATTTCGGCTATTTTATTCAGGCCATGCAGCCTCTGACCGGCGTTAAATCTGACCGTCATATCAAACTTATCGATAGCCATCGCGCCCGACCTTTTGATTATCCGACGTGGTTTTTTCGTGCACGTCTTGCCAGGTACTTTTTATAGTACATGGCACTAAGCTGCTCATGTTTACGCTGCCTGTTTTTGCTTCTGATATGGATAACGATCCCCCATACAGACAGCAACAGAGCAATAAGCAGCAATAGTAACGGCATCAGGTAATTCAGCCACCATAGGTCTTGCAGGGTCATAATCGCTTACCTCTATCTTTAATTTGTGGGTTTTGTTTCACCACGCAAGGCTTCTGGTGAACTTGACCACATTGCCAACCAACTAATAGCTCTCAGGGATAGTCTTATTTCTGCTCAAGAGCTGATACAAGACCTCCAGTACAGGCTTTCACTTGAGTCTGACAAAGTACGCTTTCTCAAGGAAAAACTCGGCGAGGTTGAGAAAACCAAGGCTGAGATTGAAAAATACGAACTTCATGAAATTGTTCCTGGAAAATTTGTATATACGCCAAAAGAATCTGTGGCACCTCTGGCACCATCTCATTGCATTTGCACAAACTGCGCGGGCAATAATTTCAAGTCCATTCTTCAAACTGAGACGCAAGGGAGCTTTGTATGGCTTGTATGTCATCACTGTGGATCCAAAATTGAGACAAAAACCGCAAAAGGTAGGGTTCACTTAATTTAGTGGCCGCCTGCCTCAAGCCAAGTTGTGATGCGAGCACCCTGTCACGCCTTGGCCCATGTAAAACTGCCGGATAACGCTATCTATCTGCCTGGCGCTTTCGATATCTCCGGCGGCCCAGGCATCGTCTAATGCATCCTCCAGATCAATACTCAGCCGGTAGGCGTAATCGTCGTCTAGCTGCTGTTGCAACTCGGGCGGCGTGGCTGTCGCAGCACGGAGGTTTGCCCGCTTGGCGTGGTATTCCTGCACAAGTTCTTTTATCAATGTGGCGTAGGCCGGTTGCATGGCTTTCTCCTACAAACGTTGACGAGCTTGGCGTTCAACGGCTGCCTTGCGGGCCTGATAGGCTTTGCGCATGTGGTCGGCGCGTTTCTGATGGATAAGCTCTATCAGCCTGCTGAAAAGCACATAGAGCATGTAGAGCACGACGCAGGGAAAGCTCAAGATGCCCCAAATGAAGATGATGTCTTTCATGCGGCCTTATCCTCTTCCCCAAGGCGATACGGCACACCTAAATCTTCACGGAGCTTCTTGACGCGTTTGTACCAAGCGCGTTTCCAGTCGTAGCGTTCGGGAGGAAGTTGCTGAGTCATTTCATAAACCATCTCAAGCCATTCATTCCAAAGAATAAATAGTCTGTATGAACTGCCGTTCTCTCCCATGATTTCTCTCTCTGTAGCGAGAGGTAGCAGGCGGCGCTCGATCAACTTTCGCACGCTTGGCTCTGACTTACCCGTACGGCGTGAAAATTCATCCGAAGTAATGGGGTCAGGGATCTTAAACAAGGCCCTCAATTCGTCGTCTGTCATGTGGTAATCTCCCAAGTTGGGGTATTGAAAAAAAATCAGCCCCAAAGCATTGCATGGCCCTATTCTGGAACATTAATTTGGATAAAGCAATATGAATTTGGATATAGCAGAGAAATTAAAGGTGATGCGCGAAAGTGAACGCATTGCAAGCAGAAGGAAGGCTGCCGAAATAATAGGCATACCACATAATGCACTATGGAGATATGAGACAGGGGAGGCAATTCCCAAAGGAGATGTTTTGATGAAAATATTGTCAACACCAATTTTTGAAAAATATGCGTTATGGTTTACCACAGGTAAAATTGCACCAGAATCCGGACAGATAGCTCCGGCTCTCGCACACTTTGGGCAAAACGATGTGGAATCTGCGCCATTGGAACAAAAAGCTGGCTAGGGATTTATGAGGCTTATGTTTGCCAAACAGGCAAACACATAGAGCTGATGACCGGAGGGCGTAATCATGACGATTAAAACGCTCGATGGTGGACGATACAAAGTTGATGTAAGACCCCTTGGCCGGGATGGCCGCCGGATCCAAAAGATATTCAAGAAAAAAGCTGATGCAGTGGCTTACGAGCGTTATGTGCTCAGCAATATGCACAGTAAAGAATGGCTTGAAAAGCCAGCCGATCAACGGCGATTATCTGAGCTGATGGAATTGTGGTGGCAGCTCGAGGGTCGCAGCTTGAAGTACGCAGAAAAGCGCAAAATTGCCTTACTTAGAATTATTAGAAGCATGGACGATCCAAGGACATGAATCACCCCGGATAAATTAGAGTCTATACTTTAAAAGTGGAGGTCTCTATGACAACGACCAAACGTTACTCTCCGGAAGTCCGTGAACGGGCAGTTAATCTAGTGCTGGAAACTCAGCATGAGCA
>NZ_FRDB01000305.1 GCF_900143145.1 Candidatus Sodalis sp. SoCistrobi
CGGCGACTCCTACGATAATGCGATGGCAGAGAGTATCAACGGGTTGTACAAAACGGAGGTTATCCACCGCGGGAGCTGGAAAAACCGGACGGAAGTGGAGTTGGCCACGCTGGACTGGGTGGACTGGTACAACAACAGAAGGCTGCTCGGGCGGCTGGGTTACATCCCTCCTACTGAAGCCGAAATGAACTATTACGCTTTGCAATTAGCATCAGAGGAAGCGGCGTAGTATTGCCAAAATTACTCTCTAATAAACTCGGGGTTATTCACATCCAGTGTTGCCAGGTAATAAGACGCTTTGCCTTGGTCATCCAGGCTTTTGATTACGTGGCCCTCAGTCCCATCCTCTGCGGTATACTTATAAAGGGTTTCACCCGGGTTCAATCCTGTTACCGGATTGGTAGCTTCAATTTCAGTTAATGCCTTAGGGGTTCCATTTGGCGTGGCCTCAGCAGCTTTTAAGTCGAAGGTAAAATTATTCGTGTTACCTACACGTTTCGCTTCATAATACTTACCACTTGACTTAACATAATTTTTACCATCGTCATCAACATAAACTGTTTTGTCAGTTTTATTTATCTCCGCGTCTTCTCCGCTGAGCTTAGGCGCAACTTTACCCGTTACGGTTGTTACTTGTGCGCCTACTTTGCCGGGAATACTAATAGAATCATTAACGTTAAAATCCTTCATGCCCAGCTTTTCGATACCCATATCGAACAGATCAATATCAATAGTCTGGCCATCGTTGGCGCCGACCTGAATAGCCAGCTTCTGATCTTCACTTAATATTCTTATACCGTTGAATTCCGTTTGTTCAGCAATACGATTAATTTCCTCCAAACGCTTGCCGATCTCATCCTGGATAGATTTTTTATCGGCGATCGGAGATCGAAGCGGTAGATTTTACCTGTACCGTCAAACGGCGAATCGCCTGTAGGTTTTCATTCACTTCATTGATGGCACCTTCGGCGGTCTGCGCCACGGCAATACCGTCATTGGCGTTACGCGATGCTTGGGTTAAGCCGTTAATCAGCGAGGAAAAACGGTTGCTGATGGCCTGGCCGGCGGCATCATCCTTGGCGCTGTTAATACGCAGCCCGGACGACAGCCGCTGAATGGCGGTACTTAACGAGTTCTGCGACTTATTAAGATTATTTTGCGCGGTGAGGGAAAGGATATTGGTGTTAATGACCTGGGACATCGCAGTTTCCTTTACTTTATTGTAGCTGTGGATAAGGTTGTGACATTAAAAGCATTAGCATTACTGCTGGCCTAACTGATATCGGCGCCGAAATTCAAAGCTTTAAAATTATCCGACTACTATGTATTAAAGTGCTGACAAAACACTGACCTAATGTATTTAATTGACCACAAACAAACACTACCCCACATAAATAACAAGGATAATTACATCCCAGGCTGCACAATCGTTGCTCACCAAAGATGAGACTTACCGTTGTCACCTGATATAAGCGGCTGGGTGCGCGCTGGCATTGCACTTGCCTATCATCCTGATGGCACTGGATTGGCTTGCGCCAGTACCGCTTTACCCGCTTGCGGCAAATGAATTACCGAGAACGTCTGTGCCGTTAATCCGTCATTCAGCGAAACGGTTGGCGATGACGAAATTGGCTGCATTTTTATTGACGCTATTAATGCTATAGCCGGACGACAGACGAACAACCGCGATATCCCCGGCAGCGTGGTGGGTCAGGCGTGTTTTTCGCGATCAGGGAGAAGGTATTATTGTGATACAGGATAGACTTGTGTCTCTTTATCCTTTACGCGTACCACCCTTGTTTCACCGCAGGCGTTGCCGAAGAGCTATTATTGCCCAATTCTCGTTCTCCTGGGTCAATTAAACTTTTCTTCTTCGCGGCCGATAGCCTTGCATACAACCCACTTGATGAATAACGGGAGAGTAAGCATGGGTGGTATATCTGTAACAGGCATAAGCGATTCGCTCATGGAGATGCAGGCCAAAAAGAATACTTTGTTGCTGCAACCCTATCAATTACGGCAAAAAAACATCGAAAGTAAAATCAGCGCCTGGGGTAAAATCCGCTCCAGCCTGCAAACCCTGCTGGAGAAAAGCAACGCCTTAAAAAATGACGCCTTTTACGCCATGAAAATGAGCGAGAACAAGGCGTTTAGCGCCAGCGCCAGCAGCGGCGCGATGGCGGGAGCCCATAACATCCGGGTTGATCAGTTGGCGCAAAATCACACCCTGTCATTAACGACGAAAAAAGGGATCGACACGCCATTGGGCGATAGCGCAGCAACCCGTACCTTGAAAATCCGCCAGAAGGGTGAAAACGGCGAAATAAAAGAAACCGTTATTTCTCTCGCGCAGGAGGAAACCAGTCTGACCGGCATTGCCAAAGCCATTAACGGCAAAAATGCCGGTATCCGCGCTGAAGTGAAGAGTGTGGACAATGAAGGCACGCAACGTTTAATTTTGCGGGCGCAGGATTCTGGCTCGGCGGGCGAAATGTCCCTCTCCGTCGAAGCATAGGTATCTACACATTTATCGTGATACCTGTTATTACTTTGCAGAATGATTTCAACCTATCTGTTGGCGGGATTGACTCTCGCCTTACCCGCCGATATCAGACGCTGGTTAAACAGCATAT
>NZ_FRDB01000395.1 GCF_900143145.1 Candidatus Sodalis sp. SoCistrobi
CGGCGACTCCTACGATAATGCGATGGCAGAGAGTATCAACGGGTTGTACAAAACGGAGGTTATCCACCGCGGGAGCTGGAAAAACCGGACGGAAGTGGAGTTGGCCACGCTGGACTGGGTGGACTGGTACAACAACAGAAGGCTGCTCGGGCGGCTGGGTTACATCCCTCCTACTGAAGCCGAAATGAACTATTACGCTTTGCAATTAGCATCAGAGGAAGCGGCGTAGTATTGCCAAAATTACTCTCTAATAAACTCGGGGTTATTCAGTCGTGGTTCGCACACCAGACCGAAAAGTTCCGACGTGGATGCCTGATAGTAACGGTTTTTTTCGGTCAGCCCGAGAAAACGAATGGCCTCTAATAAGCGCAACGCGCCGATGGCATCGACGTCGGCGGTATATTCGGGAGAATCAAAGCTGACCGCGACGTGTGATTGCGCACCCAAATTATAAACTTCGTCCGGTTGGACTTCCGCTAGAATGCGGGTTAAATTTGAGGTGTCAGAAAGATCACCATGATGTAATTTAAGCATGGCGTTATTGTCATGAGATGCCTGAAAAATATGTTCAATCCGTTGCGTGTTAAACTGAGAGCATCGTCGTTTTATTCCATGGACCTCGTACCCTTTGTTCAATAGGAATTCGGCAAGATATGAACCATCTTGGCCAGTAATACCGAGGCTGTAAAATAATCTGTGTAAATGGCATTTTTAGCAAAACCTTTAAAGGACTACAAAATGCCTATCAGCAACGATCTTATTGACCAATTGCTCCAGGATTGCCACTCCCCTCAGGACCTGTTG
>NZ_FRDB01000374.1 GCF_900143145.1 Candidatus Sodalis sp. SoCistrobi
AATATGTCACCAGGGTTTAATCTGACGTACAAGCTGTAAGCTTAAGGCAGAGTACAAACTCACCGGTAACATCCCAATGATCAGTTGGGGATCATTAACCTTTGAAAGTCAATGATCAAGATATAAGACAGGGCGCGGCATCATCAAATACGATGCGGCCCAGGCGGCGGCCGAAAAAGTCGCTCTCCCAGGTCAGGAGATCAATATTGGCGTGGACGGACATTGAGCAGATCCAACAGATATTGGCCATAGCCGGTTTTCGCCAGTGCCTGCGCCGCGCGCCGTCATCATCGAGCCATCCATTGCGCCAACCGATTTCTTCCAGACAGGCGATTTTAAACCCCTGACGCATCTCAACGGTCTGCACAAAGGTACTGGCTTCAATCAGGCTGTCATGAGTACCGGTATCCAGCCAGGCAAAACCGCGCCCCAGCAGCTCGACGTGTAGCCCGCCCTGCTCCAGATACATCTGGTTAATCGAGGTAATCTCCAGCTCTCCGCGCGCCGAAGGCGTGACCCGCCTGGCGAAATCCACCACCTGACGATCATAGAAATAAAGCCCGGTCACCGCCCAGCGTGAGGGTGGGTGGGCCGGTTTTTCCTCAAGCGCGACGGCGCGAAAATCGTCGTCGAACGCCACCACGCCGAAACGCTCAGGATCCATCACCTGATAGGCGAATAGCGTCGCGCCCTGCTCCCGTGACGCCACCTGCCGCAGCTTGGGACTGAACCCCTGACCGAAATAGATATTATCGCCGAGCACCAGGCAGCAACGGTCGTCGCCGATAAAGCTTTCGCCAATCAGGAACGCCTGCGCTATACCGTCGGGACTCGGCTGGGCGGCATAAGTCAGACGAACGCCAAACGCCTCGCCCGCGCCGAGCAACCGCTTGAATAACGGCATTTCTTCCGGCGTGGTGATAATCAGAATATCGCGGATCCCCGCCAGCATCAGCACCGATAGCGGATAATAAATCATCGGCTTGTCGTACACGGGCAACAGCTGTTTGGAGATACCGCGGGTAATCGGATAGAGGCGGCTGCCGCTGCCGCCCGCCAAGACAATACCTTTCATCTGTCCTCCTCGCCTTACAGGCATAGGTATCTACACATTTATCGTGATACCTGTTATTACTTTGCAGAATGATTTCAACCTATCTGTTGGCGGGATTGACTCTCGCCTTACCCGCCGATATCAGACGCTGGTTAAACAGCATATGACACCCGCGGCTCTTCTTGCTTCTGCGGTTAAAGACCTCGCAAGTGCTCAAAAATCAACTTTCGCAACTACCCAAGCTGTCTGGCGTTTTCTGAATAATAAGCGAATTAGCTTCAGTCAACTCAATGAGC
>NZ_FRDB01000304.1 GCF_900143145.1 Candidatus Sodalis sp. SoCistrobi
GCCTACACTTTTGGCCCCCGAACCGATGAGACCTGCCGTGAATTGCTGGCTCTGTTGACGCCGTTCAACATCGGCATGATTACCAGTGACAACTGGGGCAGCTATGCAAGAGAGGTGCCGAAGCAGATATAGAGCGCAATAACCTGACGCTCCGTACCCGCATTAAACGACTGGCGCGTAAAACGATTTGCTTCTCGCGCTCTGTCGAGATCCACGAAAAAGTCATCGGAGCCTTCATCGAAAAACACATGTTCTACTAATTGGAGTCATTACCCAATTTAAGTAAGTACGATGCGCGTATCGCTGCTATTGATTATACCCTGGCCCACGACGACGGTATTTCGCTGCGCAATCTGGATCAGGCGCAAATTATTTTGCTCGGGGTGTCGCGCTGCGGTAAAACGCCCACCAGTTTATATTTAGCGATGCAATATGGTATCCGCGCCGCCAATTACCCGTTTATCGCCGACGATATGGATAATCTTTCGCTGCCCGCGGCGCTAAAAGCCAATCAGGACAAACTGTTTGGCCTGACCATTGACCCCGAGCGTTTGGCGGCGATACGCGATGAGCGCCTGAGCGACAGCCGCTATGCCTCGCTGCGCCAGTGTCGGATGGAAATTAATGAAGTGGAATCGTTGTTTCGCAATAACAATATCCGCTATCTCAACTCCACTAATCATTCCGTGGAGGAAATCGCGGCGAAAATTATGGATGTGTTGGGGATGAGCCGGCGCATGTATTAGCAATTTTTGCCGGGCAAGGTTGAATTCAGCGCCGGTTGGGGTATCGTGAGCAGCATCGCTTCCCGGTAACGCCACCGCGGTAAGTCCCCAATTAGAGATAAGCATGCAAAAGACAGATGAATTGCGCACGCGGCGCATCGATCGATTAGTTGCTCCCGCCGCGCTGGCCGCCGCCTTGCCCCTAAGCGCGCCGTTGGCTGAGAATGTGCTGCGGGTGCGCCAACGTATTGAACGTATTCTTCACGGCGATGATCCCCGTTTGCTGGTGATAATCGGCCCCTGCTCCATCCACGATACCGATGCGGCGCTGGATTATGCGCGCCGGCTTAATCCGCTGCGCGTCAAGTACCAGGACCGACTGGAAATCGTGATGCGTACCTATTTTGAAAAACCGCGCACCGTGGTGGGTTGGAAAGGGTTGATTGCCGACCCGGGGCTGGACGGCAGTTTTCGGGTCAATGACGGGTTAGAGGTTGCAAGGCGGCTCTTGCTGGCGGTCAACGAATTGGGTTTGCCGACCGCCACCGAATTCCTGGATATGGTCACCGGCCAATATATTGCCGATCTGATTAGCTGGGGCGCTATCGGCGCGCGCACGACCGAAAGCCAGATCCACCGCGAAATGGCCTCGGCGCTGTCCTGCCCGGTCGGCTTTAAGAACGGCACGGACGGTAATATTCAGATCGCCATCGACGCCATTCGCGCCGCCCGTGCGTCTCATCTCTTTCTGTCGCCGGACAAGCAAGGTCAGATGACGATTTATCAGACCGGCGGCAACCCGTATGGGCATATTATTATGCGCGGGGGCAAAGTGCCCAATTACCAGCCGCAGGCGATCGCCGATGCCTGTGCGCAATTGGCGTCGTTTGGGCTGCCGGCGCATTTGCTGGTGGATTTCAGCCACGGCAACAGCCAGAAGCAGTATCGCCGTCAATGGGACGTCGCGCATTCTGTTGGCCAACAATTGCGCGACGGCAGCCGTCAGGTGGTGGGGGTAATGGTGGAAAGTAATCTGGTGGCGGGGAATCAGACCCTGCGCGCCGACGCGCCACTAACCTACGGTCAATCCATTACCGATGCCTGTCTTGGCTGGGAAGACAGCGAGCGCCTGCTGGCGCTGCTGAACGACGCAGTGGATTGCCGCTTTTCGTCGGCTGAACGGGTTAGCCCGGGCGCGGGATAATTTGCCGCATTTCGTCAGCTGCACGGGTCAGACCGGGCGCGGGATAACCTGCCACCTTCGTCGGCTGAACGGGTTAGCCCGGGCGCGGGATAACCTGCCGCTTTTCGTTGGCTGCACGGGTTAGCTTGGGCGCGGGATAACCTGACGCATTTCGTCGGCTGCATGGGTCAGCTTGGGCGTGGTATAACCTGCCGCTTTTCGTCGGCTGCACGGGTCAGCTTGGGCGCGGTGAAGCCTGCCGGACCGGCCACCCAGCGGCTATCGTGACGGCGTCCGTCACCGCTTCGTATCGCGCCGCTTGTCGGCACAGCCACCGCATTACACGCTCCCGCGCCACGGTACTAAATTAACGCCTGGCTGAGCGGTGGCGCCACAACCTCTGCGTCCATCCGCGCGGGTATCAAGGCACAGGCGACTATCACGCCCTCATTTCAGCATTGAATAACCCCGAGTTTATTAGAGAGTAATTTTGGCAATACTACGCCGCTTCCTCTGATGCTAATTGCAAAGCGTAATAGTTCATTTCGGCTTCAGTAGGAGGGATGTAACCCAGCCGCCCGAGCAGCCTTCTGTTGTTGTACCAGTCCACCCAGTCCAGCGTGGCCAACTCCACTTCCGTCCGGTTTTTCCAGCTCCCGCGGTGGATAACCTCCGTTTTGTACAACCCGTTGATACTCTCTGCCATCGCATTATCGTAGGAGTCGCCG
>NZ_FRDB01000373.1 GCF_900143145.1 Candidatus Sodalis sp. SoCistrobi
CGCTCCGTACCCGCATTAAACGACTGGCGCGTAAAACGATTTGCTTCTCGCGCTCTGTCGAGATCCACGAAAAAGTCATCGGAGCCTTCATCGAAAAACACATGTTCTACTAATTGGAGTCATTACCGTCTCTTGGTCGAGGAATTGCTGTTGGTGGATGGGCATGTCCCCAACGATATCCAGTTTCACTGTTTTAACCGCCAGGGCGAGATGAATATTTTTATTCAGGTCGATTACGACCGTTTCGGCGCGCACCGCCGGGACGTTTTCGATGAAAACTGGCAGCGTACCGATATTCGTATGGGATTACCAAACAGCCCGGTGCCGATGGGAAAACCGAAACATCTGGCGCTGATGACCTCGCTGGCCAAACGGATCGCCAAAGATTTCTCTTACCTGCGTATCGACTATTACGAGGCCAACGACAAAATCTACTTCGGCGAATTGACCTTTACCCCCGGCGGCGGACTGTGCCGAATTTACCCAGAGGAAATACAGCATAAGTGGGGCAGCTTCTTCATTGATTAACGGGATTACCCAGCGCCTGTTAGCATTTACCCGTACCAGCCGCTTATCCTGGGCGTGGTCACCTTGGCACCGCTTAGCCCGCTGATGGTAATATTAGCGGGCATGCGCTTTGCTGTTAACGCGTCTGCGGTCCTCAATCAGTCGCTTCGCCGCCCTTCCCTGCGCCGGCGAGGATCATTTTCTCCATTGGCGCCGGTTATTTCACCACGAGCCGCTAGACCGTGGCGCATGTTATTTCGCTCAATCTTGGCCGCGCCGCAATGGCCGGCAATGCCTCACCCGATAAACGCTCACGCCTTGAGCAATCAGTATTTGTTGCCAAAATTATGCTTGACCGTCAAGGGGCGAATCCCTATAGTAGCGCCCCGTTGACCTCATGGTTAACACGTGGTGAGGTGTCCGAGTGGCTGAAGGAGCACGCCTGGAAAGTGTGTATACGCGAAAGTGTATCGAGGGTTCGAATCCCTCCCTCACCGCCAGAATTTAATAAGAAAGCCCGGGTCATTACCCGGGCTTTTTTTAT
Source organism: Candidatus Sodalis sp. SoCistrobi (assembly GCF_900143145.1). Classification (GTDB taxonomy): domain Bacteria; phylum Pseudomonadota; class Gammaproteobacteria; order Enterobacterales; family Enterobacteriaceae; genus SoCistrobi. The sequence continues at coordinate 1,052 of NZ_FRDB01000373.1, forward strand.
CGCCAAAACGTCGTTAGCCGTACGCACTCAACGTGCGCTGACATAGCGCCGAGCGCACGCAGTCCTGCTGGCTAAAACGAATAATCGATATCATATCGTCATCCTCCTTGAACCGTTCCAGCGCATCCGCCAGCCCCGATTTGACCCCGCGCGGCAGATCGCATTGAATAACCCCGAGTTTATTAGAGAGTAATTTTGGCAATACTACGCCGCTTCCTCTGAATCACCCCGGATAAATTAGAGTCTATACTTTAAAAGTGGAGGTCTCTATGACAACGACCAAACGTTACTCTCCGGAAGTCCGTGAACGGGCAGTTAATCTAGTGCTGGAAACTCAGCATGAGCA
>NZ_FRDB01000356.1 GCF_900143145.1 Candidatus Sodalis sp. SoCistrobi
CGCTCCGTACCCGCATTAAACGACTGGCGCGTAAAACGATTTGCTTCTCGCGCTCTGTCGAGATCCACGAAAAAGTCATCGGAGCCTTCATCGAAAAACACATGTTCTACTAATTGGAGTCATTACCCGCGAGCTCGGCATTTCAACCCACAAACTCAATGTCATATTTAGCGAACGCTTTGGCATGCCTGCGAAAAAATGGCTAACCCAACAGCGACTCAAAAAAGGGTGTGAATTATTATTGACCACTCCAATGCCGGTTGCCGAGATAGCCCTACGTGGCGGTTTCAGTAATCATGCCCATTTTAGCGCAATATTTCGCCGTCATTTTAAAACCAATCCTTCAGCCTTTCGCGAGCGAGCCAGACAACTTTGATTAACCTTGGTGAAATTTACGCCAGGTAGCGCGGGGCGCGATGTTAATAGCCGGTTAAAGATGATTAATATTCAACCAGTCTTCAATCAATGAAGCGCTAGTGACTATTTTTTCGCTGCAACCGACATGAAGTATTTGACACCAGCGCCCATTAAGAGAATAATTTGCGGCGTTGGGTCGTTAGCTCAGTTGGTAGAGCAGTTGACTCTTAATCAATTGGTCGTAGGTTCGAGCCCTACACGACCCACCAACACTCAATAAGTTAGATAACCGTTCTCATCAATCGACCCCCCTCCCAAGTTCACTTCAGCACCTGCTCAACTCACTCCATCACTTACCTAAATCATTCTACGACTTGTCCAATTCAACTTAGCGCCTGCCCAACTCACTCCATCACTTGCCTAATTCACTCTACCACTTGCCCAATTTAACTCAGCAACTGCCCAACTCACTCCATCACTTGCCTAATTCACTCTACCACTTGCCCAATTTAACTCAGCAACTGCCCAACTCACTCCATCACTTGCCTAATTCACTCTACCACTTGCCCAATTTAACACAGCAACTGCCCAACTCACTCCATCACTTGCCTAATTCACTCTACCACTTGCCCAATTTAACACAGCAACTGCCCAACTCACTCCAGCACCTGCCTGATTCACTCCACCACTTGTACAACTCAACTCAGCACCTGCCCAATTCACTGCACACATCCTGCCCAATCATATTCCTGTCACGCTGCTCAAAATGTCGTCAACGGGCTATGTATGCTTGATTACGAATGTCTCAAATCCTAAAGGCAGACGTTTCCTTTGCTGTTTGCGTCAAGGCGGCAATTGCAAGCTTCAAGCTATCGATGCACCTTCCCCACTTTGGTAATAACAATTCTTTCGGCTTACTTCGTTGCTGGTCTATACGCCAAATGCCTTGAGGGTGCCTGTTGGTGGGTGGCGCAAATCTTACGGCGGAATGACACCCTTTAAACATGGACGTCCATGGCTGCCTGAACGGTGTGGTTTTTCTCATGTTCTGGCGAGTTAACCTATGCCACAGGTAGACGATGGTACGTGGCACCGGGAAATTGTATTGGTGCAGACTAAACCAGCACGCTATCACACTGTTTCAGCCAAGTTGTCAAAAACAACTCAGGCCGAAACGCTGAATCACCCCGGATAAATTAGAGTCTATACTTTAAAAGTGGAGGTCTCTATGACAACGACCAAACGTTACTCTCCGGAAGTCCGTGAACGGGCAGTTAATCTAGTGCTGGAAACTCAGCATGAGCA
>NZ_FRDB01000303.1 GCF_900143145.1 Candidatus Sodalis sp. SoCistrobi
CGGCGACTCCTACGATAATGCGATGGCAGAGAGTATCAACGGGTTGTACAAAACGGAGGTTATCCACCGCGGGAGCTGGAAAAACCGGACGGAAGTGGAGTTGGCCACGCTGGACTGGGTGGACTGGGTGGACTGGTACAACAACAGAAGGCTGCTCGGGCGGCTGGGTTACATCCCTCCTACTGAAGCCGAAATGAACTATTACGCTTTGCAATTAGCATCAGAGGAAGCGGCGTAGTATTGCCAAAATTACTCTCTAATAAACTCGGGGTTATTCAATCCAGCCAATGGGGCGCGGACCGATAATGGCATTTAGCGGATCATGCGGCAAACCATGGCCCAGCGCCGGTTCGTAAAAGTAGTGGGTATTTGAAGTCATAGCGGCGTTCTCCAGCCAATGCTTACCCGGCGGTCTGGCCTGCCCGTGCGCAGGCGATCTGCCAATGGGAAAACCTCCAGTATAGGCGCCCCAATACAAGACTGTCTTACCCTTTTACTGCAGCAGACTATGGCCGTCTTGGCACCAGCCTAGCGCAGCTGGCTGTCCTTACTGCTGCGGCGGTTATAGCCGGCATAGCTTGCCTGCTGTTTATCCCGTTCCTGTTGGCAGGCCAAACATAACTGCACGCCCGGCACCGCGAGTCGGCGCGGTTCAGGAATCGGATCGCCGCATTCCTGGCAAAACTGCGCGCTTACACCGCCGTTCAGTCCCTGACGTACGCGTTGTACTGCATCATTGAGGGTGGCATCGATTTGATCCTGCACGGCGCCCTCCGGCGCCCAGCCACTGGCCATAGTGATACCTCCGCTTGCAAAGCAACAAAGAAAAAGGCCGACGAGCAAGCCGTCAGCCTTTGCGAAATGCCCGTGCCGACCTGTGCCGGCATTGACGTTAGTTTATTCGATGTTCGATTCGATAAACCACAGGAATTTATCCAGGTCGCGCGAGGCCGCCGTGAAAATATCGGCAGTGTCGTCATCTTCGACTTCGGTTATCGCCTTACGCACATCGTTGGCAACGATACCATACCGATCGGCCAGCGCTTTCAGATGGTCCTGCACCGTATGGATATTGGTCGGGTAGCTTTTCAGCGGCGTTTTGTCGTTGGTTACCTGCACCGTTCCCAGTGCGACGCCACCTAACTGGACGACACGTTCGGCAATGGTATCCTGGTGGTCGAGGATAGCGGTACGGAAACCGTCCAGCATCTCATGCACACCGATAAAATTGTTGCCGCGCATATTCCAGTGCGCTTGTTTGGTGATAAGGGCCAGATCCACCAGCTCAATAACAATACGGTTAAGCGTGGCAATAGTGGCAGTCTTTACCTCTTCATCGACGTCGTTACGCGTAAAAATGAGTTCAGAAGATTTCGTTTTAACCAGTTTAGCGGTACTCATAATGACTCATCCTCTTAATAATTCGTGATGGTTCGTTTTTAATTTCGTTTAGATAATAAGTATAACAGCGATTTGAAATCTTGCTCCCTATCAAAGCTATCGCTGTTTTTTATTGAAGCGATGCGGCGGCGGTGGCGGTTTTTCGGCCGCACGCATAGTGTTCCCTCGTCGCAGCGCGTGGACGGTTCGGGCGCTGCGGGAACGATCTCATGCCTGGCAACGCGCGCGCCTAAGACGCCCTGTCAGGCGGCGCTCCGGCGCGCGCTGTCCCTGCCTGCCCAAACCCTCATCTTCTTAGCGCGGTCATGCTAGTTCTTCTTAGCGCGTTCATGCTGTGAAGAACAGACTTAACCGCTCCGCCCCCCAAGATGTCGCTATCAGGCCACATTTTACAGCCTTATAACAGAGTGGTTAATTGGGAATAATTATTGTTTCGCTTCGTACCCCTTTCTAGCGGCGTCATAATAGGGAACTGCGGATGCCAATACATGGTGAAAATAAGCCAGGCGGCTATGAGTTAATTAAAAACTTATTAAACAAGAACGCAATGGCTACCGTTTCGTCTGTAAAGAAAAGCGCAAAAAAAAGGAAAAAAATAGGCAAACTTGCCGCTAAAGGTCTATTTTTTAAACGGTCGATTCGGAATGTTCTGGATATGTTGTAAGGATAAGTAAAGGTCAATCGGCGGCAGCTCACCAAAACATAAGCAAAATGAATAGGATAGAAGTTTTTGAAAACTTATGTTACACGATACCTTCACTTGGACAACAATTATTAAGCAGAGTTTCATGCTGGGTTTTGATATATTTTCATGGTTAGGACGTACATTCACATTTGAGGTGGTTATGAAAAAAATTGCATGTCTTTCAGCTTTAGCCTGTGTACTGGCAGTGGCAGCAGGTTCCGCAACAGCAGGTGAAAGCACCGTCTCCGCCGGTTACGCTCAAGGTGACCTGCAGGGCGTAGTGAACAAGGCCAACGGCTTCAACGTAAAATATCGCTACGAGTGGGACAATGACCAACCGCTGGGCGTGATCTCCTCGTTCACTTATGTTGAGAAAGATCGCGCGGAAAGCGGCTCGTACGAAAAAGCGCAATACTATGGCTTCACCGCCGGTCCGGCTGGGTCTGTAAATTTTTTTGTGTAAATGGCTCCATCGCTTAACTGGAGATTCGTTCTCCATACATCAACATGAATTGGCTCATAGCAGGTTTCCAGTCTCTGAGTGGCATGGTCCATTTGGCGGAAAT
>NZ_FRDB01000301.1 GCF_900143145.1 Candidatus Sodalis sp. SoCistrobi
CGGCGACTCCTACGATAATGCGATGGCAGAGAGTATCAACGGGTTGTACAAAACGGAGGTTATCCACCGCGGGAGCTGGAAAAACCGGACGGAAGTGGAGTTGGCCACGCTGGACTGGGTGGACTGGTACAACAACAGAAGGCTGCTCGGGCGGCTGGGTTACATCCCTCCTACTGAAGCCGAAATGAACTATTACGCTTTGCAATTAGCATCAGAGGAAGCGGCGTAGTATTGCCAAAATTACTCTCTAATAAACTCGGGGTTATTCAGCCGCGGACGCCATCGACTCGACCGGGCCAAGGCTCAGGGTTTCCGCGCAGCGAATAGCGCCGCTGGCCGGCGGCGTACGGCCCGTTAATTGCCACAGCGTCTGGCCGCGCTGCGCCGCTTCGAGCCGCCACAGCGCGCAATCCAGCGCGTTGCGCGCCGAGCCGGGCGGCAACATGCGGCCCAGTTGCTCGCGGTTCATGCCTGCTTCAACGGCCGCGCGTAACGCCGCCAACTGACGGCATATCCCGTCAGGATAAGCCTGGTAGCGGGCATTAGGGCTGCACTCGCCGCTGGCGCTGATACCGCCCTCCGTCAGCGTGACCCGCACCACCGGTACTGCCGTACGCGCACCGCGCGCAATCACAAACGGCCGCGCCAGCGGCAGGTCAAGCGTTTCAATCGTTAACGTCCGCATTTTACCCTTGCTCCTGGAGCAGGCAGGCGATCTCTTCGATGCCAAACCGCACCGGATCGGTTGCCGGCACCCCGAATTGTTCACTCAGCCGGCGGCAATAGTCACGCGCTTGCGCCTCGCCGGCGCCAGAGGTGTTAATGGCGAACCCCGCCAGTTTGACGTCACGGCAGGTAACCGCCGCCGCGCGCAAATTGGCGTCGACACAGGCATCCAGCTGCACCATCGGCTGGTGCGGCAGGTGGCGCATGTGGGGACGGTCCATTTCATGGCACATTACCAGCCACTGCGGCTGAGCGCCATGAAGCAGGCCCATGCTAACCCCGGCGTAAGAAGGATGAAACAGGGATCCCTGCCCCTCGATAATATCCCAATGATCGGCATCATTGGCCGGCGACAATGCTTCCGCGGCGCCGGCGATAAAATAGGCCACCACGGCGTCGATGGCGATCCCCTCCCCCGCCACCAGGATACCGGTCTGGCCGGTAGCGCGAAAATCGGCGCTCATGCCGCGCTGCCGCATGGCCGCCTCCAGCGCCAGTGAAGTGTACATCTTGCCCACCGAGCAGTCGGTCCCCACCGTCAAAACACGTTTACCGCTACGCTGTTTCCCGCTGCCGACCCTTAGGTCATAGGTATCTACACATCAGGGAGGAGGCTTAAGAGCAACTCTCGCTAAATGAGTAAGTTCTTCCAGACTATATTCCGATAATAATTTTAGTGTATTCAACAAGATGGATAGGCCAGCGAGCAGAGCAGGAGCGCTCTCTCTGCGGCCTCGCTTTTGCTGTCGTCCTGACAAGCGACATATCAGCTGGCGGGCTGCCGCATTTTCTTCTCCTTCAGCGCGTTGCAGCCGCCATACCAGAACAGCAGCCATACTGGCTATTAACAACCTGCGTAGTACGGCTGGCGCGCTGCGCTGAAGCCATGTTTCTACGTCATGTCCGGCACCTTTCAGCAACTTAAAAAATGATTCAATATTCCAGCGCCAGTAATACCAACGAGCTACTTCCTCGCAGGTGATCTCGCTGCAAACGTTTGTAAGCAGCGTCCAGCGTCCCACCACATTACCGAGATCATCCGTAAGCCGAACAACAACCAATCTGACCGTCAGAGGCTCTCCAGGTTGGATTTTTATGCGGCGGCCGGTTTCTTTATCTTTACGCTTCTGCTGCGCAGCTCGGGTTATGACTATCGAGGTTTCACTGATTTCCATATCAGCTTTTTTCCCTTTCCAGTCTACCTGTCCGCATCCGTTGTATGGCAGAAGAGCAGCAATCTCACCAATTTTCAATGAATTACCTTGCCACTCTGCACCATGTCCTTCTTTTCCTCGGATAAGCCAGCATATTCCTTGAGTACTCAACGTCCGCATATGTCCAATAGAGTCACCCTCTCTATCAATTATATGAATCAGCTTTTTACCTATATTAAGCGATTCCACACGGGCAATATCGGTCGTCAAGGCGTCCATATGTGTCTGCCGTTCGGACAGTCCTTCCGCCAACGTTGAATGACAACCGGTTGCATCGGTAAGTGTCTGAGATAGAGGCGCTATTGGCAAACCCGTGCCAGCATCAACCAGCAAGCTGCTTTGAAGTTCATATCCAACATCGCCACCGTGCGTCATTTTTAAGCGTCCGTATTTGGCATGATGGTAAAGAAATTGTAAACGTGACCAATCATGAACAACGAGAGCGTATGGATGCGGGCTAAGCGAAATTTGCTCAAGTGCTAGCGAAATAATTGGCTCATTGAGTTGACTGAAGCTAATTCGCTTATTATTCAGAAAACGCCAGACAGCTTGGGTAGTTGCGAAAGTTGATTTTTGAGCACTTGCGAGGTCTTTAACCGCAGAAGCAAGAAGAGCCGCGGGCGTCATATGCTGTTTAACCAGCGTCTGATATCGGCGGGTAAGGCGAGAGTCAATCCCGCCAACAGATAGGTTGAAATCATTCTGCAAAGTAATAACAGGTATCACGATAAATGTGTAGATACCTATG
>NZ_FRDB01000393.1 GCF_900143145.1 Candidatus Sodalis sp. SoCistrobi
CGATACGCGCTTTAGCCGCCTGTAGTGCGCTCAGCGCTACATCGCCTTTTGACAGACCGGATAGCGTGGCAATACCGTAGTTTTCTGCCGGTACCCACCCCGTCAGCCGGTCGTCCGTCACTTCGGGATTATCCAGGTTGTTATCGACGGTGTTCAGCCAGAAGCCGCTGTTCTCCGAGTTTGGGATTTTCGCGCCGGCGGGGTAACCGCCGATGGCGTTGGCAAACGCCGCATCAAACGGGTAGCCCGCCCCGGCATTAGCCCAGCGCCCCATAGACGAGAGTTCATTAAGGATACCGTTAAAGTCTTTGCCGCTGGGCGGAATGCCGCCCGAGACTTTGGGCACCATCGTTTCCGGCGGAAAGCCCAGACTCAGCGAGGCCTCGCCGCTGCCGGTTTTGGTTTCCTGCGGGATATCACGCTTGTTGCCGTTCTGCCCGAACGGTATCGCGTGTTTTGTGGGGGTATGGCTGGATTTCATGTAAACTCCCATAAAAAAACCTGCGCGGTGCAGGTCATTCAGTAAAATGTGCCCTCATCCATCGGATAGGTGTCTGCCGCAAAGCCCAGATTGGGCGTCGGCGCAATGATAAATCTCACCTCGACCCCGCTCGGGACCGGCATCACCGCCAGCGTTTTCAGTATCGCCAGGTCAGACGGCGTTGGCGGAAACTCGAACACAATGTTCATGGTCATATCCCGCCCGTCGGTGCAGTACACCTTGCCCCGGTCAGTAAACAGAATGCGCAAAAAGCGGTTAATCGACGGGATGGTGGCATCGGTAATATTGCTAAAGGCTTTTGCCCGTATCAGCTTGCGGTAGGCGTCATCGGTTAATCTGACCACCGATGAGGGTTGTAGCCCGGCATAAAACG
>NZ_FRDB01000300.1 GCF_900143145.1 Candidatus Sodalis sp. SoCistrobi
CCAACAGGTCCTGAGGGGAGTGGCAATCCTGGAGCAATTGGTCAATAAGATCGTTGCTGATAGGCATTTTGTAGTCCTTTAAAGGTTTTGCTAAAAATGCCATTTACACAGATTATTTTACAGCCTCTAACTCGTGGCAACTTAACTCGTGGTTATTCTAGGCGGACAAAAACAGCTTATGTCAGACGAACCAATCAAACTTGCTGTTTCTGGATAATGCATCGGATAGTCTTTTGGATGGAGTCTAATTTCGGCTTCGGCAACATCTACACCATGCATGTTTTTTGTTTCATGATCTCGGCATTGATTATAAAAAGCTTTTGATGCACAAGGATCCGGTGGGCATGGGCAGTAATGTAAACTAAATCTTTTTTTATTAAATTCAGTAATTTTTATTATAGGTACCTCCATTCCTAACGACCCATTGTGTGAAAATTCATAATGTTTAGAACAGTCATTCATGTATTTATAGCATTGGCATGTGTCTTCACCCGACGGACATCTGCATAAAATATTATTTACAGAAACGAATTTATCAGTAAATCCTCTTTTACGGCAATCAGATACGAATTTCGTTGTGTAACAGACATCTTGTCTATATTGATTCATTCTGTGCTGCGCATAGCTAATCGGCATAACATCAGATCTCCATCGTTGATTAGCCGTGGACGATCTCACGGCTCTTAGGTAGATTATGCACAGTAAAGAAAAGTTATATACTTAGAAACGATTCGTTTTTTACTTAAGCGTGAACTAACACGATTAAAAGGTTTTACCATCAATCATCCCCTTCCCACATGTCGTCGTGGGTATCTACGCGTTAATTAAACAACAAACACACTGAAAAAAGGTAAGTGGTCCTTAAATTTTTGTCATCAAAAAAACTTTGCCAATGCTTTGATTGGTCAAGAAATGCCGCAAGGCGAAATATTGAAATCGCAACCTTCCCTATTCTGTGGCGGCAGAGGAATAGCAAAATAATCGTTAAGGCGTGAGGTGGAAGATGCCGGTACTGAGCTTCGACAATGCAATCAGCCACCTAGTGTGCCGGTAGCGCGCGATGCCCCATCCCGGACCGCACGGGCAGCGACAGCGGACGCTGTACGTGCAGTGTAAACCTGGCTGGGTGAGCAGTGGCTGGCGGTGACGAAGATGCGTGATGGCTCGGTTATACAGGTTTAAAACCGCCGCCTGCGGAGCATTTCCGCGTTACTGTTCGAGGCGATTAAGGAACTGTCCGCTAAAGTGAACCGTCAGCTGGCAGAATTAGATGCGCTTAAAGCGTCAGTCAGCACGGTGTATGTGGCTCAGAATGCGGATAGCACGGAATAACCCGCCCGCTGGATCAAGCCTTACTCTGGCTGATGAGGTTGGGGGTTATCAATCAAACATAAATTGACTATTAGGTAAGCTATGGAAAAATCAATAAACCACGAAGAACTTGATATGACGTTTAACACCAGAGTAAAGACTACAAATTCTAAGTATAAACAAAACGAAACGCCGACCCTATGTGATTTATTGTCTGCAATAAAGTTAAGAGTTCCAGCGATTTCCATACAATCTAAATCGAAAAAAGACTTTATGGAAGGTGATATTTTATATTTGCAGTATACGGGAAAAGATGAAAGCAATAGGAATTTTTTTAATATAATATACACCGTAGAAAGTGATGCGCTAGCGTACAATATATTCATTGCAGATGATGGTCTTGCATATAGTAACAACGAAGTCATCGAGCTGAAATATACTAATGGAGATTTTATTTTGGAGCGTTGCGCCATTGCATCACTGTCACCGAAAAAAAACGAAACGACATGTGATTCTTTTTCTGCTGTAGATAAAAGACTATTTCCCGTGCCAATACACCATGAAGCTAAAATAGATGTAAGTGACGGCGATATTTTTTTCTTGCAATATTGTGGAAAAGAAAGCTCAGGCAGTCATGTTTTCAATATTGTAAAGAATTCTACAAATGAAAATCTAGGCTACAATATATTTATCATTAAAAACGACAAAACGTACGAAGAAAATGAGATTGTTAAACTTGAGCGTATAAAAAACGAATTCCATTTAACGCCTTGCCCTTTAAATAGGAAAAGAATTCCCATAACAGTGGTTGCATTTGTAAATGTAATTGTTGCTACAATGGCGCAATATGTGGGGATACAAACAGCTATGCTTTTAGGCTCCAATTTATCTTTGGGGCAACTGTATTGCTGTAAGAATATTTTGAAGCTAGTAACGATGAGGAATGTCGACGGAAATATTAATAAGGGAAAAACTTTAGCTTGCACACTGAAATTAATGGGGATGAGTAAGAGCCAGATATTAGCGCTTGTTGGAGAAGAGTCGAATTTTTGCCAAGAAGCCGATAGTCTCTTTAATAATAGAGAAGTTTCTGAGGATGAAAGTAGTATTTCCTCTGAGGACGTAGCGAAAATGACATTTTCACACTTAACACCTATTCATGAATCGCAAGAAGAATTGATAAATTCAGTATTCGGAGAAAATACGGGTAATGCCTTCAAATAGTTGACTTTTGTGATATTCTGCCTCTATTTGAGGTTTCCACGTGGTTACAGTTTCTGTTCATTGTCCTCGCTGCCATTCAGATGAAATTTATCGACATGGCCTTAGTCCAACTAAGCGCGAACGCTTCCGGTGTCAGTGCTGTCACCGTGTATTCCAGCTTACCTACCGCTATGAAGCGCGAAAGCCGGGAGTTAAAGAGCAGATCGTTGA
>NZ_FRDB01000298.1 GCF_900143145.1 Candidatus Sodalis sp. SoCistrobi
CGTTTAATGCGGGTACGGAGCGTCAGGTTATTGCGCTCTATACGTTGCGTGAAGATCTTGCCAGTCAGATGTTTCTGCTTCGGCACCTCTCTTGCATAGCTGCCCCAGTTGTCACTGGTAATCATGCCGATGTTGAACGGCGTCAACAGAGCCAGCAATTCACGGCAGGTCTCATCGGTTCGGGGGCCAAAAGTGTAGGCTATAACGCCGCCCGTTTTGGTATTGTAAGCGTACCAGAGCCAGTGCTGTAGCGCCTTACTGCCAACGAAGCTCCATTGCTCATCAAGTTCACAGATAAGGGCGACATCGGCGTGAGCAACGGGAGAAGACGTTATCCGGCGGGGCGAGAGCTTTTTAAAGCCCGGATGACCGTGTTGATGCCGATTTTCAACGTTCTAGCGGTATCGCTAACACCGGCACCGTTGAAGGCCATATCAACGATCTGCTCTTTAACTCCCGGCTTTCGCGCTTCATAGCGGTAGGTAAGCTGGAATACACGGTGACAGCACTGACACCGGAAGCGTTCGCGCTTAGTTGGACTAAGGCCATGTCGATAAATTTCATCTGAATGGCAGCGAGGACAATGAACAGAAACTGTAACCACGTGGAAACCTCAAATAGAGGCAGAATATCACAAAAGTCAACTATTTGAAGGCATTACCGACAAAGGGTTGGAGGGCGCCAGCCAATTTTTCAAGACCCAGTCCAGCGAAGAAATGGATCACATGCGCCGCCTGTTCGACTATCTGAACGATACCGGCACCATGCCGGTGCTGGGGGCGATCGATGCGCCGCCGGTCGGGTTTCCGGCCTTGGCCGAGCTTATCAAGCTTGCTTATGAGCATGAGCAGATGATCACGCGGAAGATTAACGAGCTGGCCCACGTGGCGATGACGCTGCAGGACTATTCCACGTTTCACTTCCTGCAATGGTATGTCGCCGAGCAGCACGAGGAAGAGAAGATGTTCAAGTCCATCCTCGACAAGCTGGCGCTGGTGGACACCGACGCGAGCGGCCTGTTCTTTATCGATCAGGATCTGAAAAAAATGAACGGCGACAACAGCGTTAATACCACCCTGTAAGCGTCTCCCGCCTTGATGTTTTTCCCCCGTCCCCCGCGCGCGCCGCCGCCGGGGGACGGGTGGTTGTCCTCGACTTCATCCGCCACAGCCGCTATCATTTGCCCGCGTTCATGTAAGCGGGCCTGCCAACCGTGACCGGGCGTTTGTTCCTTTCTCGCCTGTGGCGGTAATGGCTGGGCAGCGGATCCTGCCGTCTTGTATCCCACCGCCGTAACGTTTATTTAGACATTTATCACCTTAAGGAAAGCCACTAATGTCAATGCAACGTATTGTCGCGCCGGTGTACGCGCTGGCGCTCTTTGCCGGCGCGGTGTTGTGCGCGCCGCGGGCCGAGGCCCATGCCCATCTCAAAACGCAATATCCCGCCGCCAATGCCACCATGACGGACGCCCCGCAGGCCCTAACCCTGACGTTTACCGAAGCGGTTGAACCCACGTTCAGCGGTTTGACCTTAACCCGCAATGGTAACCAGCAGGTGCCGACCGGAGCCATCAAAACCGATCCGGCGAATGCCGCTCAGATCATCGTGCCCTTTACACAGCCGCTGACCGCGGGGGAATACCAGGTGGCATGGCATGTGGTTTCGGTAGATGGTCATAAAACCCAGGGCAGCTATACCTTCAGCGTCAAATAAATGGCCACCTTGCCGGCCTGGTTCGCGGCCTGCCGCTTTATCCATTTTGCCGCGTTGATCCAACTGAGCGGCATGTTGCTGTTCAGCGAATGTCTGGCGCCGCCGGCGCTGCAACAGCGGCTGAGGTGCGCGTTCCGGGGTATCCTGCAGGTGTTGGCACTGGGGGCGCTGGTGTCGGGCTGTGCGCTGCTGGCGCTGCAGGCTGGCCTGATGGGGCAGGGATGGCCGGATACGGTTCGTCCTGACGTTTGGCGCGCGGTGCTGCATACGGCCTATGGTCAGGTATGGTTTTGGCATCTGTTGTTGGTGCTGGCGACCTGCTGAGCCACCCTCCCTCGCGGGCGTTACAGAGCGTTATGGGTGCTGTCAACGGTTGCGCTGCTCAGTCTGGCGTTTGTTGGCCACGCGGCGATGTATGGCGGATTACGCGGCGCCGCGCAGCGCGGTAACCACATGCTGCATCTGCTGGCGGTGGCGGGATGGCTCGGTGGTTTATGGCCCTTGTTGTTGTCCCTGCGCGGGCTAACCCGTCCACGCTTGCGCCAGGAGGCCCTGAGGGCGTTGATGGCCTATTCTCGCTGCGGCCATCTGTTGGTTGCGCTGGTGATTCTGACCGGTATCGGTAACACCTTTCTGGTTTTGGGCCACTGGCCTGTCGCGCTGGGACAGCCGTATTCGCGCATGCTGATAATCAAAATTCTCTCCGTGGCGGCGATGGTACTGCTGGCGTTGACCAACCGTTACCATATTGTCCCCACGATGCGCATAGACGAAGCCCGCGCCATTAAACGACTGACCCGGTTGACCTTAACGGAAATCGCTCTTGGCGTGCTGACGCTGCTGTTGGTCAGCGTATTTGCCATGCTTGAACCCCAATAAGTGTTCGGCCACGGCCGACATGTTTATAGCCACCTCGTTATACACATTCTGTTCGTGCCTGAGCGCGCGTAGCGTTTCGGCGGCCGTCATGACTTTCTGCAAGCCTTTCCAGATAGTTTTTGCGCCTGGCTCACCGTCGCCTTTTCGAGCAAGAAAGCCTCCGAGTTGCGCAAC
>NZ_FRDB01000294.1 GCF_900143145.1 Candidatus Sodalis sp. SoCistrobi
TGCTCATGCTGAGTTTCCAGCACTAGATTAACTGCCCGTTCACGGACTTCCGGAGAGTAACGTTTGGTCGTTGTCATAGAGACCTCCACTTTTAAAGTATAGACTCTAATTTATCCGGGGTGATTCAAGGGCGCGTGCTGGGCAGTGAGCGGGCACAGTTTGTGGCGCTGCAGGCCAGCGCCAACCAGGAAACCCGGTTGGCGACGTCGATGAAAGCTGGTATCGCGCTGGCGGCGCGCTATTCGCACAGCGGCGTGGTGGTGCGGCTGCAGGGGGAGGGCGTGCCGTTTAACCCGCAGGCGATGACCGGTGGCCGATTATGGGTGGATGACGCCACGGTCAAGGCGGTGGCGCGTCCGCCGGACAACCCGTTAACCCTGCCGGCAACGCCGGATGAGAAACAACAGCGTGCGCTACAGGAGCAGATTGCGCGGCAGGCCCGGCAGCCCGCCTCACCGCGTCAGCTGGACGCCTTGAGCGACGCACAGCTGCTCCGGCTGCTCCAGGCGGGGGAACTCCGGCCTGAGGCGGTGCGGGACCGTCTGCCGGCCGCCCTGGTGCGTGAGGCGCTGGCGCCGATGCGTCAGCAGGATGCGGCAATCCAGCAGGTGGCGCGGGAGAGTGTGGCGTCCCGCAGCCGATTGTCATCCCCGGCGCAGGGTATCGTGCCCGATGAGGCGCAGCGGCCAGAGCGTATTAAAGAAAAAACGCTGGGCGGCGACTGATGTATGGCGATTGATAGCATTGGAGAAGAAATGGCTATGACGTTGTGGGGCGCACTTATCGTGTTGCTGGCGATTTTTTTCGCGTTGCGCAGGCTGATGAAAAACCTTATCGGCGGCAGAGTCGCGCCGGGCGGGGTCTATGTCAGAAAGCCGTTTTTAACCGACGGGGAAAGGGCCTTTTTGTCTCAGCTTCAGGGGATTATGCCTGACGGCGATAGCGTGATGGCCAAGGTCCGGGTGGTTGACCTGGTCGAGGTCAATCCCAAACAGGCGATTGACGCCACGATGCGGCTGCGTTTTTTGAAACCGCTCGCGCACTGGCACGCTGATTTTGTCTGGCTTGACCCGCAACTCCGAGTCAAGGCGGTGATTATGCTCGATGAGAGCACGCATCAATTCAAAAAACGGCTCAGGCTGGATAAGCCCTTCCATCAGGCGATGGCGCAGGCGGGGATACGCGTGTTACGCGTCAACAGTTTTACCGACTTCACCGAGCAGGCCACGCACTGTGACGCACTTTGACCCCCACAGCGGCGAACGCCGCCCCTTACCCGCCGTGGTGCAGTTTACCCCGCTGCAGCAGGATGTGATAAAGCTGCTGGCGCTGGTCTTGATGGTGCTCGATCACGCCAACCGGGCGCAGGGGCTGGATTCTTCGACCCTGCTGCTGCTCGGACGCGGCGCATTTCCGCTGTTCGCGCTGGTCTGGGGCGATAACCTGGCGCGCCGGCCGGTCAGACAGGCCCAGGCCACCCGGCTATGGGGCTGGGCGCTGCTGGCCCAGCCGGGGTACTGGCTGGTGATGCGCCACGACGGCTTCACGCTGTATGAGCCGAATATCCTGTTTCTGTTTGCGGTGGTGACCCAGGCGCTGGCGATGGCGCACTGGCCGGTCCGCCAGGGCAGCCCCAACGGCGGCGTGGGTGGGGCGCTGCTGCTGGCGCTGTGGGGGTATTACGTCGCCACCCCCGGCACCTATGGCGTGGATGGCCTGCTGTTGCTGCTGGCGAGCTACGGACTCTGCGTTACCCTGCCGCCGACCGTCAGCGAGACCGGCTGGTTGCGCGGGCTGGCTATCGTCAGCTGGCCGATACTCACACTGCGGCTGAATGCCGGGCTGGGGCACAGCATGATGCTCTCTGGCCTGCTGCTGCCGACGCTGCTGATAGCCGGTGCCCTGGCGGTGGTGGCCATCAGCCCCCTCGACCCGCAGCGCCGTCTGTTGACGCCGGGGTTTTTCCTGCAGGCCTATGTGGCTCATCTGCTGGGGCTGGTTGCCGGGTGGGCCGGATGAGGCGTTTGACCGTCCTGTTGCAGACCGCTCTGTTATCGCTCGACCTGGCGATGAGGGCGCGCACGGCCGGCTTTACCGCTGCGGCGGCTTTTGGTAAAGTAGGGAAAATTTGGCTTTTGCTGGTCGTCCACGCCGGAAGGTGGACAGGATGGAGCCTGGCTCCAGACGCAAGTACCCCCAAGTTACGTGGAATCTTTGGTCGGATCATGCGTAAACTCGGGGGTCGTAAGCAGGCGCGGTGCCTGCGGGAATTATATCTCATGCGCGCTCAAGATCAATCCCCCCTGCCGACCTTAAGTGCAGGGAGCGGTGACTGAACTCTTCACTCCAGCTTTGCAGACCACGATTAACAGCCCGGTGCGGGACTGTTATGTCAGCAACCCTTACCCCTGTTACCGGTCGCCGACGCCGGATGCCGCCAAGCCGGCGATAGTGAAAGCTCTGGTCAAGGCGGCCCAGAACAGTAATCCGGCCCGGCATGAAGCCTGGTACACCACGCCACGTCTTGACGTGAAAACCGGCCTGAAAAAACCGTTTATCAAACGGATGAACGCCCATCGGGCGCGGGCGGTTAACGCGCTGATGGTGGCGATGGCTGACCGGCTGAATATCGTCTCCGGCAAGGTGGAGGCCAGCGTGGAGCAGCTGTCGGACTGGTGTGGCCTGTCAACGGGCAGCGGCGCCAGGAAGAGCATCTCACGCGCCAGCCGGGCGCTGACGACGCTGGAAGAGCTGGGCGCCATCAAATGCGAACGGGTGTGGGACGACAGCACGCATT
>NZ_FRDB01000293.1 GCF_900143145.1 Candidatus Sodalis sp. SoCistrobi
CGGCGACTCCTACGATAATGCGATGGCAGAGAGTATCAACGGGTTGTACAAAACGGAGGTTATCCACCGCGGGAGCTGGAAAAACCGGACGGAAGTGGAGTTGGCCACGCTGGACTGGGTGGACTGGTACAACAACAGAAGGCTGCTCGGGCGGCTGGGTTACATCCCTCCTACTGAAGCCGAAATGAACTATTACGCTTTGCAATTAGCATCAGAGGAAGCGGCGTAGTATTGCCAAAATTACTCTCTAATAAACTCGGGGTTATTCAGTATCGGCTATCGTGGGTCCGTTAATGGGCGCCTTTATCGTGCGGCATTTTCACTGGTCAGGGGTATTTTGGGTGAATGTGCCGCTGGGCATTCTCTCGGTGGGGTTGCTGGCGCGTTATCTCCCTGCTGCGCCCCAGCGGCAGGGTGCGGCGTCCCTGGACGTCGCCGGCATCGCCTATATGACCCTTGCGGTCGGCGGTCTGCTTATCGCCTTACTGCAGGGTGAACAACTGGGCCACTGGCGGGCGGCGCTGCTGGCGCTGTCCGTTGTCAGCGCGGTACTGTTGGTGCGCGAACAGCGGCGTAGTCCCGCGCCGTTGTTCCCGTTGGCGCTATGGCAGAGCAAAATCATTATTGCCGGCAATGTCGGCGGGCTGATTATCGGCGCGGCGATGATGGGTATCGCCGCGTTTTTACCCACCTATATTCAGGCGGTACTCGGCGGCAGCACCCTGGAAGCAGGCTGGACGCTGGCGGTAATGTCCTTGGGCTGGCCGCTGGCGAGCACGCTGTGCGGCAGGTTGATGAACCCACCTCCTATCGTTTGATGGCCCTGTGCGGCGCGGTTCTTCTGGTGGCCGGCAGTCTTTTGCTGTTGCGATTGGACGCCCAAAGCAGTATCAACGACGCCAGGCTGGCGTCGTTTGTCATCGGCCTGGGCATGGGGATGTGCAATACCACCTTTCTGGTATCGGTACAAAACGAGGCGCCGTTTGCGATCCGCGGTATTGCCACCGCCTCAACGGTCTTCACCCGCATGGTCGGATCGGCGCTGGGTACCGCAATATTGGGCGCCACGCTCAATACCAATTTGCAGCGGCGGTTACCGGGAGTTGACGATCCGGTGCAGCATCTTATCGCCCATCACGGCCAGTACGGCCAGGATCTGGCGCACATGGCGCAGCAGGTGGCGGTGTCGATGCACGGGGTTTATTGGGTTTCAATGCTCATAGCGCGCTGGGCGCTGGGCGCCGCCGGCTTGGTGCCGCACGGTTTGCGCCCGCGGCAGGAAGACTAGCGCGCGCAAAAGCGGGGTAGTCCAGGAAGGGGGAGGCACGTCCAGCGCCTCCCTATGCCGCATTAGGGACTGGGCGCGTCGTCCCCGTGGCGGGTGTAGACGATTTTCTGGGTATCGTTTTCGCAATGGCCCACCACCTGACCGCTGGCGCCGTCCGCTTGATCGCTCGGTACGATTTCAAGCGTAAAACCGGATTCGGGTACGCCATTGGCAACAATCTTACGCGCTATGTCCGCTTTCACGTCTTCGCACGCGGCCTGCGCGCCGAGCGGCACAAGCAGAGCCAGCGCAAGGGTAAACAACATTGACTTCTTCATCCTGTCATCCTTATATGATAATGAAGTGGCGCTATAAGCGTAGCAGCGTAAAGCCTTTTAGGAAATTATCCTGCCGCTTAAGGCGCCAGCAGAGCACGTCCCGTACGGCGATCCAGACAGCGTGAGGTGTTGGCTTCCCAATAGGCGTTGACATTCTGGCTGCTGTTGCATTTTTCCTGCAGATCCACGGACTTATCGTAGCGATCGAAATCTTTCTCTACGCGCGTATTGACTTTGTTACGCAGCCCGTGGGTAGCATTCCATTGTTCCTGGCTCTGCCGCGCCGCCTCGCGCGATCGCGCGGTATCGCCGGAGTCGATAACGATATGTTGGGTAGTGTCGCTTGCGGCGATCCCTGCGCCGGCATACGCCAGCAGGCCCAGTGCCAGCAGTCCGCCGAGCAAACGTCGGGTCGGGATTGTGTTCATGCCATGTTCCTTCTAAGCTGTGCGCGGCATAACGCGCTAATAATGTATGCGATCATAATAATATTATCTCAAACCCCTCACGAACCCTCAACATGGCGCGCAAAGCGGCACAGGTCTGGCGGGCTTTGCCTGTGCTTGCCCGGCGCGTCAGTTTCACGAGGCCGCTGCGGCGCCGGTTGGTATACCATTAAAACCGCGCAAGATCGGGTGTGCCGCTGCCGCCGCGGCGCAGGTTGGCATGCCATTAAAACCGCGCAAGGTCGGGTGTGCCGCTGCCGCCGCAGCGACCCCGGCGGAGCGCCATTAGCCGGTTCACTCCTCGCGGTGCACGCTGAGCCCGGCGAAAGACTGGCTTACCGGCATCATTTCCAGCACATTGATATTGACATGGGCGGGCAGGGTGGCGACCCAGAACACGGCCCCGGCGATATCGTCCGGCATCAGCGGATCGGCATTTTTGTAGGTGTTTTCCACCTTGTCCTCATCGCCTTTGAACCGCACCGATGAATAACCCCGAGTTTATTAGAGAGTAATTTTGGCAATACTACGCCGCTTCCTCTGATGCTAATTGCAAAGCGTAATAGTTCATTTCGGCTTCAGTAGGAGGGATGTAACCCAGCCGCCCGAGCAGCCTTCTGTTGTTGTACCAGTCCACCCAGTCCACCCAGTCCACCCAGTCCAGCGTGGCCAACTCCACTTCCGTCCGGTTTTTCCAGCTCCCGCGGTGGATAACCTCCGTTTTGTACAACCCGTTGATACTCTCTGCCATCGCATTATCGTAGGAGTCGCCG
>NZ_FRDB01000292.1 GCF_900143145.1 Candidatus Sodalis sp. SoCistrobi
ATTTTGCAGCACATTAGGCATGATGTTTCACATCTCTGAGTTAAATATGCACAGCATAACATTTCATCAGGAAAAGGTGACATTTCTACTTTGCGGGATTAGTTGACATTTTAAACTTGCAATAACAATGATTGTTTTCTCCTCGTTGCAAATTCGTCGCGGTACCCGTGTACTCCTGGACAACGCCACCGCCACGGTCAATCCGGGGCAAAAAGTCGGGTTGGTCGGCAAAAACGGTTGCGGCAAATCCACCTTGCTCGCGCTGCTGAAAAAAGAACTCAGCGCCGACGCCGGCGGCGTTAGCCTGCCCGCCAACTGGGCGATGGCCTGGGTCAATCAGGAACCCCCCGCGCTGGACGTACCGGCATTGGAGTATGTTATCGATGGTGACCGGGAATATCGTCAGCTCGAATCTGAATTAGTTATTGCCAATGAAAAAAATGACGGCCATGCCATCGCCACCCTGCACGGTAAACTGGACACCATAGACGCCTGGACCATTCGCGCCCGCGCCGCCAGCCTGTTAAGCGGTCTGGGCTTCAGCCAACCGCAGCTGATGCAGCCGGTACGGGCTTTCTCCGGCGGCTGGCGTATGCGTCTGAATCTGGCGCAGGCCCTGCTGTGCCGCTCCGATCTGCTGTTGCTGGACGAACCTACCAACCATCTGGATTTGGATGCGGTCATCTGGCTGGAAAAGTGGCTGAGAAATTACCCCGGCACGCTTATCCTGATTTCCCACGACCGGGATTTCCTTGATCCCATCATTAACCGGGTCTTGCATATCGAGCAACAGTCCCTGAATGAGTACGCCGGCAACTATTCATCGTTTGAGCTGCAGCGCGCCACCAAACTGGCTCAGCAACAGTCGCTCTACCAGCACCAGCAGGAAAAAGTGGCGCATTTACAGCACTATATCGACAGATTTCGCGCCAAAGCGACCAAGGCCAAGCAGGCGCAAAGCCGCATCAAGATGCTGGAACGGATGGAACTGATTGCACCGGCCCATGTGGACAATCCCTTCCAGTTCAGTTTCCGCACGCCGGAGAGTTTGCCCAATCCGCTGCTGACGATGGAAAAGGTCAGCGCCGGCTATGGCGATACCCTGATTTTACGCTCCATTAAGCTTAATTTGGTACCCGGTTCACGCATCGGTCTGCTGGGGCGCAATGGCGCCGGTAAGTCGACGCTTATCAAGCTGCTGGCCGGGACGCTGGCGCCGCAGTCGGGGGCGCTGTCGCTGGCGAAAGGCATTAAACTTGGCTACTTTGCCCAGCACCAGCTTGAGTTCTTGCGCGCCGATGAGACGCCGCTGCAACACCTCAGCCGGTTGGCGCCGAAGGAGTATGAGCAGTCGCTGCGCGATTTTCTGGGCGGCTTCGGTTTCCAGGGCGACCAGGTCACGGAACCGACGGCGCGTTTTTCCGGCGGCGAGAAAGCGCGGCTGGTGCTGGCGCTGATCGTCTGGCAGCGTCCCAATCTGCTGCTGCTTGATGAGCCCACCAACCATTTGGATCTGGATATGCGCCAGGCGCTTACCGAAGCGTTGATCGACTTCAACGGCGCGCTGGTCGTGGTGTCCCACGATCGCCATTTGCTGCGTTCCACCACGGATGAATTCTATCTGGTGCATGAGGGTCAGGTCGCCCCCTTCGACGGCGATTTGGAGGATTATCAGCAATGGTTGGCGGAACAACAGCGTCCGCGCGGGCCAAATGACGATACGGACGCGCCTCCTGCCACCGCGAACACGGCGCAGACGCGCAAAGACCAAAAGCGGCGCGAGGCGGAATTTCGCAAAGCGACCCAACCGCTGCGCCAGGCCATCGGTCGCCATGAACAGCAACTGGCTTCGCTGGGGGCGGAGCTGGCCGAGGTTGAAGGCCAGCTTGGCGACAGCGCGCTGTACGACAACGCCCGTAAAAGCGAGCTAAACGATTGCCTGCAGCGGCAAGGTAAACTCAAATCGGCGCTGGAGGCGCTAGAGCTGGCCTGGCTGGACGCGCAGGAACAGTTGGAAGCGCTGACGCAAGCGTTCGACGCGGAGTAGCCACCTCCAGCGCCAAACAGCCGGTGCGCAGGCCGCGCTCAACGCTCAAGGGGATGCGCGGGCCGCGCTAACGCCAATGCGTAAATAGGCAGCGCGCGTCATCGGCAGCGCACGAACCCTGCACTGCGCCTGAAAGTAGCGTGCAAACTTCGCCAGACGTCAGTGGCGCAGACCGCGTTTAGCGCCAAATCAGCACGACGCAGGCGGCGGTCAGCAGCCCCATCGCCAGATTGAACAGCGTCCAGGCACGGCGGCTTTTCAACAGCCGGCCAATCACCGTGCCAAAGACCAGCCAGATGGCGCCCGAGACTATGTTGACGGCGGCGATACCGACGCTTATCGCCATCACCGAGCCCGCGTATGCTTCCCCGGCCAGGCTGAAACTGGCCACTGCACCGAGGGCCATCAGCCACGCCTTCGGATTGAGAAACTGTAGTAGACCGCCCTGATAAAATGGCACCGGCTGCGACGGCGGCGTATCGGTATCCAGCTTTTCATAAACGGCGGTGGCGATTTTCCAAGAAAGCCACAGCAAATAGAGGCTGCCGGCCACTTTTAGCGTAAAATGCAGGGCGGGATAGAGTGTAATGAGGCTGCCGACGCCGCAGGCCACCAGCAGCAGCATGCACTGCATGCCAAGCATAATGCCGAGCATCAGCGGCATAGAACGCCAAAAGCCAAAATGGGCGGCCGAGGCGGTAAGCAGCATATTATTTGGACCGGGGGTAATAGCGGCAACCCTGAATCACCCCGGATAAATTAGAGTCTATACTTTAAAAGTGGAGGTCTCTATGACAACGACCAAACGTTACTCTCCGGAAGTCCGTGAACGGGCAGTTAATCTAGTGCTGGAAACTCAGCATGA
>NZ_FRDB01000376.1 GCF_900143145.1 Candidatus Sodalis sp. SoCistrobi
ACGACATTGCTCTCTCTCATCAGAACATGAACGGAAAAGTATTCATTGCAATAAAACGCTGCGCAAAATGCTGAAATCGTGGATTTCCCGCAAGATGAACGGATACGTTTTCGCAGGATGTGCAAGTGCCTTTCCCTATCCAGCCGTCAAGCTCAGGAATATACGTCCACGCAATAATGACTGACGAACTACAAATTTTGCATGAAGGCATAAATACTCTTCAATTTGAAATTATTGCCGCCATTTCACGGCAGGCGGCCTAGCCTGTCAATGTGAATTCAGCTACCCGGAGAAACAATGTCCACGGAGAATCGCAGAATTCTCCCGTCGCCAAAATCCACCTCGATACTCTCTTCGCGATGAAGCATCTTTCGGGCTACCGCCGTAACTGCTTCATCCGTGACATCGTATTTCTTGCCCGTAAAACGCGTGGTGTTCGCCTCTTGCGTGGAATATCCCGCCATAATACGCCCGGACAATGTTGAATAACCCACGGAAATCGTATTTTTCATGCTCATATCCTCTCAATGACTCGCGCTATATCGGCTGGTTTGCCGCGCCTGTAACTGACACCCCATCGCTTCTGCACGTTGTCGGGCCTGCACATAGCCGGTCTCTATCGAGTTATCCGGGAAGCGCCAGCCGGTGCCGGAACTGTTCGCCAGCGGGATAATATTCAGGGGTGGCCCGGCTGGCTCAGGGTGTCCCTCAGCCATCGCCACAGGTGTTTTAGTCTCTGCATGCGTGTAAGCCTCTCTACGGGGTTTTCGTATCCTCGACTTGTTTGGGTCATCTTCTCTCGCAAAACGCCTCTGTGAGCGTCTGAGAGCGTTTGAGCGAGGGTTTTGCAGTGCTCGACAACTGCCTGATAACTTTCCTCGTCGCTAGCGTCATCGAACGCGATGAGCGCAGCCTCGAGTGCGGGCGGCATGACCTCGGGTTCTGGAGCCGGGTTTTCCGCCGGCACCGGCGCGGTTTCTGGTGCTGCGGCCTGTGGCACCGAGGTGAATCTGTGGTTGCTCAGCACATCGCGCAAGCGGGGGCGCGCATTGTTCACCGGGTTGACGACTGTGGTCGGCGCCGCTATGCCCCACATCCAGCAGCGAGTAAATCTCTGCCGCACCCGGCAAGCGTTTGCAAAGGCGCTTGGTCACCGTCTTGATGGCCATTTCGCGGTAGTGCTTTTGCCACGGACTGGACTCTTTCGCGGCGGTTTGAATCACCCCGGATAAATTAGAGTCTATACTTTAAAAGTGGAGGTCTCTATGACAACGACCAAACGTTACTCTCCGGAAGTCCGTGAACGGGCAGTTAATCTAGTGCTGGAAACTCAGCATGAATA
>NZ_FRDB01000291.1 GCF_900143145.1 Candidatus Sodalis sp. SoCistrobi
CATAGGTATCTACACATTTATCGTGATACCTGTTATTACTTTGCAGAATGATTTCAACCTATCTGTTGGCGGGATTGACTCTCGCCTTACCCGCCGATATCAGACGCTGGTTAAACAGCATATGACGCCCGCGGCTCTTCTTGCTTCTGCGGTTAAAGACCTCGCAAGTGCTCAAAAATCAACTTTCGCAACTACCCAAGCTGTCTGGCGTTTTCTGAATAATAAGCGAATTAGCTTCAGTCAACTCAATGAGCCAATTATTTCGCTAGCACTTGAGCAAATTTCGCTTAGCCCGCATCCATACGCTCTCGTTGTTCATGATTGGTCACGTTTACAATTTCTTTACCATCATGCCAAATACGGACGCTTAAAAATGACGCACGGTGGCGATGTTGGATATGAACTTCAAAGCAGCTTGCTGGTTGATGCTGGCACGGGTTTGCCAATAGCGCCTCTATCTCAGACACTTACCGATGCAACCGGTTGTCATTCAACGTTGGCGGAAGGACTGTCCGAACGGCAGACACATATGGACGCCTTGACGACCGATATTGCCCGTGTGGAATCGCTTAATATAGGTAAAAAGCTGATTCATATAATTGATAGAGAGGGTGACTCTATTGGACATATGCGGACGTTGAGTACTCAAGGAATATGCTGGCTTATCCGAGGAAAAGAAGGACATGGTGCAGAGTGGCAAGGTAATTCATTGAAAATTGGTGAGATTGCTGCTCTTCTGCCATACAACGGATGCGGACAGGTAGACTGGAAAGGGAAAAAAGCTGATATGGAAATCAGTGAAACCTCGATAGTCATAACCCGAGCTGCGCAGCAGAAGCGTAAAGATAAAGAAACCGGCCGCCGCATAAAAATCCAACCTGGAGAGCCTCTGACGGTCAGATTGGTTGTTGTTCGGCTTACGGATGATCTCGGTAATGTGGTGGGACGCTGGACGCTGCTTACAAACGTTTGCAGCGAGATCACCTGCGAGGAAGTAGCTCGTTGGTATTACTGGCGCTGGAATATTGAATCATTTTTTAAGTTGCTGAAAGGTGCCGGACATGACGTAGAAACATGGCTTCAGCGCAGCGCGCCAGCCGTACTACGCAGGTTGTTAATAGCCAGTATGGCTGCTGTTCTGGTATGGCGGCTGCAACGCGCTGAAGGAGAAGAAAATGCGGCAGCCCGCCAGCTGATATGTCGCTTGTCAGGACGACAGCAAAAGCGAGGCCGCAGAGAGAGCGCTCCTGCTCTGCTCGCTGGCCTATCCATCTTGTTGAATACACTAAAATTATTATCGGAATATAGTCTGGAAGAACTTACTCATTTAGCGAGAGTTGCTCTTAAGCCTCCTCCCTGATGTGTAGATACCTATGGCTCTAAGGGGGGCCGGTCTACCGGCGCAGAAAACGATCAGTCATCACCCCGTGGTTACGGGGTGAAACTCGCGGTATAGCGATTTGCCGTGCCGCGAGCTTGCTGCTTATTCCAATAACAAAAAAAATGTACCTACCCACAAGCACAGCATGAACGAAATGCCCATCATAAAATATTTCACTGCACCAATTCCTTACTGTGACCACGCAAGCCTTGATCCTGCTGTGGCAGAGGGTTAAAGGGAGGTCATCGACAGCGGCCCGCCGGCGCATCCTGATCCAGGTACTGCGCGTGGGGACGCGCAACAGGATCGGCGCATAATGTACTCCCGAGTCCAGGCAAAATTCAATAGATTCAGACGGCTGCAGGCCGCAATTTGCAAAAAAAGATATTCGCGCGCTGCGCTTCGTTGCGCTATGTGATTATGCTGCCGCGGGAGCTGCCGCCGTTATTTCCTGTCAGCCCAAAGTCAGGTTCCTCATCCGGCGTGAAGTGGGGTTCTTTATCTGGCACGAAGTCGAGTTCCTCATCCGGCGTGAAGTCGGGTTCCTTACCCTGCGCTAAGGGGTGAAGTATTTCAGCCCGGCAATGCCGGCGATGAGCAGGCACAGGCTGATAATGCGCCCGGCCGTCACCGCTTCGCCCAATACACTCATGCCGACCAGAGCGGCGCCGACGGCGCCGATACCGCTCCATATGGCGTAAGCGGTACCTGCCGGCAGGGTTTTCATGGACCAGGAGAGCAGCAGAAAGCTAAGGCACAAAGCGCCAAGAACCATCAGGCTGGGAAGGGGGCGGGTAAAACCGTGGGTAAATTTTAACCCGATGGCCCAAATGACTTCAAATAGGCCGGCGACGAAGAGTATGAACCACTGCATAGGACGTTTTCCGTATCGATCGGGCCGTCCCGCAGAGTCAGACTGGCGCCCAGGTCGTCCTGCGCGCGATGAGATGATGATAACGCCCGCAGATTAGCACAACACCCACCGGGACAGCAACTTCGCCAAGCGGTGGTCCGCCCAAACGATCCGGCCACTGGCGTCAGCGGCGAGTCCGCAATATGTATGATGTGAGTGCCTGTACAGAGAAAGGTGGGCAGCTGAAGACGAATTCGGAATGTAAAATTGGGGGATCTG
Source organism: Candidatus Sodalis sp. SoCistrobi (assembly GCF_900143145.1). GTDB lineage: Bacteria > Pseudomonadota > Gammaproteobacteria > Enterobacterales > Enterobacteriaceae > SoCistrobi. The sequence goes on from NZ_FRDB01000291.1 coordinate 2,514, forward strand.
CGTAAGCCGATTTCACCGTTAAGCGAAATCGGCCAGGAGGACAATCTATGCCGAAACTGACGGCTAACGACGGTTTATTAAAGTGGTACTTCGTCTGCTTCACCGCGCTAACTTAGCGTGTGTTAGCCACCGCACGGTGATTGCGACTGCGAAAGAACCATTTCCTCTGCCGGCGATAAGGCTCAGTCAGGGCACAGAGGGGCGAGGTTACGAACTGCGCCCACCACTATGGCTGTGTTGCCCGCCTTTTTTACCGGCTTCAGTGGCCTTTTGCGGATCGTTTTTAAAACTGAATCACCCCGGATAAATTAGAGTCTATACTTTAAAAGTGGAGGTCTCTATGACAACGACCAAACGTTACTCTCCGGAAGTCCGTGAACGGGCAGTTAATCTAGTGCTGGAAACTCAGCATGAGCA
>NZ_FRDB01000290.1 GCF_900143145.1 Candidatus Sodalis sp. SoCistrobi
CGCGCTGAAGGAGAAGAAAATGCGGCAGCCCGCCAGCTGATATGTCGCTTGTCAGGACGACAGCAAAAGCGAGGCCGCAGAGAGAGCGCTCCTGCTCTGCTCGCTGGCCTATCCATCTTGTTGAATACACTAAAATTATTATCGGAATATAGTCTGGAAAAACTTACTCATTTAGCGAGAGTTGCTCTTAAGCCTCCTCCCTGATGTGTAGATACCTATGCCTTCATGGTCGGCAAGGTGCCGCGCAAGGTTTGTGACTTTTTCGATAACCAGTGCGTCCAGTAGTGAGGGATGAAGAAGATAACCTGCGTCGGTAAACAGGTCATGCCGAATCTCGCCCCCCGCTGATGTGTACGCCGCCATGCCGACAAATGCCAGCATCGCATTATCGTCGGCGCACACTTCATCATTCAGCACCCGGTTGCGAAGCTGGCGCGGCTTACGACCGTCGTACAGGTGCTCACCCTGTAACCAGACCTGCCATTGCCGTTCGGTATCATCGCTGGATGCCAGCGCCTGTAGCTGGTCAACATTAATCTCATCACGCGCCAGTGCGTTTAATAGCTCAGTATGGACACGGGCAAGCTTCAGCAGCTTCTGAACATGTCGCGTCGTATAGCCCAGCAAGCCAGCAATCTCAGCAGCAGATTTTCCCGATTCACTTAACGTTCTGAAAACGGCAAACTGCTCACTCGGGTGCATCGCTTCGCGTTGTGTATTCTCGGTCAGTGAGACCAATACCCCCAGCTCCGCGCTCACCTTTTTCACCGGTACGGTAACCTCCTCCTCTAACTGACCGTTCGCCTGTAACTGGCGTAACGCCAACAAACGACGGCTCCCGGCGACAACCGCCCATTTACCTCCCTTGTCCGGAATAACCACCAAATTTTGCAGCACCCCCACCGCCGCAATACTCCCCGCCAGTTCGCTGATTTTGTTCGCATCCGGCTCACGGCGACGCACGTTAAGACCCGACGGTATCAACTGGTTAAGGGCAACGGACTCTACTGCCGCTGTCGCCAGCATATTTTCAATTTCCGTTGCTTTACTTGCGTATGTGTTTGTTTTAATCTTTGTTGTTGACGTTATTAATGTCTCCAATGTCGTGATGTGGAAATATCCGGTCAGGAATAAAAACCTGACCGGGGTAAAAAGGCAGCGTTCTCCGCGCTGCCTTTTTATCGCCCGTCCAGCAGTGACCAGTGGACAAGGCAAAGTTCATCACTGGCGGCCACCGGCCAGCCATCAACCAGCCAGACCGCGATTGAATCCGCACTCCCCGCAAACACCGCACACAGATATTCCGCCGTATCCGGCACCTTCGGAGGCAGCAATGTTCCCGTTGAACACGGTGCCGCCTCGGTGATAAAGCAGAACAGGTCGGTTATCTGCGCTACGCTCAACACGCAATTGGTGTAGGCGTCACCTTCTGAAAACGGCAGCACCCGGTCTTGTCGGGGTAATACACCGTGAGGCTCCGCTCCGTTGGAAGTGCAGGAGTTCATGCCCCGCGCCCCTTGCCGGTTTTTCCCATATATTTCCGAGGGCGCCTGAGCGGCGGTGTTGATGTTGTCTGTGCGCATGCTATTTCTCCTGGTATCGATGGGGGGATATCTCTCGTCGGGACCTTTCGCGGCAAGGGCACGGGGAGCAACGCCGTTTGCGCAAGGGCTTGACGAGAGAACACCAGCGATGGCGGGATGAGCAGGCGCACACCCGACTCGGCCACAGGCCGGGGCGTCCTTGAAGCGCAGACGGCGTTACCGTCTGTGCGGTTGGGGTTGGGCGGCGCGGCCTCCTGGCCGCTGCAAGCGGGGTGGCGCGACGGATGGATGCCCGTCAGGGTGGCGCCAGCCCGCTGTCGCCACGCGCAGCGCGACAGCCGGACCCGGAGGGGCGCGACCGGAAAAGACAGCGATTATAGACAAGCAGGCGCTATCCCTACCGCCACCACTGACCTTCCCGCACAGCAGTTAACGGCGGCTGCGCCGCCGCTATACTGCCGGCCACCGTCAGGTGGCTGGCAGGGTGTTGACCTGCCGGACTGACCGCGCACCGGGATGCCAGCGAGCCACCACATTGGCGGCCCCTGCATGGCATGTTTTTTTGCAGAGGTTCGTATGCCCCTCAAGGCTGAACGCCCTGATCCTGATCTCATGCCAAAAACGGTAGGGAGAAGTGACCGAGCTTAGATGCGAATCTGTGATCGGCCTTTCATGCGAATCACTGTTCGATCACGATGAGAATACGCATCAACACCTCCACAGCCAAAAATTAAATCATCAGGGACTAACGGGCGACGTTGCCGCCCGTTAGCCGGCTATCAGTCAAGCGCGGCGTAAATATCGCCCCATTCCGGGTGTGCAACGATGTGATGCCAAAGCTGCTCTTCGCGCTGGATAAACAGCTTGACCAGCCCGGCGCGATCCCGATCATGGTGCAGTCCACAACGATGATTAATCACCAGCGACGTAAGGATGATGCCCGCAACATCGTTACTGACCGTGCGGTCAAACCTGTTGTCATCGTTAACCAGTCGCACCGGGCCAACATCCGGCATCATGTAGCCGCCACCGTCAGGCAGGCGGATAAAGTGCCAGAAGCCGCCGTTGTACTCCGGTAAATAGCGATTGGCGTAGTCGTATACCTGCATTTCGGCATCCAGAAAGTCCTCGCCAAAGAGATAAGGTAAAAATGACAGGCGGTCTGATTCCTCAACGCGCAAAGCCGCAGAAGGTAAATGAAGCATCGTACGCTCTCCTCTGTATCAGGGTCTGCGGCACCGGCCGGTGCCGTACCCATTCGAGAGAACGGCCTTGAGGGCATAGGTATCTACACATCAGGGAGGAGGCTTAAGAGCAACTCTCGCTAAATGAATCACCCCGGATAAATTAGAGTCTATACTTTAAAAGTGGAGGTCTCTATGACAACGACCAAACGTTACTCTCCGGAAGTCCGTGAACGGGCAGTTAATCTAGTGCTGGAAACTCAGCATGAGCA
>NZ_FRDB01000289.1 GCF_900143145.1 Candidatus Sodalis sp. SoCistrobi
CGTCATATGCTGTTTAACCAGCGTCTGATATCGGCGGGTAAGGCGAGAGTCAATCCCGCCAACAGATAGGTTGAAATCATTCTGCAAAGTAATAACAGGTATCACGATAAATGTGTAGATACCTATGGCTAAAGGGGCGGTCAAAATGCTGACCCGCGGAATGTGCGCCGAGCTGGCGCCTTACAACATTCAGGTCAACGGTATCGCGCCAGGGTATTTCAAAACCGAAATGACCACTACGCTGTCGGAGGATGAAACATTCAACCGGTGGCTTTATCAGCGCACACCCGCCGGGCGCTGGGGCGATCCCCAGGAACTGATCGGCGCGGCGGTGTTCCTCGCCTCCCCCGCTGCGGATTTTGTTAATGGTCATTTGCTGTTTGTCGATGGCGGCATGGCGGCGGTGGTGTGATTAGACGCCAAACGGGCGGATGCCGCTTACCATTTCCGGCACCTCACTGAAATACAGCAACGCGCCGGCGCCGACCAGCACTACCCCGCCGGCGAGCGCCAGCGTTGCCCATACCACATCGCGCCAGAGCGCCGGCGCGCGCGGCTTAATCAGTCGTTCAGCCACGGTCCGGCCAAAAAACACCAACAGCGCCAGCGTCAAAAGCGTTAGCGCCGTACCCACCGCCATCATCAGCGCAGACAACACGCCCCAGCCATAGACGCCGATCACTTTGGCGAACAGTAACACCAATACCGCGCCGGAGCAGGGGCGCAAGCCCATAGCGACGACCACAGCGGCGCGATTGTACCAGCCGTCGGCCGCCTGTAGCTCATCATCGCGCGGCAAATGCCGGTGCCCACAGCCGCAGCCCGCGTGGTGGTGGTGATTTTCCGGCCTCAAGGTTCGGAACACCGGCGCCCTCCCCGCAAAGGTCGCGGTCGTGCGCAGGCGTTGTAACAGGCGCCGGAGCGCACGCCAGCACAGCCAGACGCCCAATACCCCCACCAGCACAAAACTGGCCTTTTCCAGCCAGAATTGGCTAAGGTGCAAGGTGCGTGAAGACAAACGCAGCAGGTTCAGCGTCAGCGTGACCAGCATGATTGCCATCGCGCCCTGCAACAGCGCTGCGGCCAGCGTCATCAGCAAGCTCTGCCGCAAACGGGAACGGTGGGTGGCAAGATAGGTGGTGATGACCACTTTGCCGTGGCCGGGCCCGACCGCATGCAGTATGCCATACACGAAGCTGAACAGCAGCAGGGTGGCGCCATAATGCTGTGGATTAGCCTGCACCTCCTGCAACAGCACAACCATGTGCTGGTGCAGCTGCTTTTGCCAGAGAACCATTTGTAAAAGTATCTGCGGCCAACGCAGCCAGATCCAGTGGCCCGCCGCCGCCAGCGCCACAAAAAATGCCCAAAGCGGCCACAAATTCAGCCAGAGGCGGGATGGGCGGGGAGCCTCCGACCGCAGGATATCGTCGTTAATTTTGGTCACCGCTTCTCCCTACAGACGCGCGCAACAGATAAGGGCGACATGGTTAATTTGGTCATAGCCTACCCCGACAGGCGTCAGACGCCCGCAACAAATCAGGATGCCACCGGTAAATTGGGTCAAAGTCTATCCCGACAGGCGCCAGACGCCCGCAACAAATCAGGATGCCACCGTTAAATTGGGTCATAGCCTACCCCGACAGGCGCCAGCCCCCCGTAAGCCGATATTGTTATAAAATAACATAACTTAGACGACGATCCATCCCCCCTTTCCCCTTAGCGGCGGGATTTACGGCTGGTCCGGCAGCGGCAGGAAAAATGTGACGCGGCTAAAAGCTATGAAACAAAGTTGGCGCGCCGGCAGTGGCGAGATAGCGGTTGACTATGATTAAGGCTGTTACGATAGCCAAAAGGGTATACGACCCATGAGTCCGCCCACTTCACAGGCGCCCGCGCTGTCCGCTTCCGGCCGGCGTAGCCATTTGTTGCTGCTGCTATACTCGGCGACGGCGTCTTGCTCACTGGCACAACTGGCACATCGGTGCGGGATCGATGCCGATACCGTACAAAGCGATCTCGCGCAGCTCGAAGCCGAAATCGCCACACTCTACCGGCTCACCCTGCTGTGCCGGGAGGGGTCATACCGTATTGAGGGCAACGTTCTCAATCATCGGTTGTGTCTGTTCGATGGCCTGCGTCGGGCGCTGCGCCTCTGCCCGGATCGCGTCGAGCGGGATTTTACCGCGGCGCTAACGCATCAGTGGCGCGACCTGCCACCCGCGCTGCAAATCCCGCCGCCGCGTCTGGCGGAGGCCCTGGAGCGCCTTTTGCCGCTGCTGCCCGCTCAACGCGCCAATAGTAACCGCCAGTTCCTCGCTCTCTGACTGCGTTACCTGCAGCTGCAATGCCATCGTCGGCAAACGCCCAACTTCAACCAGCACCAGCGGCAATGGCTTATACAGAAACAGGCGTACCAGGCGGTGCAGGAAGCCTTGCGCGACTGGTCTTGGCCGGCCGGCGAGCTGTTTGGGTTGACGCTGCTTATCAGTTTGTTACGGCATCCCCAACCCGCCGATCCGGACTGCGCCGACGATAGACGGCTAAGCCAAGCGGTCGAACGGCTAGTCCGGCGTTTCGCCCAGCTTTCCGGCAGAACCTTTTCCCAGGAGGACGCGCTGGCGGAACAGCTGTTTTTCCATCTAAGCGCCGCGCTGGAACGCTGCCATTTCCATATGGGCATAGACAGTAGCCTGCAAAGCGAGGTTGAAGAAAAATACCCCAGTTTGCTGCGCGCCACCCGTGCGGCGATGATCCCGCTGGAGGCGGAATACCGTATTCGTTTCAGCCGGGAAGAGATGGGGTTGATTGCGGTCATTTTCGGCGCCTGGCTTATGCAAGAGACGGATTTGCAGGAAAAGCAGGTGGTGTGGTGAATCACCCCGGATAAATTAGAGTCTATACTTTAAAAGTGGAGGTCTCTATGACAACGACCAAACGTTACTCTCCGGAAGTCCGTGAACGGGCAGTTAATCTAGTGCTGGAAACTCAGCATGAGCA
>NZ_FRDB01000287.1 GCF_900143145.1 Candidatus Sodalis sp. SoCistrobi
CGGCGACTCCTACGATAATGCGATGGCAGAGAGTATCAACGGGTTGTACAAAACGGAGGTTATCCACCGCGGGAGCTGGAAAAACCGGACGGAAGTGGAGTTGGCCACGCTGGACTGGGTGGACTGGTACAACAACAGAAGGCTGCTCGGGCGGCTGGGTTACATCCCTCCTACTGAAGCCGAAATGAACTATTACGCTTTGCAATTAGCATCAGAGGAAGCGGCGTAGTATTGCCAAAATTACTCTCTAATAAACTCGGGGTTATTCATATCAGTTGCTGCGCATACCGCCGAAGATGCTCAGCAGGCTGACGAAAATGTTGTATAGCGATACATAGAGACTGACGGTGGCGCGGATGTAGTTTGTCTCTCCGCCGTGAATGATATTGCTGGTTTCCCACAAAATCGCGCCGGAGGAAAACAGGATAAACATCACGCTTATCGCCAGCGACAAGGCCGGGATATGCAGAAAAAGATTAGCTACGACCGCGACCAGCAGGACCACGAAGCCGGCCATCATCATCCCCGACAGGAAGGACATATCCTTGCGGGTGGTGAGGACGTACGCCGAGCAGCAAAAGAACACCACCGCCTTGCCTCCCAGCGCCAGCATAATGACGTCCCCCGCGCCGGACGCCAGCAGCATGCTCAGTAGCGGTCCCAGCGTATAGCCCATAAAACCGGTCAGGGCGAAGGTAGCGAGGATCCCTGCCGGACTATTGGCCAGCCGGTGGGTCAAAAACAGAAGCCCGTAAAAGCCGACCAGCATCAGAATCAACCCGGGCGCCGGCAGCCCTAGCAGCGTGCTCGCGGTGGCGGTCAGCGCGGAAAAGGCCAGCGTAAGCGACAGCAGAAAATAAGTATTGCGCAGCACCTTGTGGGTGCTTAAGAGCGAATGCCTGCGCGAGGATGTCGCAATCAAACGATCCATAATTTGCCTCTCATCATAAAGGTGTGCCAGTAATATTTGATGCAAGATTAATGGCTTGCCGCCGTTGCGCCTATGGCTTTTACCCATCTTTACGCACCAGCGCTAACGCCGACAAATAAAGAAAGGGTAGCGAAGAGACTAATGGCGATTTTTCAGTCGATTAGCGCAAACGCTCTTTACAACCGGATCGACTCTGTTTATAGTTCGCCTCGTTGCGGAGGAGTGGCCGAGTGGTTGAAGGCTCCGGTCTTGAAAACCGGCGAAGGGCAACCTTCCGTGGGTTCAAATCCCACTTCCTCCGCCATATTTATCAATGGTTTATGTGGAATGTTGCACAGGCTAGAAATTGGTGTTGGTATTCTCTTGGTATATTCACTTAGTATATTTTTCGCTCTTAGGCAACGAAGGGATATCAAGAGTAGGCGATAATTTAACCTTTCTGTCGTATACTAAAACCTGACTTTCTGATTTATGCCCGCTAAATAGTTGCTTATCTTTTGTACTTCCCTTGTAGTCTGAAATACCCTTAGCTTTCAAATCATGAAATGTACAGTCAAGCTCGTAGCCAAGTTGGGCTGATGCTTTTGAGCGCGCTTCCATCCATCGATTACTGAATCCACGCTTGCTGTAGTGCCCTTTATGCTGTCCCATGATGACGGGAGTATCGGCCTGAGTGGGCACTGATGCCGATTTAGCTAACTCTATGGCTTCCCGTAGTCTTGGCGTCCAGACCTTAATCTGTTTAATTCCCGTCTTCCCCTGCTGAATAAATATCCCTTGCTCAGTAATTTGTTGCCACTTCATGCCAAGTACGTCTGATAATCGGGCGGCGCAGAGGTAGGCTATCTCCATTGCCGCCTTTACTACATCATCAGCAGATTGATAAATAGCAAGGCACTCATCATCGGTAATATACCTGTCTCTTTTGACTGCCTTGAATTTCATAACGCCGACACATGGGTTGCCTTTAGCATACCCACGCTCATAGCCCCACCGATAGACCCTAGACATACTTGCCATCTCATGGTTTGCCTGTGTTTTGCTCTGCAAGCCACGCTTATCCATGAATGTTCTGACGTGCTCTGGCTTGATGCTGTTCACGCTGACCTTACCAAAGACGGCCAGAAGCTTCTTCTGGTGCTGTAGGTAATCCTTTTGGGTTCGGGGCTTGAGTTCAGAAAAATAGGCGCTATCAAGAAAATAATTCCACAGTTGAGAAAACGTTAATGTTGTGGATAATTCAGCCATTAATCTTTCATAGTGGGCCCATACCTGCGCAATCGTCGTTTCTTTTATTTTACCTAAGCCTATTGTTTTTGTAGAGCCATGAGGTTTGAATACGTAGCTGTAGCCATTAGATCTTACGCGCTTGGGTAGCTTATTATCTTCTGGATTAATTCGACGCCTTCCCATTTAAATCACTCCAAAATTAGGCTCTTCCTCTGGCTTATGATTGCCAGTGCTTGGTACTGCCTGAAAATGTGAACGGTAGACGGCGGGCTTTCCCCTGGCGTTTTCTTCAAACGGGATATTCAGCTTTGCCAACCATGCCTTTTGTAATTTTGATTGTTTGTACCCGGTGAGAATGTACACTTCGTCATCATCAAGAAATGCTGTAGCCATAATGACCTCTGTTTAAATCAAGCCGCTGCAACGTTCGTCATGACGGCGAGCAGGCGTGGGAATTGCGAATCGTAGAAATGGGGTTGCACACCCGGTGTGCAATGGTGAGGTAATTTCAGGCTGCCATGCGACAGCCGGGATGGTTTATTGCTTTGTCGCTTTAATCCGATGCAGCGCGCCATTTACCAGAGACGCCAGTATTTCCTCTTTCGGCAAACCAGTACGAATGCCTTCTTCATATTCCTCAATAAGCTTGCAGTCTGCTTCAAATTGCGCTTGCCGGATATCTTCTTTAAGAAGCCAGCACTCTGCGTCGGCCTGATTCTCCATGCGGACAATACGTCTTTCCAGTTTTTCAATTTCTTCGATAAGCCCCGTTTCCCGGCGGGCGAGTAATCCGGTGAGTAAACCATTCATATTTCACCTTGATAGCGTTAATGTGAGTCGGAA
>NZ_FRDB01000286.1 GCF_900143145.1 Candidatus Sodalis sp. SoCistrobi
TGCTCATGCTGAGTTTCCAGCACTAGATTAACTGCCCGTTCACGGACTTCCGGAGAGTAACGTTTGGTCGTTGTCATAGAGACCTCCACTTTTAAAGTATAGACTCTAATTTATCCGGGGTGATTCAGACCGTGGATCGCATTGAGCGGGCATTGGCGCTGTTCATGATCGTGGCATGGCGCATCGCCTATTTAATGCGTATGGGACGAACCTGTCCAGAGCTGGACGCAATGTTGTTCTTTGATTCCGACGAGACTCATGGAGCTTACCTACTGATGAACAAGCCTATGCCCAAGGGCCGCCCTAAACTAAACGAAGTATTGCGCTTAGTTGCGCAACTCGGAGGCTTTCTTGCTCGAAAAGGCGACGTTGAGCCAGGCGCAAAAACTATCTGGAAAGGCTTGCAGAAAGTCATGACGGCCGCCGAAACGCTACGCGCGCTCAGGCACGAACAGAATGTGTATAACGAGGTGGGTTTACGCGGATGATCTTTTTTTTCACTTATACGCACTTTTACCTGCAGGGTATCGCCAATAAAGACGGGCTCAGGAAAACGTAATTTCTCATAGCCATAAGTCATAGCGCGGGAATTAATATCCCCTGCGGTCATGCCTACCGCCACTGCGAAAGTTAGAGTACCGTGGGCGATGCGCTGGCCAAAGGGCTGCGTTTTGCACCACTCGGCATCCATATGATGCGGATAAAAGTCGCCGGTCTGGCCGGCGTGTAACACAATATCGCTTTCGGTGATGGTGCGCCCCGTGGTGGTGCGGGTTTCGTCCAGCACAAATTCCTCGAAATATTTATCGATGAACATAACGTTACTCCAGGCCGCCGGTTAATCCAGGTGGTAAACTTCTTCCATATTCGCCCATAATTCCTCTGGCGCACGCGTCGCAAGCGGCGTCAGGCAGGGGACGCATTCCGCCCACCATTGCTGGGTAACCGGATCCGCAGCCATTTTTTTCATGTCTTCCTGATAATTATCGCCATGATATTCGTAGTAACTGAAGAGATAGCCGTCCTTAAAGTAAATAGAATAGTTTGAAATATTACATTCCTTGATCATGGCATTAACATCGGGCCAAGGATTAGCATGTAATTGTGCATAATAAGCATATTTCTCCGGCTTGACTTTGATCACGCCTCCAAAACGCTGAATCGGTTTCATGGCTTTCTCCTCCGCATTAAATAATCCGGCTACGTGCCAGCGCTTCACAAATTTGAACTTTGCGTTGTTGGCTAAGCGGCCCGGTGGGGCGCAGCGAATGAACGGGAATATCAAGTCCGATTTGGGTCAGGGCATATTTCACGACGTTGTAAAACGGCACATCCAGGCCGTACAGTGCCGGGATCCACGACAGTCGGCTTTGCAGCGCATTGGCCTGGTCGAATTCCCCCTGTTGCCAATGGCGATAAATGCCACAGGTGAGCTGCGGCGCAAAATTGGCACTGGCGGGAATGGCGCCATCGCCGCCGAGGATTAAGGTGCCGAGCAGGTATTCATCGTAGCCGGCAAATACGGCAAAGTCAGGACGCAGGGGTTTAACGGCGTGGATCACCTCGCGAATATGGCTTAGGGTATCAACGGTATCTTTCAGACCGACAATATTCGGGCATGCCTGCGCCAGGCGCACGATACACGCAATCGGGATTGATTGTCCTGTCAGCGCCGGAAAATTATAAAGCAAGATGGGTAACGGTAGTTGTTCGGCGATATAGCGGTAATGCTCAAAGAGGTATTCTTCCGCCAGCGGGTTGTACCAGGGATTTACCACCACCACGCCGTCCGCGCCGTACTCCTGCGCCAGCCGGCCGAAGGCCAATGTCGCCTGTGTGCCTGAATGGGCAATGCCGACCAGCACGGGTTTGCGGCCGGCGACATGACCAATACAGAACTTCATCACTTGCACCCGCAGGGCGTCCGACATGTGCGCGAATTCGCCGGCGCTGCCGAGGAAAAATAGCCCATCCACATCGGTGGTCAGCAAATGATCGATAAGCCGTCCCATCGCCGCTTCGTCAAACTGCTCTTGCTCATTAAATAACGTGGGAACCGGTGGAATAATCCCTTTGAACTTAACGGACATAGTGTTTCTCCTGCTTTAATGAAAATTCGCCGTCTCCCGGGGCCGGAAGGAGAAGCCCATTCATGACAATCGATAAAGCTGCACGGCGTTGGCGTTGAATAAGCGGGTCTGGAACGCGTCGCCGAAGGCGTGCGTGATATCCATCATCACATCGATCCACGGCGCCATTCCTGTCCCCAGATCGCAGACGGGAAAATTGCTGGCAAAAATGACCCTATCGCGGCTGAATGTCTTGAGGGCAGCCTCGACGGCGGGCCGGACAAGGTCAATATCGCCTTCGGGGGGAATCATCACGCCGGATACCTTGCAATAAACGTTATCGCACGCGGCCAGCGCGTGCAGGTTTTGCCGCCAGCGCAGAGCATAGTCCGCCTCTTGCGCCAGACGCACGGCATCGACAATACCCATATGATTCAATACAATATTAGTTTTAGGGGCATGGCGCGCAAGGCGGGCCACATCGCCCAATTCAGCATTGCGCACGCAGGCCTCAAAGCACAGCCCGGCGTCGCCGAGCGCGTTGACGTTGTGGATGAAAACAGGCGTCAGGCAGCTGCCGGGCGGCTGGCTTGGCACGTGCAATACGTGCCGTACGCCTTTCACCCAGCGATGGAACGCGCCCGCTTCACGCCAGCGGGCGACGGCGTCTGGTCGCTGTAAATCCAGCGAAATGATGCCGCCGCAGACAGCATTGGCGGGATCCTCGCACAGTTCGCGCAGATAGTTCGCCTCCTGCTGCCGTTGATCGGGAGCGACGTCCACCTCCACATACAGCGCCCGGTCGATGCGCCAACGCCCGTTGCGTATTCCGGTGAAAGTGAACGCTGATTCTGGACGAACGTGAACGCTTTTTTTTCTTAACGCGCCTACTGTGTTTTTATTAACTCTTCTGTTCACTTTGGTCAACCTGAGACCGGCGTTTTCTCA
>NZ_FRDB01000386.1 GCF_900143145.1 Candidatus Sodalis sp. SoCistrobi
TGCTCATGCTGAGTTTCCAGCACTAGATTAACTGCCCGTTCACGGACTTCCGGAGAGTAACGTTTGGTCGTTGTCATAGAGACCTCCACTTTTAAAGTATAGACTCTAATTTATCCGGGGTGATTCAGGTGCGGCGATGGATATTACCCCCGCGCGGCAAAAAGCGATTCTGTTTTCTGACGGCTGGATCGAATCTGGCGGCCGCATTATCATTCCGCAAGATTCCTCTATCACTTCCGCGCAGGATCTGAAAGGGAAACGCATTGGCGCTCAGGTGTCTTCCACCTATGCGCAGCTGGCGGTGGATCACGGCGCGACGCTGAAAAATTATATTGATGTGACCGCGGCGGTACAGGATTTGGCTAACGGCAATATTGACGGCGTGATCAATGATTCTATTGGCAACGCGTTTTTGATTAAAGATATGCATTTGCCGCTGCGCCAGACGCCGGATTATGTTAGCCGGATCCAGAAAGGCTTTGCCTTTACCAAAAACAAACCGCATCTGGCGGCGGCGGTTAATAAAGCGCTGGCGGAGATGGTGGCGGACGGGACCTATGCCAAGCTCGTCACTCCCATCGTCGGCTTCGATCCCTATCCGAAAGAGCCGGTCCGCTCACTGTTGCAGCCTTAAGTCTGCCGGGTCGGCGCCAGCGGAAACGGGGTAATGGCGCCGCGCGTCAGGTTTTTCTGCCGCTGGGCGGGCTCTCGGCCTGCCTTTTTTAATCAGGGTGTTGACGGTATCAATGACGCTATGGATCCTCATAAAACAACGGGTAATGCCTTCAAATAGTTGACTTTTGTGATATTCTGCCTCTATTTGAGGTTTCCACGTGGTTACAGTTTCTGTTCATTGTCCTCGCTGCCATTCAGATGAAATTTATCGACATGGCCTTAGTCCAACTAAGCGCGAACGCTTCCGGTGTCAGTGCTGTCACCGTGTATTCCAGCTTACCTACCGCTATGAAGCGCGAAAGCCGGGAGTTAAAGAGCAGATCGTTGA
>NZ_FRDB01000285.1 GCF_900143145.1 Candidatus Sodalis sp. SoCistrobi
CTGCTCGGGCGGCTGGGTTACATCCCTCCTACTGAAGCCGAAATGAACTATTACGCTTTGCAATTAGCATCAGAGGAAGCGGCGTAGTATTGCCAAAATTACTCTCTAATAAACTCGGGGTTATTCATTTCTGCCGCCACGTTTTACCCCGTACTGCTCAATCGACAGGTCAATCAATGCCTGGATATCGACAAACGCGCGGTGTTTAAAGTCTCGCAATGCCTCATGCAGCGGCCGGGCGCGCGCCACAATATCTTTAACCAACGCGTCGCGCTCCTTATCAATGGGTTTTACCATGGTGTCGGGTATCAATACGCCTTTAGCGTCCTGCCAGTAGCCGGCGGGTACTGTATTGTCATGTGAGTTAGTGGACATGATGACCTCTCCTGTTAAATGCATTGGCAATAGCGCCTTTATTAATCGCCTCGAAATCAGCCCGGCACGATAATACGGTGGCAAGTGCATCGTGAATAAACTGGGCTTCCTTCTTTTCAACTTCACTGCCCACACCGCTGGCATTAATATTCATATCAATGCCGAGGGGCGTTTGCTGAACAACGATTTTAATTTCAATTGTCATAAGAGCCTCAATGTAATGACGCTGACCAAATCACCTTGCACCCACCTTTCATGAATGCCCCTTGCTTAAAATCACCCTGTGCGTTTTTGCCCACGGTGATATAATTCGCCTGGCCCTGTTTTAATAACTGCTCACAGAGCGGATGGTGTGCAATACGGATAACGGGTTTGCAATTATGCAATATCACGCTTTTTACGCTCACGCCTCTTATCGTCAAATAATGAATAACGGCTCCTGCCTGCGTCATCGCGGCGATAAGATGAGTGTTGGTCGATGCCGCTTTATGATGGACTGACATACTTTCCTCCTTCAATGAATGAGCATTTCTGCATAGCGGTCGATTAACGTCACGGACATCCCCTGATTGCCGATAGCACTTGTCCGGGCCACCCCGCGCGCCAGTTTAAACAGGCGGCGATAATTGCCCCGTGAATGCTTGCGAAAGGCGGCGGCAATCTCCGGCGCAAGCGGCTCGCCCGTGGCCTCACCGTTCGATAACAGGCTGCCCAGAATGGCACTGAAATCCTCGACGTCACTTTCTTTCTTACGAGACTCCAGGTCTAACGCCATGCCCACCCGGCTATAAAGCTGGGCGTATTCCCCGCGTGAGCCTTTCAGATTGAGCAACAGGCGTGGCATCCCCGCCAGCACGATGGCCACCCCGGAACGGTCGTGAATGCGGCGCAGGACCTCAAGCGCCCGGTAGGGCAGCAGCTCAGCCTCGTCAACCAGCACCAGCCAGTTTTTGTCGCGCAGCCCCTGCACACACTCCTCGACCAGCTCGTGGATATTGCCGGTTTTCCGCAGACCCAGCCGGGCGCACAGCGCCTGCAATAACACCTTGGCGGTATAGCCGGGGTCGGCTTCAATCAGAATGACGCCTTTATTGGCGCTGTTGGCGCGCACATACTCTTTCAGCACCATGCTTTTTCCCATGCCGGCCGGGCCGTATATCACACCGATATCGCCGAAGTCGTGAGTGGCACTAATCAGGTCCAGCGCCACCCTGGCCAGATGGGTCGGCACAAAATTCACCTTAATATCCCGCCGGTGAGCGCGCTCTGTTTCGCGGTCAAGAAAATCCCGCAGCGTACCCTCGACGTTATCAATATTGCCGTTGTAAACCCCCTTTAAATATTGTGAAATGGTTGCGCCGCTTAATCCGGTTTTAACGGCCACCTTGCGCTGGGTGTAGCCTGACCGCGCCATCAGCTGGAAAATACGTTCTCGCGTTGTCATACAATATATCCTTAGCGGTTATTACCGACCTGCTTGATATCGTGCTCATATTCAGATTCAAATAAATACACCTTCTCTTTTTCAGGTGCCGACACCTGGGGTATCAGCAGGCTGTAATCGCTTTCCCTGGGTGCGTCAATCACCGGACGTAATTCGTCTTTCGCATCCTGAATTTTGCTTTCGGCCAGTTTAATGCGACGCTTGGCGCGCGCCTCCAGGGCTTTTTCCACTCTGGAGACCGGCACCGGCGAGGCCGTATTGCCATTCCACAGCGCGGTGCAAAGATAGGCCCCGTCCATCTGGCGAATAATCACCTCGTTGGGATTATGGATATCGTAGGCCACCCTTACCGTCTGGCGGTCTACCTCAATCAGCTCCCGGGCAAAATACTGGTTATTCAACAATTCAACCCAACCGCGCTGGGCCACCCGTTTCTCTTCCGGCATAAACATCTCGCGCAACTCGCCCGGCGTCAGGTATTCAATGTTGTCTCCTTCCTCAGCCAGCAGGGCCTTGCGGTAAGCAACCGGCGTCATCGACTTGCCGTTGACCTTGGGCAAGGCGCTATGCTCGTGGCTGTGGTTATAGCACTGCACCTCTTCCTCGATAGCGTCTATCAGCTGCCGCCAGCTGGGCAATATCGCCAGCGTTTTCTGCTGAACAGGATTCAACTCTTTACCCTGACGCAAGGCATTCGACAGACTCAGCAGTTTTTGTCCCTGCACCCGCACTCCGTTGGGGTCAGCGCTCAATCCGTTATAGGTCTGAAAGCGCAGGGCCAGCCTGCGTGGCAGCACCCCGTTGAGGCGCTCAATAATGCCCCGCGCCTGCGGATTGCCGGGGATACCGGTAATATGCTCAATGCCCAGCCGGGGAAAAATCCCGGTGATATCCGCATCCAGCATCTTGTTGGTCTCACCACCGCCGTTATCGGAGTAGGCAAACAATGGCTTGCCGTGGTGCTGGATGGCATAACGCCACGCATCGGCCACCGCGATGGCGTTTTCCGCCAGTGACAGGCTCCAGCCCACCAGATAGCGGGTGCGCCCGTCGAGCACCAGGGTCAGCTCCGGGGTAAAGGCATAGGTATCTACACATTTATCGTGATACCTGTTATTACTTTGCAGAATGATTTCAACCTATCTGTTGGCGGGATTGACTCTCGCCTTACCCGCCGATATCAGACGCGGGTTAAACAGCATATGAC
>NZ_FRDB01000282.1 GCF_900143145.1 Candidatus Sodalis sp. SoCistrobi
CGGCGACTCCTACGATAATGCGATGGCAGAGAGTATCAACGGGTTGTACAAAACGGAGGTTATCCACCGCGGGAGCTGGAAAAACCGGACGGAAGTGGAGTTGGCCACGCTGGACTGGGTGGACTGGTACAACAACAGAAGGCTGCTCGGGCGGCTGGGTTACATCCCTCCTACTGAAGCCGAAATGAACTATTACGCTTTGCAATTAGCATCAGAGGAAGCGGCGTAGTATTGCCAAAATTACTCTCTAATAAACTCGGGGTTATTCAGCCCATGATCTGCCAGGGAACCTTATCGTTGAACTGGGTATGAAATTGCAGCAATGGCTTGTGCAGAATGTTCAGCCCGCCAATCCAAATTTTGGCCGGTGAAAAGGTATGCAGCCAGGTCAGCAGGCCCAGGCAGCGGGGCTGGTAATTGGCGTCACGGCAAAGGGCGAGAATCTGATCTGGCGACGTTACCAGCGGTTTGAGCACCAATTTCAACGGCAGGCCAGCGTCATTATTCAAACCGGCAACCACCGTTTCGGCGTGGCGCTGCACCTGGCGCAGGGTTTCTTCGCCGTACAGGTGCTGGCTGCCGATGACGAACCATACTTCATAATTTTGGCAGATTTCCATCATGACTCCTGAAAGTTTCCATCGTATAAGAGACGGGATAGCACGTCGGCCCGGCGCGCGGCCGTTCAGCCGGCATCGCCCGCCGGCGCGGCGAAAAGCGGCTCGGCCTGGGCCGCCCACTGGCGATAACGCTGGTACAGTTTGTCGAAATGCCGCGCACGCCGGGCATCGGGCTGCAGCGTGCGTTCAATTGGGCTGGCCATCGCACGCTGGGCGCTGGCGATATCGGGGAAGGCGCCCGCCTCCACCGCACCAAAAATGGCGGCGCCAAGGGCGCAGCACTGATCCGAGGCCACTAACTGCAGCGGCCGGTTCATCACGTCGGCGCAGACCTGCATGATGACGGGGGATTTACGGGCAATGCCCCCCATGAGCAGCAGGTTTTCCACCGGAATAGCCTGTTGCTCGAAACATTCCATGATGGCGCGGGCGCCAAAGGCCGTCGCGGCAATGAGGCCGCCGAACAGCGCGGGCGCGTCGGTGGCAAGCGTCAGACCGGTCACCACCCCCTGCAAACGTTGGTTTGCATAAGGGGTGCGTCGGCCGTTGAACCAGTCAAGCACCACGGGCAGATTCTCCAGCTGCGGGTCCTGCGACCAGCGTTCCGCCAGCCTGGACAACAGGGCTTCCCGCACCGGTTCGAGCGCTGCGGTTAGGGTGGGGTCGGCCTCAATGGCCTGCTGCAGCGGCCAGTCCAGCAGACGGGCGAACCAGGCGTAAATATCGCCAAACGCCGACTGACCCGCCTCCAGTCCTATCAGGCCGGGTACCACGCTGCCGTCCACCTGGCCGCAGATGCCGGCGATGGAGCGTTGGCCGACGCGGTCGGGGTCGGCGATGAGAATGTCGCAGGTGGAGGTGCCAATCACTTTCACCAGCGTGTAAGGCTGTGCGCCGACGCCGACCGCGCCGATATGGCAGTCGAAGGCGCCGCCGGCGACGGCCACCTGTTGCGACAGGCCAAGTCGGGCCGCCCAGTCGGCGCACAGACGGCCCACCGGTTGTTCCGCCGTTTGGGTGTCGCTGAACAGCGGCCAGGTCAGGTGGCGGGTCAACAGCGGGTCCAGGGCGTCAAAGAACGCGGCGGGCGGCAATCCGCCCCAGTCGGGATGCCATAAAGATTTATGCCCGGCGGCGCAGCGGCCCCGGCGCAATGCCGCCGGGTGGGTGGTGCCGGACAAGACCGCGGGGACCCAATCACACAGTTCGACCCAGGAGGCGGCATGTTGGCGCACGGTGTCATCCTGGCGGGTGATATGCAGGATTTTGGCCCAAAACCATTCCGAGGAATAGACGCCGCCGATATAGCGGCTGTAGTCCTCCTGGTCGGGTTGGCGGCACAAGCGCGTGATGGCCTCGGCTTCATTGATGGCGGTGTGATCTTTCCACAGCACGAACATGGCATTGGGATTGTCGGCGAATTCGGGGCGCAGCGCCAGGACGCGGCCTTCGGCATCGACCGGTGCCGGCGTCGAGCCGGTGGTGTCAACGCCGATACCGACAATCTGCTGGCGCTGTGCGGGGCTGAGTTGCCCGATAACGGCTGTCAGGGCCTGCTCCATCGATTCCAGATAATCCGCCGGATGATGACGGAACTGATTGGCGGCGGGACAGGTGTACAGACCGGCACGCCAGCGTGGATACCACACCACTTCGGTTGCCAGCTCCTGCCCGGAGGCGCAAGACACCGCCAGGGCGCGAACCGAGTCACTGCCAAAGTCCAGTCCAAGACTGATGGCCGCATTCTTCATCTTATTCTCCCATGCCCGTTACGCTTGCGATGGGGATAACCATAAGGACTATCGGCGCTGGCAAGTGAGGAGGGGTTGGCTGCATGTATGCACGAATCTGCCGCTTATGGTGATTTTGTGAGCGACCTCAAAGGTTAATAGCAGGTTAAATCAGCTGAATATATGGAGTTATCTGCTGTAATTGGGAAATGTGATAACGCTCCACATTTGGCCGGCATTTACAGGCTAAAACTACCCCGGTCTGTCTCCCGGAGGGCGCCATTATGCGGTATTAACGTGCATTATTGCCCGGTGGAGGTACCCGGAAGATTCTATGAGAACGTTTACACGCTCGCCGGCAACGGAGCACGATGATAACTAAAATCGGAGAATCACATGCATAAATTCACTAAGGCGTTAGCGGCTATCGGATTGGCTGCGGTTATGTCTCATTCGGCTATGGCTGACTGAATAACCCCGAGTTTATTAGAGAGTAATTTTGGCAATACTACGCCGCTTCCTCTGATGCTAATTGCAAAGCGTAATAGTTCATTTCGGCTTCAGTAGGAGGGATGTAACCCAGCCGCCCGAGCAGCCTTCTGTTGTTGTACCAGTCCACCCAGTCCAGCGTGGCCAACTCCACTTCCGTCCGGTTTTTCCAGCTCCCGCGGTGGATAACCTCCGTTTTGTACAACCCGTTGATACTCTCTGCCATCGCATTATCGTAGGAGTCGCCG
>NZ_FRDB01000280.1 GCF_900143145.1 Candidatus Sodalis sp. SoCistrobi
CGTCATATGCTGTTTAACCAGCGTCTGATATCGGCGGGTAAGGCGAGAGTCAATCCCGCCAACAGATAGGTTGAAATCATTCTGCAAAGTAATAACAGGTATCACGATAAATGTGTAGATACCTATGTAGGTCCGGGCGCATATGGCGCACATCGAACAACGCGACACCGTGCTGTTCTGCCAACGCTGCCAATCCCGCCGTCGAAGACAGCCGATCATGAAGACCGCTGGCAACATTCATACCGGCGCGAATGGCCGAGCGTACCGTCTCAACCCAATGCGGGGGCAAAAAGCCGCCGGCGTTCGCCGTGCCCAGCACCAGCGTACGTGCCCCAGCCGCTGCTGCTGCCGCAATGGAGAGATCATCCAGGCCAAGGGAAACCGTACAACCGGGCAAACGCAATTGACCAAGACAATGTTCGGGGCGCCATACCTGAATACCGCGCGCGGTTTTCGCCGCCAGCGGATCGGTGACATCGCCAAGAAAAAGCAAATAGGGTTGCGGAATCAGCATAGCGACACTCTCAGTAAACGGGATCGACCTCTACTATTCCACTCCCCCTCCCGGATGGCGAATATCTGTTTGATGGCAGGGTATAACCTCAGGCTATAGTCACACCCTGCTTCCCTGACCAGACCTTTTGCGCCCGTCAGCTTCCGAAATGAAATGATACCGCGTGCACATCGGCGGCAGGCTTGTTTAGGAAAAGAACCTTTCCTATAATCTCCTCATGGGCAAAAATTCCGCAAACAACGCCGTTGCCGGCACGCCGGCAACGCTTACCCCTACGAATGCCTCACGCCATCCAACGGCCGGCGTTCGCGGCCGGCCACGCCAATTTGATACCGAGCAAGCGCTGGATCGGGCGATGCAGGTGTTCCGCACTAAAGGCTATCATGCCGCCTCTGTGGCTGATTTGGCCGCCGACATGGGGTTGACGGTGGGTAGCATTTACAAAGCCTTTCGCGATAAACAAACCCTTTTTTTACAGGTGTTTGAACGCTATCTTAGTCAGCGTCGCCAGGAGACGCGTGAGGCGCTGGCGCTGGCCGTCACCGGCCGCGACAAGGTAGCGGTGCTGCTACAAGACTACGCCACGCTCTCGCAGGGCGTCGAGGGGATACGCGGCTGTCTGGTGGCAGGCAGCGCGACACAGCTCTGTGCGCTGGAAGAGGCGCTGGCGCGGCCGGTACGTCAGGCGCTGGACGCCAATCAAACCCGGATAGCCGCGTTTATCCGCACGGGTCAGAAAGACGGCTCGGTCGATCCCGGGTTAAATGCGGAGCACACCGCCCTGCTCATGTTGGCATTGCTGCAAGGAATGCGTGTAGTCGGCAAGGCCGGACGGCAACGTGAAGAGATGATGGCGGTCGCCGCGCTGGCGCTGCGTTTGCTGGACCGCCCCGCCGCTGCCACAGCTTTTAGAGCGTTTTGCTCAGAATAAGCAGCGGCGTATACCGGCTGCCGCTCTCGTAAGCGGTTTCGCCGCTGACCGCCATTTGCTGACTTTCGTAGAAGGTTTTAGCCTGCTGGTTTTGCGGCAGTACCTCCAGCCAGAGTTGCGATTGCCGGGCTTCCCTGGCAAGCATCTCCACCGCGCTGAAAAGCGGCTTGCCATAGCCCCGACCGGTGAATTCGCGCAGAAAATAAATCTTTTTCAACTGGCCGCCCAAGGCACCGGTATCCGGTCTGGGCATTTCGCATAAAAGCTTCGCCAGCCCGATATCCTGGCCGTCAACGCATAGGTATCTACACATCAGGGAGGAGGCTTAAGAGCAACTCTCGCTAAATGAGTAAGTTCTTCCAGACTATATTCCGATAATAATTTTAGTGTATTCAACAAGATGGATAGGCCAGCGAGCAGAGCAGGAGCGCTCTCTCTGCGGCCTCGCTTTTGCTGTCGTCCTGACAAGCGACATATCAGCTGGCGGGCTGCCGCATTTTCTTCTCCTTCAGCGCGTTGCAGCCGCCATACCAGAACAGCAGCCATACTGGCTATTAACAACCTGCGTAGTACGGCTGGCGCGCTGCGCTGAAGCCATGTTTCTACGTCATGTCCGGCACCTTTCAGCAACTTAAAAAATGATTCAATATTCCAGCGCCAGTAATACCAACGAGCTACTTCCTCGCAGGTGATCTCGCTGCAAACGTTTGTAAGCAGCGTCCAGCGTCCCACCACATTACCGAGATCATCCGTAAGCCGAACAACAACCAATCTGACCGTCAGAGGCTCTCCAGGTTGGATTTTTATGCGGCGGCCGGTTTCTTTATCTTTACGCTTCTGCTGCGCAGCTCGGGTTATGACTATCGAGGTTTCACTGATTTCCATATCAGCTTTTTTCCCTTTCCAGTCTACCTGTCCGCATCCGTTGTATGGCAGAAGAGCAGCAATCTCACCAATTTTCAATGAATTACCTTGCCACTCTGCACCATGTCCTTCTTTTCCTCGGATAAGCCAGCATATTCCTTGAGTACTCAACGTCCGCATATGTCCAATAGAGTCACCCTCTCTATCAATTATATGAATCAGCTTTTTACCTATATTAAGCGATTCCACACGGGCAATATCGGTCGTCAAGGCGTCCATATGTGTCTGCCGTTCGGACAGTCCTTCCGCCAACGTTGAATGACAACCGGTTGCATCGGTAAGTGTCTGAGATAGAGGCGCTATTGGCAAACCCGTGCCAGCATCAACCAGCAAGCTGCTTTGAAGTTCATATCCAACATCGCCACCGTGCGTCATTTTTAAGCGTCCGTATTTGGCATGATGGTAAAGAAATTGTAAACGTGACCAATCATGAACAACGAGAGCGTATGGATGCGGGCTAAGCGAAATTTGCTCAAGTGCTAGCGAAATAATTGGCTCATTGAGTTGACTGAAGCTAATTCGCTTATTATTCAGAAAACGCCAGACAGCTTGGGTAGTTGCGAAAGTTGATTTTTGAGCACTTGCGAGGTCTTTAACCGCAGAAGCAAGAAGAGCCGCGGGCGTCATATGCTGTTTAACCAGCGTCTGATATCGGCGGGTAAGGCGAGAGTCAATCCCGCCAACAGATAGGTTGAAATCATTCTGCAAAGTAATAACAGGTATCACGATAAATGTGTAGATACCTATG
>NZ_FRDB01000320.1 GCF_900143145.1 Candidatus Sodalis sp. SoCistrobi
TTGCCGATCGCACGTTGAACAGCACGCCGGGCAGTATCGCGGCGCACCAGTCTTATTTTGCCCGCACCCTGCGCGACATGGCGCGCGGCAGCCAGATTAACGGCGCGAGCTTTCCCGGCGAAGTCAAACCGCCCCAGGAGGGCGATGTGCAAATCGTCTGGCGCAGCGCCACCAAAGTCGAAATTTATCTGGTCATCCGCCCGTATGAATGCCCGAAAGGCATCACCGTAAGCCTGGAAGTTGACCGGACGCTGGAGGATAAAAGATGAATTACCAGAACTATCAACGTATTTCCGGCCAGTCGGTGGACTTTACCCTTGATGGCGATCTGATCCACGTCGAAAAGGTCAGCTTGAGCATTACCGACAACACCGCCGTTGCCCTGACCCGTGGCATACCCGATGGCTGGGTCGCCGGAGATATGTCTGCCGAAGGGGAAATTGAGCTGAGCTCTAAGTCCTTTGCGCAAATTTTTGCCAAGGCGCGCGCCGCCGGCAGCTGGCGAGGTCTGCCGCCCGTTGATCTGATGTGGTATGCCAAAACGGGCGAGGGAGAATTAAAGGTTGAAGCCTTTGGTTGCAAATTGCTCCTCAGCGACATTATCGATGTTGATCCGAAAGGCGGAGCAACGCTGACACATAAAATCAAATTCTTTGTAACCTCGCCGAACTTTGTGAATACCGGCGAGTTGTCCATCCTCGAATCAGAATTGACGCAAAAATTAACGGGATAAGGCCATGGAAAGAGTGACCACCGGCTCGGCTTACGGCTGGGGCCTGATAACCTGCCTGCTGGGTGTGTTTTCGCTCAGTGAATGGGCGCTGATAACCGGTATTGTCTGCTCGCTGGCAACCTTTGCGCTGAACTGGGCTTACCGGCACAAGGAATACCGTTTCAGGACGACACACCATGAGCATTAAGCGCGCCATAGTGCCGGCCTGTGCCGTGACCGCCATCATTGCCCTGGTTGCCTCCTGGGGGCAGGTACGCACCAACGCAGAAGGGCTGGCGCTTATCGGCCATGCGGAAGGGTGTCTCCGGGAGCCGGCACGCTGCCCCGCTGGCCGATTAACCGACGGTATTGGCAATACCCATGGCGTCAAGCCCGGCACTCACAAGAACGACCAACAGATAGCTGCGGACTGGCAGCGCAATCTTCTGGATGCAGAGCACTGCATCAACAGGTATTTCCGGGGGAGTGAGATGTCGGACAACACCTTCAGCGCCATGACGTCGAGCGCCTTCAATACCGGCTGCTACGGCCTGCGGACCTACAAAGGGAAGGATGGCCAGCGCCATGAGACGACGATCCATAAACTGGCGCAGCAGGGGAAATGGCGTGAGATGTGTGAGCGTTTACCTGAATTTGATAATGGTGGCAAGTACCCCGGTCTCACAAAACGCCGGGAAGCCGAGCGCCAGTTGTGCCTTAAAGGATAAAAAACGATGCGCTGGACAACGCCTCTCACGATAGTCGCCTTGCTGGCATTGATGGCCGGTACGGCGCTGTATTATCGCTCCCTGTACCAGGGTGCAGAACAATCACGCCAGCGCGTCGCGGCTCAAGCCGAATCCCGGCAGGCGGCGATGGTGCAATTAACTCACCAGATGCAGACCGTCGCCGCGCTGGATTGGCAACACACGCGAGAACTTGAAAATGACAAAAAACGTATTGCGCAGCTTGAGCGCGATGTGGCTGACGGTCGTCGTCGGTTGCAGGTCCGTGCCATCTGCCCCGCCGTGTCAGCACATCGCCCCGCCGCCAGCATGGATGATGCAGCCCGCGCCAGACTTGACTACACCGCTCAACGACATTATTTCACCCTCAGACGACGAATAGAGATTGCGACAGAGCAAATAAACGGATTGCAAGACTACGCGCGACAAATCTGCCGGAATAAACCATGAGGTATTCACACTATGACATCTAAGACACATGAACTCACCACAGCGGAGTGGGTTTTGGGTTTTATCCTTGTGCTGATATTCATGCTCACGCCGACGTTAGTTGTAGCATGGGCGCTGTTATGGGCGTGGAGCCTGCTAGGCCCTTCATTGGGTTTGGCGCCGATCCCCATCAGCCTGGGTACCGTTATCGCCACCACGATTGTCCTGGCGTTTCTGCGCACCGTATTTAAGCGTGAAGCGTGAATGACGACATTTATCAACGAAAAGGAATGATCCCCATGAGCAAAAGCAGCACAGAAAGCCACATTATTTTGACCATCAAAGGCCAGGAACTGGCGTTTGCCCCCAACACCACCGCCTACAACAGCCTGATTAACGATATGGCGATGGATAACAAGATAGCTCCCACGGTGACCTATTTACGCCGCATTGTGGTCCCGG
>NZ_FRDB01000278.1 GCF_900143145.1 Candidatus Sodalis sp. SoCistrobi
CATAGGTATCTACACATTTATCGTGATACCTGTTATTACTTTGCAGAATGATTTCAACCTATCTGTTGGCGGGATTGACTCTCGCCTTACCCGCCGATATCAGACGCTGGTTAAACAGCATATGACGCCCGCGGCTCTTCTTGCTTCTGCGGTTAAAGACCTCGCAAGTGCTCAAAAATCAACTTTCGCAACTACCCAAGCTGTCTGGCGTTTTCTGAATAATAAGCGAATTAGCTTCAGTCAACTCAATGAGCCAATTATTTCGCTAGCACTTGAGCAAATTTCGCTTAGCCCGCATCCATACGCTCTCGTTGTTCATGATTGGTCACGTTTACAATTTCTTTACCATCATGCCAAATACGGACGCTTAAAAATGACGCACGGTGGCGATGTTGGATATGAACTTCAAAGCAGCTTGCTGGTTGATGCTGGCACGGGTTTGCCAATAGCGCCTCTATCTCAGACACTTACCGATGCAACCGGTTGTCATTCAACGTTGGCGGAAGGACTGTCCGAACGGCAGACACATATGGACGCCTTGACGACCGATATTGCCCGTGTGGAATCGCTTAATATAGGTAAAAAGCTGATTCATATAATTGATAGAGAGGGTGACTCTATTGGACATATGCGGACGTTGAGTACTCAAGGAATATGCTGGCTTATCCGAGGAAAAGAAGGACATGGTGCAGAGTGGCAAGGTAATTCATTGAAAATTGGTGAGATTGCTGCTCTTCTGCCATACAACGGATGCGGACAGGTAGACTGGAAAGGGAAAAAAGCTGATATGGAAATCAGTGAAACCTCGATAGTCATAACCCGAGCTGCGCAGCAGAAGCGTAAAGATAAAGAAACCGGCCGCCGCATAAAAATCCAACCTGGAGAGCCTCTGACGGTCAGATTGGTTGTTGTTCGGCTTACGGATGATCTCGGTAATGTGGTGGGACGCTGGACGCTGCTTACAAACGTTTGCAGCGAGATCACCTGCGAGGAAGTAGCTCGTTGGTATTACTGGCGCTGGAATATTGAATCATTTTTTAAGTTGCTGAAAGGTGCCGGACATGACGTAGAAACATGGCTTCAGCGCAGCGCGCCAGCCGTACTACGCAGGTTGTTAATAGCCAGTATGGCTGCTGTTCTGGTATGGCGGCTGCAACGCGCTGAAGGAGAAGAAAATGCGGCAGCCCGCCAGCTGATATGTCGCTTGTCAGGACGACAGCAAAAGCGAGGCCGCAGAGAGAGCGCTCCTGCTCTGCTCGCTGGCCTATCCATCTTGTTGAATACACTAAAATTATTATCGGAATATAGTCTGGAAGAACTTACTCATTTAGCGAGAGTTGCTCTTAAGCCTCCTCCCTGATGTGTAGATACCTATGCATTAAAGGGGTGGAATGGACCGGCTCGTTTACCACAGGCGTGCTGTCCCATCAGGTGACGTTGGAATATCTCGATCCGCGTGATGCCAAAACCAATGAGATATTGGCGCGCCGCGCGAAACAGCAGGTGAAATACCAGTTGGACTGGCTGGTGGCCAACATCGATTGGTCACTGAATTACCGTTATTTGGGGCAGCGTTGGGATACGAATTATAACACCAATCAACGCGTACGGTTGGGCGGGATCAGTCTGTGGGATATTGCGGCGTCATATCCGCTGACAACCCGGTTGACGGTTCGTGGTAGACTGGCCAACGTGTTCGATAAAAATTATGAGACAGCTTATGGCTACCCGACTGCAGGACGGGAATTCTATCTCACCGGAACCTATGCTTTCTGACGGCAGCGCCGCCAAACGGCCCACCATTCTTGTTTTTGACTCTGGCGTGGGGGGCCTGTCGATTTACGATGAAGTCAGGCAAACGTTGCCTAATGCCCATTATTTGTACGTATTTGACAATGAGGCTTTCCCTTATGGGGAGAAACCAGAGCAGTTCATTGTCGATAGGGTCGTCGCCATTGTCGGTGCGATGTGGCGACTGCATAAGATCGATTTGGTCATTGTTGCCTGCAATACCGCCAGCACCATTTCCCTGCCGGCGCTGCGTGAGCGTTTCCCCTGCCCGATTATCGGCGTGGTACCGGCGATCAAACCGGCGGCCCGACTCACCCGTAATGGTATTGTCGGGTTGCTGGCGACCCGCGCAACCGTACAGCGCAGCTACACTCACGATCTCATTAATCAATACGCCGGCGATTGCCAAATCTTGCAGTTGGGGACGGCCGAACTGGTGGATATGGCGGAAGCCAAACTGCACGGCGAAATGGTGCCGCTGCCGGTGCTGCGCAAACTTCTGCGCCCCTGGTTAAGGGCAGCGGAGCCCCCCGACACGGTCGTGCTGGGCTGTACCCACTTCCCCTTGCTGAGCCAAGAGCTCCAGGCGGTACTGCCGGAAGGCACACGGCTGGTCGATTCCGGTTCGGCCATTGCGCGCCGCGCGGCCTGGCTGGTGGAGCATGATATGGATGTGAACAGCCTGCAGGGCGAAACGGGACCGAATAAAGCCTACTGCCTTGCCACCACGCCGCAGGCGGTAGCGCTGATGCCGGCGCTGACGCGCTATGGTTTCGGCTCATTGGGAAAGCTTACGCTTTAACCACATTCGATGCGGTCGCTCGGCGCGCGTCATTTCCTTTCCTTTCGCGAGTCCGATGTCAGTCGCCCGTGGCATCGCCACGGCGGCGGAAAGTTATGGCCGGCGGGCAATTCGGGAATATGCGAATAAGGGAATAATGGAATAACGCATTAGGGTGATAAAGGAATAAGGGCTTAAGGGTGTTTAGCGTATCGGCATCGGACTTGACTGAAAACCAACGTCAGACCGTTAATCGGGCCATGGAAATTTGGCGCTTCGTTTAATTTATCGCCACTCGACGCAAAAGTTGTAATTAGCGCTTGTCTCCGGCCGTTTAGGCCCTATAATGCGCCTCCACTGACCGGGAACAGTCGCTACGGCGAACCGGCTCAGCCAGAGGCAGGCGGCCCGCTACGGGCAAATAAAAGCTTGACTCTACAGCGGAAAAGCGTAATATACGCCACCCGCGCCGGTCGAGAAAACAGCCTCCCGGCACTGCTCTTTAACAATTTATCAGACAATCTGTGTGGGCACTCACAAGACGATATCGACATACCGAAATATCAAGTCTTGAAG
>NZ_FRDB01000277.1 GCF_900143145.1 Candidatus Sodalis sp. SoCistrobi
TGCTCATGCTGAGTTTCCAGCACTAGATTAACTGCCCGTTCACGGACTTCCGGAGAGTAACGTTTGGTCGTTGTCATAGAGACCTCCACTTTTAAAGTATAGACTCTAATTTATCCGGGGTGATTCATGCACCGGGAAGCGGGGGCATCATCCGCCGTGCGGTACAGAGCGGTGATAGGCTAATTGCTCAGGGCATACAGGCTGTAGCCGGCGGCGGCGCCGGCGACGTCCCAGGTAAAGTCCTTCCAGCTCCAGCCGGTGCCTCCGGGCCGGCTGTCCCAGGCCTCTTTTAGCGCGCCGAAGGTGATAGACAGTCCAAAACCGATATTACGACTGCGTGCGGGGGAGGCCGATTGATGCTCGGCTACCGCGCTGCCGGCCACCGCCAGCAGGGCAGAGCCAACAAAGTGCTGGGTCTTGTCGCGACCGGTCCAATTGTCCTGTGCCAGGTGGCTGCAGCCCGTGCACCACAGCAGTGGTAACAGCCACAACGCGGGTAACGATAAACGGCGGCCTCTGTGCATCAATGGGTTCCTGCTGGCACCGGCGACATCACGCTCTAGAAAGCGTCGTCGCCGGGAGGAGGCATCGCGATTTAGAGGATGCGGCTAATCAAACGGTCAATGCGGATCCGACGCAATCGGCGGATAAGCTTGCGGACTTTAACCGGATAATCGGCGATGCTCTCAAGTTCGGTAAAATGCCGCACTACCTGGGTGTGGGTGCGGATCCGGTTGAGCTCTTTCTCACGCTGCGGGCGCAACGCCTGTGCGGGATCGTGGATAAGCAGCGCATTTTCCAAATCAAGCCGCCAGGCACGCGGGTTGAGGTTATTGCCGGTCAGCAATTGCCACTCCTCGTCTACCCATACCCCTTTCAAATGGTAACTGTTGTCGTCGTCCTTCCACAGACGTACCACCAATTGACCGTTGTCCACATACCGCTGCAGGCGGCTAAGAAAACGGCGCAAATTGATTTCGTACAAATAAGGCAGGGCGCCGATAATCTTGAACGGCTGATCTTCAGGGATATAAAAGTCGTTGGCGGTCTTATCGCCGACAATGATTTCCACCTGCCTGCCCAGACGCAGCAGACCGATTAAATCCCGCACCAGCAGCGCCGGTAAGTTGAAATAGGGCGTACACAGCGTCAAGGTGTCGCGGGTGGCACACAGTAAATGATGAATCGTTTTGTTCAGCGGGCTTTGCTTGCCCAATCCCACTAACGGGGTAATGGCCAATTCATTTGGACCTGCTTCACCTTGATAGCGATAGCCGGCTTCACGCAGGGTTTGGCGAAACAAACGGGTATCATTTTTGATTTCGAGGCTTTTTGGCCGCGCGACGTTATCCAGCCGATTGACCGCCGGCGCCGTGAGTAATTGCTGTTTGATATAGGCAAGTAGCGTGTCGGCCAGGGAGGGATTACGGATAATCTGGTAACGATCGTAGCGATATTTATCCTGCTGATGCAGATAAACATCGTTCAAGCTGGCGCCGCTGTAAATCACCTGGGCGTCGATAATAAAGCCTTTAAGGTGTAAAACGCCCAGCGCTTCGCGGGTATTGACCGGTACGCCGAAGATAGGCACGTCCACGCCGGGATGCGCTTGCGCCAAACGGCAGTACCAATCGGCATTGGTATCAGCGGCGGCGGCGCCGATACGACCGCGTTGCGCCCGGTGCCAGTCAACCAGAATCGCTACATCCAGCGCTGGATTATTACATTTGGCGTCATAAACAGCGTCAAGGACGCGTTGACCGCCCTGATCCTGCTCCAGATATAATGCGACCAGATAAATTCGTTGCCGGGCGCCGGCGATGGCCTGTATGAGCGCATGATAGAAATCTTCAGGGCTATAAAGCGTTTTAACATCTGCAACCGTCTGAGGGATTTTTGGCAGTTGTGCAAGGTGTTGTTGGTGTTTACTGCGTTTAAAAGTTGACAACATCACAGTGCGCTTCTTCTCTTATCATCGAAGGTTGGAATGACCCTATGCAAACAGGTATTTGCGTTGAATCGGCCATAATACCACTACTTCTGTTGATTGTGGGCAAGTTTCAACTGCCCGGCTAATCCTTGCCCGCTGTGTGCGGAATTCATGCTGTAGCCGGTTCCAGCGCCAGCGACAGCGCGACGATACCGTCCTGCAATTGAATATCCACCGTAAACCCTAATTTGCGCGCCAGCGTTATCATGCCGCGGTTGTTGGGCATGGTGATAGCATTCAGCCGCTGCAAACCGTGAGCGCGGGCGTAATCAATCATCTTTTCCAGCAGCATGCGCCCAAGCCCCAGTTTTTTCAAATCGGAACGTACCAGTACCGCGAACTCCGCATCGGTATTGTCGGGATCGGCAATGACGCGGGTTACACCGATGATAACCTCACTATCCTGCTGTTGTATTACCGCCACAAACGCCATTTCACGATCGTAGTCGATTTGCGTCATATAGGCCAAATCTTCATGGGTAAATTCGCTAATTTCGCTGAAATAGCGGTAGTAGAGATCCTCACGGGTCACCAGGCCGATGAAGGCTTTCAGCAGCGGTTCATCTTCCGGCAGTATCGGCCGGAACAGACAGCGCTGGCCGTTATTGAGCGTCACCACCGATTCGAGCTGGCGCGGATAGGGGCGGATGGCCAGCCGCGCGCCGGGATCGCCGTGGTACTCGCTTAGTTGCAAGCTGACATCCAGCGCCGTCATATCGCTGCCGCAGGCCAGCAGCGGATGGATATTCAGCGCGGTGATTTCCGGGCAATCCACCACCAGATCGGAGACTTGCACCAGCAATTGGCTGAGCGCCGCGAGATCCAAGGGATACAGCGGGCGGTGGTTGCGCAGGGCGCCCATCTTTAACCCTTGCAGCACCAGATTATGCGCCAGCGCCATATTGAGCGGCGGTAACGCTACCGCCACCGGCGCCCCCGCACGCCAGTCGCTCTCGCCATCGCCTAGAAGGATAAGCGGGCCGAAGACCGAGTCTTGTTCCACGCTGATGCGTAGTTCCTGCGTGCCGGCGCGGCTGGCCATGCTCTGCACCGCCAGTCCTTCAATGCATAGGTATCTACACATTTATCGTGATACCTGTTATTACTTTGCAGAATGATTTCAACCTATCTGTTGGCGGGATTGACTCTCGCCTTACCCGCCGATATCAGACGCTGGTTAAACAGCATATGAC
>NZ_FRDB01000275.1 GCF_900143145.1 Candidatus Sodalis sp. SoCistrobi
CGGCGACTCCTACGATAATGCGATGGCAGAGAGTATCAACGGGTTGTACAAAACGGAGGTTATCCACCGCGGGAGCTGGAAAAACCGGACGGAAGTGGAGTTGGCCACGCTGGACTGGGTGGACTGGTACAACAACAGAAGGCTGCTCGGGCGGCTGGGTTACATCCCTCCTACTGAAGCCGAAATGAACTATTACGCTTTGCAATTAGCATCAGAGGAAGCGGCGTAGTATTGCCAAAATTACTCTCTAATAAACTCGGGGTTATTCATTTTCCTGCTATGCCGATTCATTTGTCGGTACAAGCCAACGCGGTCAACTGGGCAACGGTAAAATTTTGGCAACAGGCCGGCCTGAGCCGGGTGATTTTGTCGCGCGAGCTTTCGCTTGAGGAAATAGGCGAAATCCGCGCCCGGGTGCCGGACATGGAGATCGAGGTGTTTGTCCACGGCGCGCTGTGTATGGCCTACTCCGGGCGCTGCCTGCTGTCGGGCTATATCAACAAGCGGGATCCGAATCAGGGCACCTGCACCAACGCCTGCCGCTGGGAATATCGGGTACATGAAGGCCAGCAAGATGAAGTAGGCAATATCGTCCACCAGCACATCCCGGTGACGGAAATCGACGCGCCGCTGGGGGAAGGGGCACCGACGGATCGCGTGTTCATGCTTGAAGAAAGCCAACGTCCCGGCGAATACATGTCCGCCTTCGAGGATCAGCACGGCACCTATATCATGAATTCACGTGACCTGCGCGCGGTGCAGCATGTGGAAAGACTGGCGGGCATCGGCGTCCACTCGCTGAAAATCGAGGGGCGCACCAAGTCGTTTTATTACTGCGCCCGTACCGCCCAGGTCTATCGCCGGGCGATTGACGACGCGGTCGCCGGCAAGCCTTTTGATCCCAGCCTGCTTAGCACGCTGGAAGGGCTGGCGCACCGCGGTTATACCGAAGGTTTCTTGCGCCGCCATACGCATCAGGAATTGCAAAACTATGACTATGGCTACTCGGTATCCGACCGGCAGCAATTCGTCGGCGAATTCAGCGGCGAGCGGGCGGAAGTGCTGGTGAAAAACAAGTTCTCCCGCGGCGACAGCGTTGAACTGATGACCCCGCAGGGCAACCTCTGCTTTACCGTGGAAAACATGACCAATAGCCGGGACCAAGCCATTGATGTCGCCCCCGGTAACGGCCACACGGTTTACCTGCCGGTACCCTCGGAGGTCAATCTGCACTATGCGCTGCTGTTGCGCAATCTTGACGGTACCACCACCCGTCAGCCCCACGGCAGGCCGAACGCCGCTATCGCCTGATTTTTACCCAGTAATTAGAATTGGGTCACAATCCCGCTGCCGGCAACGGGGTATAATCCATTTGCTGAAAAAAATGGAAAACAACGACCAGTTACTCACCAGGACCACCTCTTTTGCCAGCTCATCCTCCCTTGAGCTGGCACTTTATTTTCCCCTTTCCGTCCCGCATCTGGCATAGCATTCGCCCAGTTTACGCATTGTGAAAATCCCTCTCGCCGACGCTCGACTTTTCCATCGTCCAAGATAGTATCTATGCTTAATAAATGCGGCCTCCGCGGGGGGGCAAACCCATCGATTTCAGCAAGGAAACAGCCTCAATGGAAGCACAGGTGCCAAAACAGTCGGCGTCGCTCCTTATCCTTAACGGAAAAAGCGCCGGCAATGGAGAGCTGCGCCAGGCGGTCAACTATTATCGTCAGGAAGGCTACCCGCTCTTCGTGCGCGTTACCTGGGAACACGGCGACGCGCAGCGCTATGTGGCGGAAGCGGTTGAGCGCGGCGTCGCCACCGTCATCGCCGGCGGCGGCGATGGCACCATCAACGAGGTCGCCGGCAAACCGGTGCCGATCGATATCGCCCAGGTCAATAACGACCGTTTTTTCATCAACATGGCCACCGGCGGCTTTGGCACCCGCATCACCACCGAAACCCCGGAAAAACTGAAGTCGGCACTGGGTGGCGCCTCCTATTTCATCCATGGCCTGCTGCGCATGGATACCCTTAAGGCCGACAGTTGCGAAATTCGCAGACCGGGTTTCCACTGGCAGGGCGATGCGCTGGTTATCGGTATCGGTAACGGTCGCCTGGCAGGTGGTGGCCAGGCCCTTTGTCCAGGTGCGCTTATCAACGACGGTCGGTTGCAATTGCGCATTATCGCCTCGGAAGAGTGGCTACCGACGCTTATCAATAGTTTGTCCAACGGCGATGACCAGCCGCAATCCCTCAGCGCCTCGCTGTCGTGGCTGCAGGTGGATGC
This sequence comes from Candidatus Sodalis sp. SoCistrobi, assembly GCF_900143145.1. Taxonomy (GTDB): domain Bacteria; phylum Pseudomonadota; class Gammaproteobacteria; order Enterobacterales; family Enterobacteriaceae; genus SoCistrobi. The sequence goes on from NZ_FRDB01000275.1 coordinate 2,288, forward strand.
GCCGAACGAGATCATCTTCAATCTGGACGGGGAACCGTTGCGCGGCCGCCAGTTCCACATCACCGTGATCCCCGCCGCGCTAACCTGCCGCTTACCGCCACAGTGCCCCCTGCTGGCTTAAACGGCGTGGTAACAAGCGCCCGCGCGGCGCTGATTTGATCTTACGCACATTAATAACAGTTTTCGGCGGGTCAAAGGGGAATCTGTATAACAACCTGAGTTAAGCTATATGCTATATTTTTCACCTCAGGATGCCGCTATGCCGCTCTTTACCCCTGACCCCGTTTTGCCGCCGTCGCTCTATTACAGCGCGGCCGAGGCCCACCCCCTGGGGACGCTTACCGTCGAAACCATTGACCATATCGTTAGCGACCTGCGTATCAATGCCAGTGAACGGGAGCATTATGTCACCGGCTGGATGGGCGCCCATAGTGTGGTGATTATTCACCGTTATCAAGACAAACGCGGCACAGCGAGTGGTCTGGTCCTGACCAAAGAGGGCGAGCTGCGCCTGAGCGTGCAGTCGATTACTTTCCGTATCCCCAAGTTTATATTATGGCTGTCGCTGCGCCGCAGGCCACGTACTATGGCCCTCATTACCTATGGTCTTCTGGGCGAGCGGCAAAGCCCGCTGGTGCAATTTTCCCAAGTGACCGATAAAGCGCTGAAACAGCGGCTGGAGCTGGAATGGCAAGCGCTGAATGATTATGTCGGCATGGCGTGTTACCAGATGGAAAACGACACGCCGCTGTGGCGGACGCTGACGAACGGCATCAGCGCCTACGCCCTCGCGCACTGGGTCGCCTCACCCCGTTTCGACGACAAGCGGCTGCAGCAGGACGGGGAATTCGGTCATGACTCAGATTTGCTGATAATGGTGAATGGTCATATACCATCCAATGATCTTGTCATGCATCGTTTCTGATTTTGAAAAGCAAATGGTCTTACGAGCAAGACGTTTAATGTGGGTACGTAAA
>NZ_FRDB01000274.1 GCF_900143145.1 Candidatus Sodalis sp. SoCistrobi
AGGCCTGGTTGCGTGATGTGATCAGCAAGATCAGCGACTGGCAGTCGAACCGAGTGCATGAACTGCTGCCCTGGAACCTCTCAATCGTAAAATAATATTTACACTACGGCCCTCGTGGGGCGCTTACCTTTATCCTGCTTAAGTTTCCCTCATTGCCGACAGGATGCCCTATGTACCTATTGAGAACGTCACCGGCCTCGCCTTTTGGTCGCAAAGTCGCTTTGGCGGCGGCGGCAACCGGCCTTGCCGATCAACTGACCATCGAGCCGGCGGACGTCAATAATCCCCTCGACAGCCTTTTACAGCAGAATCCATTAGGCAAGATCCCGACGCTTATCACGCCGGAGGGGCAGACCCTGTTTGATTCGCGGGTGATTATCGAATTTCTGGATGCCAAAGCCGGTGGCGGCGTGCTGATCCCCAAGGGCGATGCCCGCTGGCAGGTGCTACGCCAGCAGGCGTTGGCGGATGGTTTGATGGATGCGGCGCTGTTGGTGGTGTATGAGGATCGTTACCGCCCGGAGGACCAACGTTCCCCGGCATGGGTGGCGCGCCAGCAGGATAAAATGGCGCGTGCGCTCGACTACGCCGAAAGTCATTATACCTCTCCCCCGGTGGCTGGGACGTTACATGTAGGGGAAATTGCGCTGGCCGCCGCGCTGGGCTACCTCGATCTGCGCTTTGACGGCACCTGGCGCTCACGTTACCCAAAGCTGGTCAACTGGCTTACTCTGTTTCGTCAGGCGCTACCGGCTTATGACGCCACCGGTCGCCAGCCCTAGTTGCCACACCAGCGCCTGCCAGCGGGGGTGTCCGTCGGTGGGTTAAGCCGCGTACCCGGTTGCCGGGCGCGTAAAGTTTTATTGCAAACAAGGAAAACAGGCTATGTCGAACCGTTGGCTGTCGAAAGGGGCGGCCCTGGCCGCTGCCGCCGCAGTTTGGATGGGATCCCTTTGCGCCCCGGCGGTTGCCGCCCCGGCGCCCGTCAAAGTCACTTTCGTCCAGGAGTGGCCGGTGGCGGATGGCTTTTGGATCCCCTGGACGTTGGGTATCAGTAAAGGGTTCTACCGCGAGGAAGGTATCGATCTCAATGTGGTGGCGCCGCCAACCGTGGCCGATACTATGAAATTCCTCGGTACCGGCCGGGCGGATGTCGCCTTTACCACCGTTATGGACATTATTTTTGCCAAAGAGCAGGGCGCGCCGGTGATTTCGATCGGTCGCTATGGCACCGGCAATAACTGGGGTATTTTCACCCCGGCAGGTCAGCCGGTCACGCTGGCGCAGCTTAAAGGCAAGCGCATCGGTATCTATAACGATGCCTGGACGAAAGCGCAGCTGTCGTTGATGTTAAAAAGCGCCGGTATGACGTTGGACGATATTCAAATGGTCGCGGCCGCCGACAATACCGTCCCCCTACTGCTGCAAAAACGCGTGGATGCCACCACCGGGATTACCAATGCCGAAGGAACGGAAATCGCCGTGGCCGGCAAGCAGCCGCCTGAGTTTATGCCTGCAACCCTGCATGGCGTGCCCGATACGCCTATTTTTATGTTCGCCGGTAATCAGCGCTGGCTGGAAAAGAATCCACAGTTGGCCAAGGCGTTTATGCGCGCAACGGCGCGAAGTCTGCGCTATGCCATCGAGCATCCTGAGGAAGCCACCGCCGCGTTTGCCGCCAAATACAGCAAATCCTATGACGAGAATTTCGTTAAGCAGCAATGGCATGACACCATGCAGGTGCTGGGCGCGCCCGGCGACCAGCAGTTGAAGCAAAACGATGGGGCCTGGCGTGATGTGCTGGACGCGGTGACCTCGCTTGGCATTGTGAAGACCACGCTGCCGGTCGATGCGTATTACACCAACGCTTATTTACCACAGGGGCAGTGATATCCCTGGCCGGCGCCGAACTCTCGCCCGGCGCCAGCAACGCGCGCCGCATGCGCTGCCGCCATTCCTCCGGCCGTCGGGGCAGCCGTTTTCCCTCGCGCCGGTGGGGGTAGGTTATCGTCACCGGATTGCAGCGCCCCGTTCACCGCTGCCGTGACGTAGCGCCGCTGCGCGGGTTATGCGGTCATTGCATGGCTAAAGCCATTTTTTTGCTTAGCATTAAAATGTATAACTTACCGCTTTTTTTATTTGTCGATTATATGTAACGCTTGTAGAACTGTATACCTATGAGGAAAAAGGAGTGAACAGGCGTGAACTTTCAGCAACTGCGTATTATCCGCGAGTCAGCCCGCTGCAACTATAATCTGACCGATGTTGCGAGCATGCTGTTCACTTCGCAATCGGGCGTCAGCCGTCATATCCGCGAACTCGAAGATGAGCTGAGGGTAGAAATTTTCATCCGCCGCGGCAAACGTCTGATTGGCATGACGGAGCCGGGCCTTGAGCCGCTATCCACTTATTACCTACCGGCACGGCATCACCGGCCGTTCGCGGCTGGATGTGGCTTTTCAGGCGGCAGGGCTGCACCCTGAGGTTGTGATAAGCGCCCAGGATTCTGATGTTATCAAGACTTACGTCGAGCTGGGGCTCGGGGTTGGGCTGCTGGCGGACATGTCATATCATCGCGAAAGAGACGCCGGCTTGGTGAGTCTGCGCGCCGAACATCTGTTTGAGGCCAATACCGTGTGGCTCGGGGTAAAACGCGGCCAACTGCAGCGTAAGTATGCCTGGCGCTTTATACAGCTGTGCAACCCGCAACTGTCGCTAACGGAGATTGAAGAAGCGGTATTCGCCACCGCCGCACCCGCCGCCGCCCTCGATTATCAAATTTAACCTCGGGAGCAAGACCGGGGAGTGACCGGGCGGTGACGTGTTTCACGGTGACCGCCGATTATCAACGGTATTGTGATAATTATCACTGTAAACAAACTCGGACTAATCCTATAATTACTCATCCTTTACAGAGCTAACGCCATGAGCCCCTCATGAGTGCCGGAGATAAGCGCCGGAAAGGATAAAACCTTACGCCCCGTGAATTGGGGCTTTTTTTCCAGCAGAAAAGCGCATCGGCAACTTACCTCCTCGCAAGAGGGAGTACAGCAAAGGGTAATGCCTTCAAATAGTTGACTTTTGTGATATTCTGCCTCTATTTGAGGTTTCCACGTGGTTACAGTTTCTGTTCATTGTCCTCGCTGCCATTCAGATGAAATTTATCGACATGGCCTTAGTCCAACTAAGCGCGAACGCTTCCGGTGTCAGTGCTGTCACCGTGTATTCCAGCTTACCTACCGCTATGAAGCGCGAAAGCCGGGAGTTAAAGAGCAGATCGTTGA
>NZ_FRDB01000273.1 GCF_900143145.1 Candidatus Sodalis sp. SoCistrobi
CGGCGACTCCTACGATAATGCGATGGCAGAGAGTATCAACGGGTTGTACAAAACGGAGGTTATCCACCGCGGGAGCTGGAAAAACCGGACGGAAGTGGAGTTGGCCACGCTGGACTGGGTGGACTGGTACAACAACAGAAGGCTGCTCGGGCGGCTGGGTTACATCCCTCCTACTGAAGCCGAAATGAACTATTACGCTTTGCAATTAGCATCAGAGGAAGCGGCGTAGTATTGCCAAAATTACTCTCTAATAAACTCGGGGTTATTCACTCTCCACACCAGCCCTACCGCCGCTGATATTTCAGCACGGCGTCCGTCTGGCGAGAATAAGGCGCGATGATATGAACCGAAAGACCCACGCTGGATTCTGCACGGCATAAACGACGTTTTTCCCTTATTCTTTTAGCGATTGACCAAATGGATGACCGTCGGGCGAAGAAGGAAATATCGCCGGCCCTGAGGCACCTGTTGTTTGCGCAACGAACGGCTATAAGGGCAGGGGGAAGATTCACTCGCTAATATACACGCAGGTTAACGAACATATTCACCGGATGAGAAAGCTATCAATAATGCGGCATAACGCACATTTTGCCAGCAGTGTAGTCCTATTTTGACCTGGAGATTTGCCATCTTCTTTACTGCCTTTGGCATTATACTGCAAGAAAAAAAGGCATAGGCTAACCGTCAGCGATAGAAATCACTGCAGGTGAAATATTTCTTGAACATCAAAATGTCCTCTAATCAAACCGGGTTCGGGGTAGCGGCCTTTTTACTCATTGGTAAATTAGCGGACAGAAGTGCGTCGATTTGTCACAATGGAATAGCGGCCATTGCGTCCACGAGTATGAGAATGTGAAGATAATGTTGGATTATAACGGCGCAATGGCGGTGCTAGCGTGAAACGCCGGGGGTTATCCCCACGCTTACCGCCGGCCACTAGTTAATTATTCTGCTCATAATTTACTCATGACAAGGTTTTTTTGCTGATTATTTAAAAGACATTGGGGCACAGATCGTCGCGGAATAGACTTTTGCAGAGGGGAAGCCGGGTGCAATGAGAAGGGGAATAGAGCATTGGAGCGGCCCTTTGTCTGCCGCGTCTGGCGCCTGACGTAGATAAAAAAAACCCGCTGCGGGCAGCGGGTTTTTTGCAACTTGGTTCGACCAGGCGATTACAGCAGGAAATCTTCCAGTGCTTTGTCTTCTTCATCAATCGCTTTTTTGATTACCGCCGGGGTACGGCCTTGGCCGGTCCAGGTTTTAACGTCGCCATTCTCGTCGGTGTACTGATATTTCGCCGGACGAGCGGCACGCTTGGTTTTACCCGCGGATTTGGAGGAACTCATCGACTGCAGCAATTCGTTCGGGTCGATGCCATCGGCAATCAACATTTCGCGGTATTGCTGTAATTTGCGCGTACGCTCTTCAATTTCAACCTGGGCTTGACTATCTTCCTCACGGCGTTCATTGACAACGACCTCTAGTTTCTCCAGCATTTCTTCAAGAGTTTCCAGAGTGCATTCTCTGGCCTGTGCGCGCAGAGTACGGATGTTGTTAAGAATCTTTAGTGCTTCGCTCATTGACTTAATCTCGAATATTATAAAGGGGGCGTCCCAGTAATAATAGAGCGCTAGTTTCTTTTCTGCAATACCCAGATTGTGATTAATCAAAAATATTCTTTATAAATGCCTGTGACCCCGCAACTGTAAATATATTGTGTTCGCCGGGCGAGGCAAAATTGATTCATCAGGTTCCGTTTTTCCTTCAGGACGCCTTATGAGTGCATAATGCACTGCTGATTTCATTATAAGGAAGGTTTATATCACCGTGCCCACGGGGGGGTTATAACCGCTGCAGCCCTGACCAGAGGCTGAAAAATAAAAGCTTTACAGCATAATCTCCTGCGATTTTTATATCATCTGCGGTGGGACACTCCGCCGGCAGTCTGGCTTGCCAGCGCGATAAATGTTGCCCGACGGCGCGCTATTGCCGATTGCGCGGGCCGCTTTAGCCCGCTTGAAACTATAACCCGGCCGCCGTTGGCCGGTGATGCGCGTTTTTTATTGTTTTGTGGAAGCAAGTTATTGTCCCGTGCGCGGGTCGCTGCCGCCGGCGAGGGATTGCGGGCGCCGGGCCACCTACATCCCGCCGGCGAATATGATACACTCTCATCCTATTTATTTGGTCCTATCATTGAGACGGAGTGCCTTACGGATGGCGCAACTCTATTTTTATTATTCTGCAATGAATGCCGGTAAGACAACCTCGCTGCTGCAGTCCTCCTATAATTATCAAGAACGCGGCATGCGCACGCTGGTGTTCACGGCGGAAATCGACGATCGTCACGGCCGCGGTAAGATCCACTCGCGTATCGGGCTGTCCTCTCCTGCGGCGGTGTTTGCTGCCGGGACCGATTTGTATGCGGCCGTGGCGACCGCTCACGGCCATCAGGCCGTCCATTGCGTGTTGGTGGATGAATGCCACTTTCTTAGCCGTGAACAGGTTGCCGGGTTGTGTGCCGTGGTGGATGAGCTGGATATTCCGGTATTGTGCTATGGCCTGCGCACCGATTTTCGCGCTGAGCCCTTTACCGGCAGTTTGTGGCTGCTTGCCTGGGCAGACAAACTGGTGGAGTTGAAAACCGTGTGCTATTGCGGACGCAAGGCCAATCGCGTGCTGCGCGTTGACGAACAGGGCAAAGCCGTCCATGAAGGGCAGCAAGTGGTTATCGGCGGTAATGATCGCTATGTCTCGGTCTGCCGCAAACATTTCACCGAAGCGCTGACGCGAGTGGCGCCGGTGCCGGGGATGAAAACCCTTCCACCCGCATAGCGCTTAGCATTGCAGCCTATGAAAGCCCCCTGCACACGGAGCGTTGCCGCGGGTGAATGCCTTGTCGGAGTGCCTGCGGCGGGTACTGTGTAGCGGCTTGTCTCATCTCCTTGGCCCAAACCAAGCCCACCGTGCGTCTCGGTCGCTATGGCGCGCTGAGCGCCGCCTGACACCGCCAGCAGGCTGATGTTGACCTCAAGGCCTGGCGAATGCGCCAGCACTGAAATGCCGGTCACGGCAGGGTGTGTGCTTCGATCATAGACGGGTGTGGCCATCTCAGGCGGGCAAGTGCGGCGTTCATAGGCGGGCGAGTGCGACGATCTTAGACGGGCGGGTGCGGCGGTTACAGGTGAATCACCCCGGATAAATTAGAGTCTATACTTTAAAAGTGGAGGTCTCTATGACAACGACCAAACGTTACTCTCCGGAAGTCCGTGAACGGGCAGTTAATCTAGTGCTGGAAACTCAGCATGAGCA
>NZ_FRDB01000271.1 GCF_900143145.1 Candidatus Sodalis sp. SoCistrobi
TGCTCATGCTGAGTTTCCAGCACTAGATTAACTGCCCGTTCACGGACTTCCGGAGAGTAACGTTTGGTCGTTGTCATAGAGACCTCCACTTTTAAAGTATAGACTCTAATTTATCCGGGGTGATTCAATGTGAAATCTGGAGAAGTTTCTAAAGGTACACAAATACCTTCTGAAGGCGAAGATATCCCCGCCACGGCCGATCCTTTGAAAACCATCGACAAAGCCATTGCCATCGTCGATAACGCCCGTGGCGCCCTGGGCGCGACCCAGAACCGCCTGGGTTCGGTTATCAACAGCTTGAGCACCACCGTGGCTAACCTGAGCCAGTCGCGCTCGAATATCGAGGATGCGGACTTCGCCACCGAAGTCTCTAACATGAACCGCGCCAACATCCTGCAGCAGGCGGGTACTGCGGTTCTGGCGCAGGCCAATGCGGTACCGCAGGGTATCCTGAAGCTGCTGAGCTAATCGTTACATCCTCTGTTTGTGCCAACCCCGGCTTGCCGGGGTTTTTTACGTCTATTTACGACAAATAACCGCATTTTCACCCTATTTTGCCGCCTTTATCCGCCGTCGCGCGCCTGATAATGACATTTCACCGACCGGCCCGCGCGAGGACATTGTGGACGTCATATACAATCATCAGGGAAGGCTGGCCGACGATCGCGGCCTGTGGCAGCAGTACGCGCCCATCATCCGCCACGAGGCGCTGCGACTGCAGGTCCGCCTGCCGGCGAGCGTAGAGCTTGAAGATCTCATTCAGGCGGGCATGATAGGTTTGCTGGCGGCCATCGACAGCTTCGATGCCGCGCAGGGCGCCAGCTTCACCACTTACGCCCGCTCGCGCATCCGCTGGGGCATGCTGGACGAATTGCGCGAACGGGATTGGGTGCCGCGCAGCGTGCGGCGTAATGCGCGCGAAATTGCGGCGGCCATTCAGCGGCTGGAGCAGCGGCTGGGCGCCAGCGCCAGCGAGCAGCAAATCGCCGACGAACTCGGCGTGCCGCTGGCGTCGTATCAGACCATGTTGCATGAAACCAACTGCAGCCAGTTGTTCTCGCTGGATGAACTTATGGCGCAAGAAGCACAGGGCACCGGCCCGGCGCTCCCCGCCGACACGGGCCAAGATCCCTTTAAGTTGTTGATGGCCGGCGGCCTGCGCAAGCGGGTGAAGGACGAAATAAGCCGCCTCCCTGAACGCGAACAGCTGTTGCTTAACCTTTACTACCAGCAAGAGCTGAACCTTAAGGAAATCGGTGAAGTTTTGGGCGTGGGCGAATCCAGGGTAAGCCAGCTGCACAGCCTGGCGATAAAACGGTTGCGCGCGCGGCTGCAGGAGAACCCCTGACTAGGGTTAATCTGAATAAGGACCACGGGGGGGTGCATCACTGTTTTTTACATGGCATATAGCGTAAGGTGAAAAGCGCTAAACGTGCGTTGAAACGGTTATCCGCCCTGAGGTCTGGCAGCATTTTACCCTGCACAACGGGCGAAAATGCCACATTACCGTTCATATATTCGCCATTCGGAAAGAAAGTTTTTTAGAATTTTTGCAGTATAACCTACCATTAAAATCTTGTTAAACAGTGTAAAGATGCACTGTAGTCTTTTCTCGCCTGCCGATTGTGCTTAATTTAGGCTCTAGCACCTCACTTTTATGTTCGTTTGCCGCCTCTCGAAAAACATGTAAATCCCCACGGGTTATATTGACGTCTTGGCAAACTGTTACCAAATTGGGAGCCTCGGAAGTCAGGGAGGCAAAGGATTGTTTGAATGTTTTTGCGCATTCAACCCGCCGGTTAATGCTTTTCCAACGGCAATCCGGTTTGTCTCCTTCCATTTCCTATTAATGCCGCAGGGCATACTGCACAGACCGCAGTCCCATAAAAAAACAGTGTCTGGCCGTGCAACACACAACATCACATATTGGAGCAGAATAATGACAATTTCCTTGACGAAATCAGGGATTCTCAAAGTCGGTATCAGCCTGGCGGCGTTAGCCGTGGCGGCCAGTGTGCAAGCGAAAAATTTGGTGTATTGTTCCGAGGGGTCACCGGAAGGGTTCAACCCGCAGCTGTTCACCTCCGGGACCACCTTCGATGCCAGTTCGGTGCCAATTTACAACCGCCTGGTTGAGTTCAAGCTCGGCACGACGGAAGTCACTCCCAGCCTGGCGGAAAAATGGGATGTGAGCGACGACGGCAAGGTCTATACCTTCCATTTGCGCCACGGCGTCAAGTGGCAAGACAGCAAAGATTTCAAACCTAGCCGTGATTTCAACGCCGACGATGTCATCTTCTCCTTCACCCGCCAAAAAGACACCAATGCGCCTTACCACAAAGTCTCCGGCGGCAGCTACGAGTACTTTGACGGCATGGGTATGGGTGATCTGATCGCCAATATCGAGAAGGTCGACGACTACACCGTCCGCTTCACGCTGACCCGCGAGGAAGCGCCGTTTGTCGCCGACCTGGCCATGGACTTCGCCTCCATCCTGTCGGCGGAGTATGCCGATAAGATGATGAAAGCCGGCACCCCCGAGAAGCTGGATTTGAATCCGATCGGCACCGGTCCGTTCCAATTGCTGCAGTATCAGAAAGATTCTCGCATTCTGTATAAAGCCTTCCCCGGCTACTGGGGCACCAAGCCAAAAATCGATCGTCTGGTGTTCTCGATTACTCCCGACGCCTCCGTGCGCTATGCCAAAATGCAGAAAAACGAATGCCAGGTGATGCCGTATCCCAATCCGGCCGATATCGCCCGCATGAAGCAGGACAGCACCATCAATTTGATGGAACAGCCGGGGTTGAACGTGGGCTATCTGGCCTATAACGTCGAGAAGAAACCGCTGGATAATGTCAAAGTGCGTCAGGCGTTAACCCTGGCGGTGAATAAAAAAGCCATCATCGACGCCGTTTATCAGGGTGCCGGTCAGGCCGCCAAGAACCTGATCCCGCCGACGATGTGGAGCTACAACGACGCGGTGCAGGATTATCCTTATGGTCCCGCCAAGGCGAAAGAGCTGCTGAAAGAAGCGGGTATGGCGGACGGCTTCTCCATCGATTTGTGGGCAATGCCGGTACAGCGCCCTTATAACCCCAACGCGCGCCGCATGGCCGAACTGATCCAGGCCGACTGGGCCAAAATAGGCGTGAAGGCCAACATCGTGACCTACGAATGGGGCGAATATCTCAAACGCGCCAAAGCCGGCGAACACCAGACCGTGATGATGGGCTGGACCGGCGACAATGGGGACCCGGACAACTTCTTCGCAATGAATCACCCCGGATAAATTAGAGTCTATACTTTAAAAGTGGAGGTCTCTATGACAACGACCAAACGTTACTCTCCGGAAGTCCGTGAACGGGCAGTTAATCTAGTGCTGGAAACTCAGCATGAGCA
>NZ_FRDB01000269.1 GCF_900143145.1 Candidatus Sodalis sp. SoCistrobi
TCTGCTCGCTGGCCTATCCATCTTGTTGAATACACTAAAATTATTATCGGAATATAGTCTGGAAGAACTTACTCATTTAGCGAGAGTTGCTCTTAAGCCTCCTCCCTGATGTGTAGATACCTATGCCTTTAGAGAGGGGAATGGACGGGCGCAGCGGATTTTCTTTGAACAGCTGATTATCCATGCCGGCTATGATATTCACTGGCATCCCATCAACCGGCAGGATTGGCTAAATGCCAACGAGGCCGGGGCGTTTGGCGATCCGGCGCCGCTGGCCGCATTATTCCGGCTGGCGGTGAGCGAACCGGACTGAAAACGGTCTTACCGGCCGTGCGGCGTCTGGTGCTGTTGGCGATATCGGTGGCTGCGGGGTATCTGCACCCCGAGTTGACCTTCTGACCACCCGGTGGCCGGCTCACCCGGCGACACCGCCGCTCGCGCGGCATTCACGCCGCCAGCTGGTGCGCTATCCTCCTGAACCCCTGAACCCCTGAACCCCTGAACCCCTGAACCCCTGAACCCCTGAACCCCCCGTATTGCCCGACGTCCAATCGCGGGTTGCATCTCAGCCTGTGCCGGCGTATAGCGCCGGCGGGTAACAGCAACGCGGGGCGGTTCAGCCGCCGATATTCGGTGACCCCACTGTACGCGATACCCTGCCAGGGGCTCTTCTTGCCGCACATTTGCGGCAATGTTCGTAGTCACGTCGCCGCCGTTGTCTTACACTCGCTGCTAATTGGAGTTTGGCGTTGGCCGGGGCGCGAGGCGTGGCGGCAGAGGCGCACGAGGTTATCATTTAAGGAGGACTATGAACGGATTGCTGATAATCGATAATTACGACTCATTCACCTGGAATCTTTATCAGTATTTCTGTGAACTGGGGGCGCAGGTGATGGTGCGTCGCCATGACAGTCTCGATCTTGCGGATATCGAGCGGCTGGCGCCGGCGCGACTGGTCATCTCTCCCGGTCCGGGCAACCCGGACGAGGCGGGGATCTCCCTCGCCGCTATTCGCCATTTCGCCGGCAAACTGCCGATCCTGGGGGTCTGTCTGGGGCATCAGGCTATCGGGCAGGCGTTCGGCGCGCGTATTGTGCGCGCACGCCGGGTCATGCACGGCAAAACCTCCGTAATCCGTCACGATGGTCAAGGCGTGTTTGCCGGCCTGGCGCAGCCGCTGACGGTGACACGTTACCACTCGCTAATCATCGATGCCGCCAGCGTACCGGCCTGTCTGGCGGTGACCGCCTGGAGCCAGCGCGAAGGGGAGCAGGATGAAATTATGGCCATCCGCCATCGTTCCTTGCCGTTGGAAGGTGTACAGTTTCATCCTGAAAGCATCATGAGTGAACAAGGTCATTCTTTTCTGGCGAATTTCCTCAACCGTTGACGGCGGTCTATTTGTTTTTAACGGCAATAGCGCTTGACTTGAGTGTGACTTTTTATTCATATTATATGACTATATTTCACTTCTTACAACATCTTAGACAGAGTAAATGCCTTATGAAAACAGACGATGCCGCAGTCACTCGGGAAACGTTCGATCAGGTCATTTTGCCGGTTTATGCACCCGCACAGTTTATTCCGGTGAAAGGCGCCGGCAGCCGGGTTTGGGATCAGCAGGGCAAAGAATATGTCGATTTCTCCGGCGGCATCGCGGTCACCGCGCTGGGGCACTGTCATCCGGCGCTGGTGGCGGCGTTGAAAACCCAGGGGGAAACGTTATGGCATACCAGCAACGTTTTTACGAACGAACCAGCGCTGCGTCTGGCGCGTAAGCTCATTGATGCCACCTTTGCCGACCGCGTGTTTTTCGCTAATTCCGGCGGCGAGGCGAACGAGGCGGCGTTCAAGCTGGCGCGCCATTACGCCATTACCCGCCACAGTCCGTATAAGACCAAAATCATTGCGTTTCATAATGCCTTCCATGGCCGCACGCTGTTTACCGTGTCGGTGGGAGGACAGCCCAAGTATTCGGACGGGTTTGGGCCGAAACCGGCGGATATCGTCCATGTGCCGTTTAACGATCTCGACGCGGTGAAAGCCGTCATTGACGATCACACCTGCGCTATCGTGCTTGAGCCGATACAGGGGGAAGGGGGCATTACCCCGGCAACGCCGGCGTTTTTGCAGGGCGTGCGGGAATTATGCGATAAGCATCAGGCGCTGCTGGTGATGGATGAAGTGCAATGCGGCATGGGCCGCAGCGGCAAATTGTTCACCTATATGCATTACGGCGTGCAGCCGGATATTCTGACCACCGCCAAAGCGTTGGGCGGCGGGTTCCCCATTAGCGCAATGTTGACCACCGAAGACATTGCTTCAGTCATGGCGGTCGGCACCCACGGCACGACTTACGGCGGTAACCCGCTGGCCTGTGCGGTGGCGGAAGCCGCACTGGACGTCATTAACTCCCCTGAGGTGTTGGCCGGTATCAATGAGCGTCATGCGCGTTTCATTGAGGCTTTGCATGACATTAACGCCAAGCATCATGTTTTCACCCAAGTGCGCGGCATGGGGCTGCTATTGGGCGCGGAGCTGGCGCCGGGCTATCAGGGACGGGCACGGGATTTCCTGCATGCCGCCGCGCTGGAAGGGGTCATGATCCTCAACGCCGGCCCCGATGTGATTCGCTTTGCCCCCTCGTTGGTGGTGGAGTTTGATGATATCGCCGAGGGGCTGGCGCGCTTTGAGAAAGCCGTAGCGCAGGTCACCCGCTCGGCTTGACGGGCGGACGGCAGGCTTGTCGGCGCGTTACCGGCAATACTGCCGTCGAAGGCTTCTCCTGTCACGGCTCTAGTCCGGCGGCGTGTCGCGCAAGCCAAAGCCCGTGCTGCGGCCGCTGCGGCCAGGCCACCGACGAAATAGTGTGCATCACGCCCAGATGGAATAAAATGCGCCGCAAATGGCGTTCCATTAGCGTCACCGCCTGATCCTGGGGGCCGTCGGTGTTGAAAATTCCCGGGTTTTCGGTGCTCGGGCCGTCATATTCCAGCCGTTGCTGACAGCTTTGCAGCGCCACCTCGCAGGAGGCCAGATAATCGGCCGCCAGCGTAGCGGGCAGCATATAGTGATCGCGCGCCAGCGTGGTCATGGCGTTAATATGTTCCACAATAAACTGACTGTGGGTGACCCACAGGCGCATATTGAATAACCCCGAGTTTATTAGAGAGTAATTTTGGCAATACTACGCCGCTTCCTCTGATGCTAATTGCAAAGCGTAATAGTTCATTTCGGCTTCAGTAGGAGGGATGTAACCCAGCCGCCCGAGCAGCCTTCTGTTGTTGTACCAGTCCACCCAGTCCACCCAGTCCACCCAGTCCACCCAGTCCACCCAGTCCACCCAGTCCACCCAGTCCACCCAGTCCACCCAGTCCAGCGTGGCCAACTCCACTTCCGTCCGGTTTTTCCAGCTCCCGCGGTGGATAACCTCCGTTTTGTAC
>NZ_FRDB01000265.1 GCF_900143145.1 Candidatus Sodalis sp. SoCistrobi
CTCGACCCCATGCTGTTCTATCAGCGGCACCGTTAACGACGCTATTTCTTGCAGTGGCGGTCGAGCTCCGCCTGGGCAAAATATGCTGACGCCTGTCGTAGAATATCGTTGCTGCGGCGAAGCTCACGGTTCTCGCGCTCCAGCTCCTTAAGCCGCTGACGTTCATCCGCGTTGAGACTGTTTTTCACCGCCAGCCGCTGTTCATGTTGCTTGATCCACAGACGCAGCGTCTCGGGTATGCAGCCAATTTTTGGTGCAATGGACTGGATCGCTTTCCACTGCGAAGCATGCTCATGCTGAGTTTCCAGCACTAGATATAACTGCCCGTTCACGGACTTCCGGAGAGTAACGTTTGGTCGTTGTCATAGAGACCTCCACTTTTAAAGTATAGACTCTAATTTATCCGGGGTGATTCAATATGGCCATCGGCGCTATCCAGGCGATTAAAGAGGCGGGTCTGAAACCGGGTTCGCAAATCAAAGTGATCTCTATCTATGGCGTTCCAGATATATTCAAAGCCATGATGAACGGCGAAGCCAATGCCACGGTCGAGTTGACGCCGAACATGGCAGGCCCGGCTTTCGATGCGCTGCTGGCGATGAAGAAAGACGGTAAAGCGCCGCCGAAGTTTATCCAGACCGACTCACGGTTGTTGCTGCCGGATACCGCCAAGCAAGAATATGACGCCAAGCAGAGCATGGGTTACTAACAACGGTGACCACTTCGCCGCCTGCCAGGGTAGCGGCTGGTGTATTAGTGACGGGGGAAACAGGCATGGCATCCGCACCGCTATTGGAGCTTAAAGGCGTCAGCGTGGAATTTCCCGGCGTAAAAGCCCTCCAGCAAGTGGACTTTACCCTGCATAGTGGCGAAGTGGTTGCACTGTTGGGAGAAAATGGCGCGGGTAAATCAACGCTGATAAAAGCGCTGACCGGTGTATATCGGCGCTCGGCTGGCGAGATCCGTCTTGCTGGCCGGGTGGTGGATCCCAAAGATACCGCCGACGCGCAAGTCATGGGGATCGGGACCGTCTATCAGGAAGTCAACCTGCTACCGAATCTGTCGGTGGCGGCCAATCTGTTTATCGGCCGTGAGCCTGTCTCCTTCGGCCTGGTTTCGCATCGGAAAATGAACGCTCGCGCCCGGCAGATTTTGGCCCAATACGGCTTGGCGGTGGATGTCAGCCAGCCCTTGGCTAATTACTCCATCGCGATACAGCAAATCGTGGCTATCGCCCGGGCGGTCGATCTTTCCGCACGGGTATTGATCCTTGACGAGCCTACCGCCAGCCTGGATGCGAATGAAGTCGCGATGTTGCTTACTATATTACGTCAGTTGCGCGACGAAGGCGTCGGGATGATCTTCGTCACGAATTTCCTCGATCAGGTTTATCAAATCAGCGATCGCATCACCGTGTTGCGCAACGGTCAACTGGTCGGCACCCGCGACGCCGCCACGTTGCCACGGTTGGAACTGGTGCAAATGATGTTGGGTAAAATGTTCAATGAGGCTGACTTAAAACGATCCGACCGGCCGGTGAGCCGCGCGGATCCCCTGGTGGCTTTCCATCAATACGGTCGGCGCGGCACGGTGGAGCCCTTTGATTTGCAGGTGCGGCCCGGCGAAATCGTCGGCCTGGCCGGGTTGCTGGGATCCGGCCGTACCGAGACCGCGCAGCTGCTGTTCGGTATTAAACCTGCGGACAGCGGCGAAGCCCGCCTGGCCGGCAAACGTATTCATCTCACGAACCCGCGCCGCGCCGCCCATCTTGGTTTCGGCTATTGCCCGGAAGACCGGAAAAACGAGGGTATTATCGGTTCCGCCACGGTGCGTGAAAACATCATTCTGGCGCTACAGGCGCAGCGCGGCTGGTTCCGGCCGTTACCGCTGCGGGAGCAATTGCGCATCAGCGAGTCCTTTATCCGCCTGTTGAGTATCCGCACCCCCGGCCCGGAACAGGAGATTCAGTATCTCTCCGGCGGCAATCAGCAGAAAGTATTACTGTCACGCTGGTTGGCTACACAACCGCGCTTTTTGATTTTGGATGAGCCCACCCGCGGTATCGATCTCAGCGCCCATGCGGATATCATCCGGGCGATCGAGGCGCTGTGCGCCGACGGCATGGCGCTGCTGGTAATCTCGTCGGAGTTGGAAGAAATGGCCGGCTATGCCGATCGCATCATTGTATTACGCGACCGGCGGCACGTGGCCGAGCTGGAGTGCCAACAGATTTCGGTCGCCGGCATTATGCAGGCTATCGCCGCGCAACCCGAGGAGGCCGCCCTTGAGCAGTAAACCTTTATCCACAGAGGCCGGCGCGCGGCGGGTACGCTGGAGCATGCCCGCAGGCAGCACACAATGTCTGGCGCTACTGGCCATCGTGCTTATCGACGGTTTGGTCTCGCCGCATTTTTTCTCGCTGCATATTCAGGACGGCAGGCTGTTCGGCAGCCTGATTGACATCATCAACCGCGGCGCGCCGGTGGCACTGTTAGCACTGGGCATGACGCTGGTTATTGCCACGGGCGGTATCGATCTTTCCGTCGGCGCGGTGATGGCGATCGCCGGGGCGGTAGCGGCGACGCTTATTGACCATAATGTCGCGCTACCGGTGGCGCTGGGCGCGGCATTGGCCGCCGGGGTTATATGTGGGTTGTGGAACGGTTTTCTTATCGCCGTGCTGGGGATGCAACCGATTGTTGCCACGCTGATTCTCATGGTTGCCGGCCGCGGGGTGGCGCAGCTGATTACCGAAGGCCAGATTGTCACTTTCGATAATGCGGCGTTTGGCGAGATCGGCCACGGGGCGTTGTTATGGTTACCGGTTCCGGTGATCATCGCCGTCGCGATGCTGCTGCTGTTATGGGGGCTGACCCGTAAAACCGCGCTCGGGCTCTTTATCGAGGCGGCCGGCATCAACATCCGTTCGGCGCATAACGCCGGGGTCAACACGCGTCTGGTGCTGATGGTGGTGTATATGCTGTGCGGGCTGTGCGCCGCCGTTGCCGGTATTATTATTACCGCCGATATTCAGGGGGCAGATGCCAATAATGCCGGTCTGTGGCTGGAGCTGGACGCCATTTTGGCGGTGGTCATCGGTGGCGGCTCGCTTTTGGGCGGCCGTTTCCATTTGCTGTTATCGGTAGTAGGAGCGCTCATTCTTCAGGGCATGAACACCGGTATCTTGCTTTCCGGCTTCCAGCCCGAATTCAACCTGGTAGTGAAAGCGATTGTGGTGCTGCTGGTCCTGATGGTGCAGTCGCCACGGATAGCGCTGTCGAAGCTCTGGAGGCGCCGCTGATGCTGAAAAGAAACTTGCCATTGGTAATGACGATCGTAGTGTTCATTGCCGGTTACCTGTACTGCCTGAGTCAATATCCGGGTTTTGCCTCAACGCGGGTCCTTGGCGATCTATCTATCTGAATCACCCCGGATAAATTAGAGTCTATACTTTAAAAGTGGAGGTCTCTATGACAACGACCAAACGTTACTCTCCGGAAGTCCGTGAACGGGCAGTTAATCTAGTGCTGGAAACTCAGCATGAGCA
>NZ_FRDB01000260.1 GCF_900143145.1 Candidatus Sodalis sp. SoCistrobi
TGCTCATGCTGAGTTTCCAGCACTAGATTAACTGCCCGTTCACGGACTTCCGGAGAGTAACGTTTGGTCGTTGTCATAGAGACCTCCACTTTTAAAGTATAGACTCTAATTTATCCGGGGTGATTCAGTGCTTATCACCGAGATGGTATCGGCCAGCGTCTCGCCTTTTTTGCCCAACGACGTATTGTCGGCATCGGGAAAGCCCACCACCGAGGCCCCCAGACGGTGAATGGCGGTTTCAAACGACAGGCGGGTCCGGGTCGATGCCTCAAAAAAACAACTGGCAATAACCTTGTGTTTGAGTAATTCCGGCTGCGGCCGGGCCTTGAGCGCTGCGGCGGTGGTTAAAACCATCTCCAGCTCCTCGCGGCTCAGGTCGTTAATGGAAATGATATGCTTTTGATAAAGGGGATTGACCATCTTTCCTTCCTCCCTGATGTGTAGATACCTATGCATTAAGGGGCGATAATAACAGAATATAACGGGAGCAGCCGCGGCGACTGGCCGCCAGCGTGAAACGTATGCAGTTGAATATAGGCCAACGTGCTGATGCTGTGCATGGTTCCTCCCGGCAAATTGCCCGGCATTATACGCCGGTGAATTTCTACTTCAAGCCTAAATAATGTCCATTGGCGCTGCAGGGGCCGTTTTGCCGCCGGGGTAAAATAACTGACGAATTGCGCTCACCTTTTACACGTTTACACGTTTTTTGCTTTACACTAAAACGACTTTTCATTTTCAGGGAAATATCATGATCACCGGTAACGTCAATCATCTCGAATTCATTCCGTATCTGCCTGCCAAACTGCGCGCCGCCATCGAATACGTCCAAAGCCACATCAACGATGAGACCCCGGCGGGGAAACATGATATCGAGGGTAATGAAGTCTTTGTCATCGTTTCCAACGATGTGACGGAGCCGCGGCAGGCGCGCCGCGCCGAATACCATGCCAAATATCTTGATATCCAGATTTTGCTGCACGGTACCGAAGCGCAGTGCTATAGCACGCTGCCGGCGGGTAAACCGGATACTGACAAGCTGGTGGAAAAAGATATTGCGTTTTTGACAGCGGGCCAGCAGGAAAAACAGGTGGTGCTACAGGCGGGGGATTTCGTCGTGTATTTCCCGGGTGAAGTGCATACGCCGCTGTGCGCGGTGGGCGAGCCGGCGAATATCCGTAAGGCGGTGGTGAAGATTGATGCGGCGCGGGTGGTCTGAGCCGCACGCTGCATTAACGTCCGCTATTGAAACCCTGGCCTGATAACACGCTTAGCCTCGGCGGCGCAGGCGGCGGACGAGAGTCCACTGACGGCGGCCATCGATCGCCGCCAGCGATGCGTGTAGGTTACCCGGCTGACGGTGGTGCGAGCGTCGCCACCATCACCGCTTTAATGGTATGCAGGCGGTTTTCCGCCTGATCGAAGACCACGCTATGGGGGGATTCAAACACCTCATCGGTCACTTCCATGCCGCCAGACAGGCCGTATTGCGCCGCCATCTGCTTGCCGAGCGTGGTCTGATCGTCATGAAATGCGGGCAGGCAGTGCAGGAATTTTACCTGTTGATTGTCGGTCTGACGCAACAGGGCCATATTGACCTGGTAGGCGCGCAGCAGCGCGATTCGTTCCTGCCATACCCCTTTGTCCTCGCCCATGGATACCCACACGTCGGTATAAATAAAGTCCACCGCCTTCACGCCGGCGGCAATATCCTCGGTCAGGGTGATGTCGCCGCCGTTTTGCTGCGCCAAACGGCGGCAGACGGTCACCAGCTCCTGATCGGGCCAACAGGCGCTGGGGGCGACCAGCCGCAGATCGAGGCCGGTCAGTGCCGCCGCTTCCAGCAGGGTATTGCCCATGTTATTGCGCGCATCGCCGACGTAGGCCAACTTCATTTGCTGAAAGCTTGTTTCCGGTAGACATTCCTGCATGGTCAGCAGATCGGCCAGTAGCTGGGTCGGATGGAACTCGGTTGTCAGCCCATTCCAAACCGGCACGCCGGCGTAGCGTGCCAGCGTCTCGACGATCCCCTGTCCGTAACCGCGGTATTGAATGCCGTCATACATGCGGCCCAGCACCCGGGCGGTATCTTTAATGGACTCTTTAAGGCCAATCTGGCTGCCGCTCGGCCCCAAATAGGTCACGCGGGCGCCCTGATCAAAAGCGGCAACTTCGAAAGAGCAGCGGGTGCGGGTCGAATCTTTTTCGAAGATGAGCGCAATATTTTTACCGGCCAGCCGCGGCGTCTCGCTGCCGGCGCGCTTCTGGCGCTTGAGGTCGGCGGCCAGCGCCAGCAGTTGATTAATTTCGGCAGAGGTAAAATCCATCAACCTCAGGAAATTGCGTTGAAACAACTGATTTATCATCCATTTCTCCATCAATACTCTGTCAAACTGATTGAATTAAAATTCACTTTATATGTATGAATATTCAATTTCAAGTGCTGGCGGCAAATCTTTTACCATTAAGCTGGAGCCGCACCCGCCGCTGTGTGAAAATAGCCGTCCTACAGGCCGACGTATTGAGGACAGGGGCATGGCACATTCATTTCTTGACGAGCAAAGCGAAGAGACGCGTCTGATTATTGACGAGCTGCTGGAAGACGGCAGCGATCCCGAGGCGCTTTACACTATCGAACATCATCTCTCCGCCGACGATTTTGACACCCTGGAGAAGGTGGCGGTAGAGGCCTTCAAACTGGGTTATGAAGTTACCGATGCCGAAGAGCTTGAAGTTGAAGGCGGCGAAAAACTGATGTGCTGCGATGCGGTGAGTGAAATCGCGCTGCAGGCGGAGCTTATCGATGCGCAGGTGGAGCAGTTGTTCACCCTGGCGCAGCGCCTGGGGGTGAATTACGACGGCTGGGGCACCTACTTTGAAGATCCCGACGGCGAAGAGGAAGAAGGCGACGAGTTTGATCAAGATGACGAAGACGGCCCGGCGGACAGCGACGAGGTGCCCGCCACCCGCCATTAATTGCCCCCGCCGCTGACCGCAGCGGTCGGCCGAAAGAGGACGCGAATAGGACCGTTGCCGGCGCTATTCGCGTTCACCGCAGAGGGTTATAAGGTTTTCAACATGGTGACTTCGCAGTCAACATGGCCGGTATTGCCCATCGGGCCAGGGATATGGCAAAAGCCCAGCTTTTCATACAGCGCGATAGCGCGATCCAGCGTGGCGGTGGTTTCCAGATAGCATTGGCGGAAACCCTGCTCACGGGCAAAGGTCAGCGCGCGTTGTGCCAGCTCCCACGCCACGCCTCGCCCGCGCAGTTCGGGCAGAAAATACATCTTTTGCAGTTCGCAGATTGCCTCATTGCCGCCGCTTAACGGGGCGACGCCGCCCCCGCCTGCCAGTTTTCCCCGCAATTCGATAACCCAATAGGCGCTGCGAGGTTTGCTGTAGAGCTCATAGAGGCGATCGAGATTAGGATCGGAGACGGTATAGCCTTTTATCTGCCGTCAGGCCGAACTCGGCGGAAACCCGGCGGATCACCTGCGCGATGGCGCTATTATCTGCCAGCGTTATCGGAGGTAATGACTCCAATTAGTAGAACATGTGTTTTTCGATGAAGGCTCCGATGACTTTTTCGTGGATCTCGACAGAGCGCGAGAAGCAAATCGTTTTACGCGCCAGTCGTTTAATGCGGGTACGGAGCG
>NZ_FRDB01000346.1 GCF_900143145.1 Candidatus Sodalis sp. SoCistrobi
TGCTCATGCTGAGTTTCCAGCACTAGATTAACTGCCCGTTCACGGACTTCCGGAGAGTAACGTTTGGTCGTTGTCATAGAGACCTCCACTTTTAAAGTATAGACTCTAATTTATCCGGGGTGATTCACGTTTTTCACGCCCAACTGCCGGAAACCCTGACGCGTCTCGCCAGCCTGACATCGCCTTTTCATGCCGAAGCGCAAAGACTTTATCAGGCCGCATCAAGTGAAGCTGCGCGTCCCGATAGCGCGTTCCAAACCTTATTTTTACAGCGTTGGCGCATCAGTTTGACGCTGCAGGCCACAACGCTGCAGCATCAGTTGCTGGAGAAGGAGCGGGAGAGTCTGCTTGACGAGCTACAGCGGCAACTGGCAATGAGCGGCGCGCTGGCGCCGTTGCTGGCGGAGAATCAACACGCCGCCGGGCGGTTATGGGATATGACTGCCGGGCAGGTAGAGCAAGGTGACTATCGCTTGCTGGTGCATTACGGTGAATTTCTGCATCAGCAACCGGAGCTGCAGCAGTTGGCCGAGCAGTTGGGTCGCAGCCGCGAGGCGCACTTTGTCGCCGCGCCACACCAGCTGCAGCGCGAGGTAATAAAGCGGGTACGGTAACCGGCGGTACAACCAGAAGAAATTAGCGGCATCCACCAGAGCGACGATCTGCTGCGGCTACTGCCCGGGGAGCTGGCCGTTCTCGGTATCGACGAGCTGGAATACGAGTTTTACCGCCGTTTGCTGGAGAAACGGCTGCTGACCTACCGTTTGCACGGTGATGCCTTGCAGACCAGGCGCATCGTGCAGCCGGCCAGCAGCCAGCAGCACGACGAGCAGCCCCGTGGGCCGATGATTGTCTGCGTGGATACCTCCGGTTCAATGGGCGGCTTCAACGAAGCCTGCGCCAAGGGGTTCTGTTTGGCGCTGATGCGGATCGCCCTGGCCGATAACCGACGCTGCTTTATCAGCTTATTCTCAACGGGTCAGGTGGATTACGAACTTACCGCCGACGGCGGCTTGGAGCACGCTATCCGCTTCCTCGGCCAGCGCTTTCGCGGCGGCACCGATCTGGCCGCCTGTCTTACGGCGCTGAGCGAAAAGCTCGCCGACCCGGCGTGGCAAGATGCGGATGCGGTGGTCATTTCCGATTTTATTGCCCAGCGCCTGCCAGAAACGGTCCAACTGCGCATACGCGAGCAGCAGCGCCAACGCCTGCAACGCTTTCATGCCGTTGCGCTATCGTCGATGGGAAAACCCGGTATTATGAAGATCTTCGATCACATCTGGCGCTTCGACACCGGACTGAAACAGCGGCTTATGCGCCGCTGGCGCCGTTAAGCGTGATCCCGCGAGCGAGCAATGGAACTGCCGCCGGGATCGCCACAGAGGACATCACCATGGCGGAAACTTATCAGCTCGACGCCCTCGATCGCGCTATTTTGCAGGCGCTGATGGCCAACGCGCGCACCGCCTACGCCGAGCTGGCCAAGCAGCTTAACGTCAGTCCCGGCACCGTGCATGTGCGGGTGGAAAAAATGAAACAGGCGGGCATCATCACCGGGGCGCGGGTGGATGTCAGCCCGAAACAGTTGGGCTATGACGTCTTCTGCTTTATCGGCATTATCCTTAAAAGCGCCAAGGACTACCCGTCGGCGCTCAAAAAACTGGAGGCGCTGGAAGCATAGGTATCTACACATTTATCGTGATACCTGTTATTACTTTGCAGAATGATTTCAACCTATCTGTTGGCGGGATTGACTCTCGCCTTACCCGCCGATATCAGACGCTGGTTAAACAGCATAT
>NZ_FRDB01000257.1 GCF_900143145.1 Candidatus Sodalis sp. SoCistrobi
CAACAGGTCCTGAGGGGAGTGGCAATCCTGGAGCAATTGGTCAATAAGATCGTTGCTGATAGGCATTTTGTAGTCCTTTAAAGGTTTTGCTAAAAATGCCATTTACACAGATTATTTTACAGCCTCACGAATAAAGCAGTGACACATGCCCTAACGCTTCACTTTCACTCCCGCAGCAAAAGTGCTGCACGCTGGTTAAAGCTTCGCCGGCGAAAACGGTCTCTTATCTGCTAAAGCATCCCCTTTCACCACTTCGCAGCCGAGCAGTGCTCGATGACCCCCAATGCCGCTTATCCCGATTAATCCACAACCGCCAGGGTTGGCTGAGCCGCGACAGCGTTATTTCTGCTTACGGCTTGGGATAATTCCATAGCAACAGCAAGCCGCCGTCGATAACCAGAGTCACGCCGGTCACATAGGCGCAATAGGAGTCCGCTAAATAAGTCACCATTCCGGCTAGTCTCCCCTTAATGCGCCACCGCCGGCGGACACTGTCTTAGGGATGCGTGATAATGGAAGTAATCACGCCGGTGGTGATTGCAATCAACAGGTAGTCATTATTCACCCGTACCCAGCGATGACCGCTCGGCGGCGCTTTCAGTCCGCGCGCGCGCCCATCGTCGACGTAATATTGCTTGGCGCGATATTGGTGGGGTAAGGCATGGCCCTGACGAAAAGCGTGGTCTGCTTTTCGTTGCCCTTGCGGTTGACCTTGGTGCGCCTTGTTGGTGGCATGGGCGTTCTGATTTTTGCCACCGTTTTGCGGCGCTCCACCGGGCTGTCCCCCTTGTTGCTGCCCGCCGGCGTGCGGCTGGGGAAGCTTTGCCTGTTGTTGACCATTGCCCGCGCCGCCGTTGGGCTGTTCGCCTTGAGCGAATGTCGGAGCGCAGGCCAGTGTCAGCAACGCGCCCGAAAAAAGCATGATGTTCATTTTTTTCATAGTACCGCCTATCACGGATTGATCGGATTAATGTTCGCCCCTACCGGGACGGCAATGACGAAAAAAGAACATAGAGCAACGGCGGGTGAGGAGAAATATGAAAACTCTTAACGGAGGGGATCTTTTCGCATTGCTTACACTTATGCCGCCGATTGTTGCATTTTGCAATGACTCATGGCGGCTAATGCCGCTAGCACCTATCGCGCATGCCGGCTTCAGGCGGACTCGCCCGGAGCGGCTCGCGCTGTGGCGTCAGACGCGAGTTTTGGCGATGGCCAGTCGTCGCGATGACGACGACGGCGAAGCCGGTTTACGCCATTTGAACGAGGAGGGCGCCGCCGCAGGCGCCTTTTTTTAGCGAAAAAAGGGGCTTGTGCTGCAAGCCAGTTGATTATACGACAAATTTAGTGTTTTATTGGTACCGCTTAAGCACCGGAATTGTAAGGCGGTAGTATGATCATTCTTATCGGCAGCCAAAAAGGCGGCTGCGGTAAATCCACCACGTGCGTCAATATTGCCAGCGAACTGGTCAGACAGGGGAAGGACGTGGTACTTGTCGATGCCGATCGGCAGGGAACGTCGTCTAACTGGATTAGCGACCGAAACAACGCCGGCGAACTCAATACCATCCACAGTATCCAGAAGTTCGATAATATTCGCGAAACGCTGCTGGATCTGAAGGCGCGCTATGACTATGTGGTGGTCGATACCGCCGGTCGCGACAGCCGTGAGGCGCGTACCGGCATGACGGCGGCGGATATTATCCTGGTGCCGTTTCGCCCGTCGCAGCCGGATTTGGACACGCTGCCGCGCATGAATGAGATTATTACCGAAGCGCAGGATATTAATCCGGCGCTGCGGGCGGTGGCGATGTTGACCATGGCGCCCACCAATCCTGTCATTAATGAAACCGCCGAAGCCCGCGCCTATCTGCGTGATTACCCGCAACTTAAGCTGCTGTCGACGGTTATTCGCGATCGCAAAATCTACCGTGACGGCATGTCGGAAGGTAAAGGCGTCGTGGAAATGAACAACTCGAAAGCGAAAGCTGAGTTACAATGCCTGGTACAGGAGCTTATCTAATGGTTAAACGCAGAGAGATCGTTACCCCTTCACAGGACGTGGAGCGGCGCATTGAAGAGTTCGCCGCGGCGGCGGACGGCGTAAGAACGGCGGAGCGCCAGGTAGATAAAGAAGCGCCGCGGGACTATAAAGCGATTCGGGTGCCTTTTAATCAATATGAGTATGAGACGCTGGAAAAACTGTGTCAGCAGACGAATCGCTCCAAGCTGAATATGATTCGCCACGCGCTGCTCATTTACGCGCAGCAAGATGCGGCGAAATAACGCGTCTGCGCTCGCTTTACCGGCGGTGCCGTCCTCGGGACGTTAATGTTCTGCGGGGCCGGTGTGCCGGTTCCGCACGGTAATTGGTTCCCTAACGCGTTCGGGCGACGCCTTTGCCCGCATCCTGTTGCTGGCCCTTCCTTCATCCTCATGAAGAGGGGAAACTCTGCCCCGGCATCCCTTCACGGATACATAAGTGCCCTTAAACCCATCCTGCCAGGAGCGGACGCTGCTGCGGAAAAAAATTGGGCATAACATGCCCAACCGGAGAATAAATAATCAAAGAAGAAAGAAGGTGAGAGACATTACTGTCTCACATTGAGGCTAAACTTCAGCCAAACGTGCCGTAGTTGTTACCGACGCCTGCCCCAGCCGCCCACGCCGGTCATTGGCCGCTCCGTACCCTCAATGGGCCTGCCGTTTTGCCTCGCCGCCTGCGCCCGGTGGACAGGAGACAATCCGCTTCCCGCGGTTCTGGCGCTCATCTGACGTTGCCGTTCACGGTAACGTTGCCGGAAATACAGCTCCACATCTTCCAGACTTTTGCCACGGGTTTCCGGCACATGAAAACTGAACCAGACAAGGCTGGCGCAGATGACGGCAAAGATCCAAAAGGTTGAAGCGGCGCCCAACCGGGCGAGCATGGGCAATGAGAGCAGCGCGACCATCAGATTGGCGGTGAAGTTAATGAAGATTGATAGGCTGGTTACTTTGGCGCGCGCGCGCAGCGGCGCTATTTCGGAAATGATCAGGAAACAGATTACGCCCGGGCTGATGGCATACATGATGATGTAACCGGTCAGCGCGGTCAGCGCCAGCCAGTCGCTGCCGGCGAAGGGCGCGAAGGTAAAGGTGGATGCCAGCAGGATCATGCAAAGCGTCAGCCCAATTGCGCCGCCAATAAGCAGCGGCCGGCGGCCGATTTTATCCACCATTAGCATACCCACCAGGGTAAACACCACATTGGTTGCGCCGAGGCCCAGGGTGCCTAACCAGGCGGTGTTGGTATCGAAACCGCTGGACTGCAAGATCTGCGGCGCAAAGTAGATAACCAGATTAATGCCGCAGGCGTTGCACAAAAAAGCGACCAGCGCACCGGTTATCATGATGTGCCGCGCGGGACCGCGCCATAATTCCCGCCAGCTGACCTCGTGCTGTTTTTTTTCATTCAGCCGTTCGGTGATGCGCAGCTCTTTTTCCACCTTGTCGGTACCGCGCAGATTAATCAAAATACGGCGCGCTTCCTCGCGGCGGTTGATGGAAATCAGCCAGCGCGGCGATTCGGTGATAAACTGAATCACCCCGGATAAATTAGAGTCTATACTTTAAAAGTGGAGGTCTCTATGACAACGACCAAACGTTACTCTCCGGAAGTCCGTGAACGGGCAGTTAATCTAGTGCTGGAAACTCAGCATGAGCA
>NZ_FRDB01000256.1 GCF_900143145.1 Candidatus Sodalis sp. SoCistrobi
CGGCGACTCCTACGATAATGCGATGGCAGAGAGTATCAACGGGTTGTACAAAACGGAGGTTATCCACCGCGGGAGCTGGAAAAACCGGACGGAAGTGGAGTTGGCCACGCTGGACTGGGTGGACTGGTACAACAACAGAAGGCTGCTCGGGCGGCTGGGTTACATCCCTCCTACTGAAGCCGAAATGAACTATTACGCTTTGCAATTAGCATCAGAGGAAGCGGCGTAGTATTGCCAAAATTACTCTCTAATAAACTCGGGGTTATTCAGATCCGCAGGCGACGCCGCAGCCCTTTTTGCCGCGGCGCCATGACCACGAATATTCCCTGGATCATTATCACGGCCACTTTTACATCCGCTCCAACCGCGACGGTAAAAATTTTGCGCTCTATCGCGGCGAGACGGGTGATGAAAAACTGTGGCAAACGGTGATCCCGGCGCGCAAGGACGTGGTGCTGGAGAGCTTCACGCTGTTTCGTGACTGGCTGGTGCTGGAGGAGCGCCACTTGGGGCTGACCAGCCTGCGGCAAATAAGCTGGACGACCGGTGAAGAAAAAGGCATCGCCTTCGACGATCCGACTTATGTGACCTGGCTGGCCTATAACCCCGATCCGGAAAGCGTCACTATGCGCTACGGTTACTCCTCCATGACCACGCCGACGACCTTATTCGAGATGAATCTGGATACCGGCGAGCGTAAGCTGCTCAAGCAGGCACAGGTGAAAAACTTTAAGGCGGAAAACTACCGCAGCGAACGTCTGTGGATCACCGCCCGTGATGGCGTAGAGGTACCGGTTTCGCTGGTTTATCGCCAGGACTTGTTCAAACCCGGCGACAATCTGCTGCTGGTTTACGGCTATGGCTCCTACGGCAGCAGTATGGATCCAGACTTCAGCGCCAGCCGGCTGAGCTTGCTCGACCGCGGCTTTGTCTATGCACTGACGCACATTCGCGGCGGCGGCGAGCTGGGGCAGGAATGGTACGAGGACGGCAAGTTATTCAACAAAATGAATACTTTCAATGATTTCATCGACATCAGCCGTGAGCTGTTGCATCAGGGTTATGGCGATCCCGCACAGACCTTCGCCATGGGGGGCAGCGCCGGCGGACTACTCATGGGCGCGGTCATTAATCTGGCGCCGGATCTGTTCAAAGGGATAGTGGCGCAAGTGCCCTTTGTGGATGTCGTGACCACCATGCTGGATGAATCCATTCCTCTGACCACCGGCGAGTATGAAGAGCGGGGCAATCCGCAAGACGAGGCTTTCTACCGCTACATGTTGCAATACAGCCCTTACGATCAGGTGCGCGCCCAGGCTTATCCCCACCTGCTGGTGACCACCGGCCTGCACGATTCACAAGTGCAATATTGGGAGCCGGCCAAGTGGGTCGCCAAGTTGCGCGAGGTGAAAACCGACGACCACCTGTTGTTGCTGTGCACCGATATGGACGCCGGCCACGGCGGCAAATCCGGCCGTTTCAAAGGCTATGAAGGGGTTTCGATGGAATATACCTTCATCCTGTCGCTGGCCAAAGCGGCCGGGATCCCACGGCCGGCGTCGGCCTAGCCGCGCCAAGTCAACCCCCACCCCGGGGGTCATTCCCCCGCAGGGCTTGCGGCGTGGGTTTGTTCTGCACTGTCCGCCCCGTTGAGGTAAAAGTTGAGGCTATAGCGCAGATCGGCGGATAAGTCGCGCAAATTAGCCAGCAGCCAGTGCAGATAATCGGGATCCTGCAGCGCTATCTGCGCCAGCGGCTGGCCGCGATATTTACCGAATTTCAGGCTGGATAACAGCGTCGCCTCATTGCTTATCGCCACCATCTCCTCGGCGCTCCAGCCGGAATCCTGCCGTATCTTCATCAGCAAAGCAGCGGTGACATAACAATCATACAACGCCCGGTGCGGGTAAAGCCCCGCCGGCGGGGTAACCTGCAGCTTAAGGGCATAGCGCAAATATTGGTTCCCGTATTTGATACCGGGATAAAGTTTGCGCGCCAGTTTCAAGGTGCAAATCCAAGCACCGTTCATCTCCGGTAGCATGCGCCTGTCGAAGGCGGCATTGTGCGCCACATAATAGGCGCTGCCCTGGTAGCGGCCGATAACGCGCGCGATACGCGGTTTATCCGCTACCATCTCCTCGGTGATGTTATGAATCGCCATCGCATCCAGCCCGATGGGGCGGCCCGGATTGACCAGATCGCTCATCACATTGCTGATGCCCGCATCGCTGAGATCCAGCGAGGCGATTTCCACCACCCCGGCGTCAAGGCCGCAGGTCTCGGTATCGATTACGCGAAAGGTCATACTGTGTCCTGTCTTGGCAAAGTAGCTTTATTATGACCGGTTGTGGGGCAATAAAAAACCCGCTGCGAGGGCGGGTTGATAGGAAATGAAGCGGCAAGACATTAAACAATATCGGCAGGCGCCTTTTTGTTACGCTTTTCAGCACGCTTTTCTTCCGGCGTTTTTAGCGGTTTCTTCTTACTATCTTTTTTACGATCCATTCCCTTACTCATAATGACCTCTCAGTGGCAGACAGGAAATGCTGAGATTATTAACTGCCGATTGTTCGCCGTTAGCAACACAAATCGTGCTATTTTGTCGCCGATGACAAAGTGATGGTACTCGCCAGGCCGCAGGGCAAAACGGAGGGGTAGCCAGGGCCACAGGTCAACTAATAAAGTGATGGTACTCGCCAGGCCGCAGGGTAAAACGGAGGCGTTATCCAGGGCTACAGGTCAACCCGGCTTTGCGCGGCGTGGCTTAGAGTGATAAGGCGCCAAGCGGCGGACAAGAAACCTCCGCCATCCCTTGCGCAGAGCTTAGCGTGCCGCGCGCCTCCCCAGCAGGAAAACGGTAGCCGTGAGGGTAACCACAGCCGCTCGGGACGGGCCCCCTTAGCTGCGGCTAATGGCTTCTACCCTGTGGCAGCTTATTTACGCGGTTCGTAGGGCAGGCGGGAGAAAGTGAGCGACGCCTGGCGGTAAAAGGCCACCCGCGTGCGAAAATATTCGCGTAAGGGGGTGGGCAGTTCACGCTCCACCTGCTCCGCCACGACCGGCATATTATACCGTTCTTTAAACGCCACCGCGGACGCCGCCAGATCGACGTTGATTTTTTCTCGCGCCGGCTCATCCAGCGCCGCTAAATTATACTCCATCGTCACTTTTCCCCGTTAATGGCTATCCGGTGTCCAAAATAATGCAGCCGGCGGCGGTTTGCAAGCCACTGGGGCGGCGGAAGAGAAATAATAATCGTTTCTATTTCGCCATCGCATTGGCGGCGGCGTGTACAATCAGCGCCTGACGTTATCGCTTATTAAGAATACAAATAAGAATGCCTATCAATTCCACCGATGGAAATATTATCACTTGCGAGTTCGCCTTTCGTTAAATAACTTATCATATTGAAAAATAACAAATTAAAATATTATGCTTTCTTTCGGAATAAGTCGGTTTGTTTTTGTGGTTGATGTTGGCATAATGGCGAAAATAATCACCTGCACATCCCATAAGGACGCCAGTCAATGTTAAAACAAGAAATGGCCAATAAGCTGAATGAGCAATTAAATCTCGAATTCTTTTCCGCCAACCTCTATTTACAAATGAGCGCCTGGTGTAATGACAAAGGGGTAATGACTCCAATTAGTAGAACATGTGTTTTTCGATGAAGGCTCCGATGACTTTTTCGTGGATCTCGACAGAGCGCGAGAAGCAAATCGTTTTACGCGCCAGTCGTTTAATGCGGGTACGGAGCG
>NZ_FRDB01000253.1 GCF_900143145.1 Candidatus Sodalis sp. SoCistrobi
CAACAGGTCCTGAGGGGAGTGGCAATCCTGGAGCAATTGGTCAATAAGATCGTTGCTGATAGGCATTTTGTAGTCCTTTAAAGGTTTTGCTAAAAATGCCATTTACACAGATTATTTTACAGCCTCGCGTGGTAATAACCTATGCTCTTTTTTATTTTTTATCCACATGGCGCTGCTCGTGATGAAGAATGTCATGCACTGAAATTACTCTATAAGCGGCGCGTCAGACACTATTTTTCTCGCGTCAAACGGTTAAAATTATTTTTTTAGATAAGGAGAGTTTCATGCGAAGGATCACGATATCACTGCTATTTATCCTTGTCTGTTTAACCTGGGGCACCACCTGGCTCGCCATGAAAATCGCGGTGGAAACCATTCCGCCATTGTTCGCGACCGGCATGCGTTTTATTGCCGCCTCACCGCTGCTTATCATTATGGCCTGGGTAACCCGTGCGCCATTACTTTTTTCCCGCGGCCAGCGTCTTTTCCAATGTGCGGTGACGGTATTTTATTTCGCTATTCCCTTTTCATTGATGATTTATGGCGAGCAAACCGTGAGTTCGGGGCTGGCGTCGGTAATATTCGCCAATATGCCCGTGGCGGTGCTTATCGCCTCATTACTGCTGTTAAATGAGAAAACCTGCAGGCTGCAAATTCTGGGATTACTGCTGGCGATTGCTTCTCTGGCCGCGGTGCTGCTAAGCGAAGCGAAAGAGACCAGCCGCTGCCACTGGCAAGGCGCCCTGAGTTTAATCGTGGCATTAATCATGCATGCGGTGATGTATACGCTTTGCAAGAAGCGCGGCTGCCACGTGGCGGTGTTGACCTTCAATGCACTACCCTGCTGCGCCGCAGGATTAGCATTAATCGCTGCCGGTTGGTGCCTGGAGCAACCCCGCTGGCAAGATTTTTCTCCCGGCTCGGTAGGGGCAACGCTTTATTTGGGTGTGGTGGCGGGCGTCTTTGGTATCCTGTGTTATTTCTCGCTGCAGAAAAAAGCCAGCGCCTTCCAGGCTTCCACGGTTTTTTTAATTTTTCCGGTTATTGCGCTATTGCTGGAGAACGCCCTCTACGGCTATACGCTTTCGCCGGTTTCGCGCCTGCTGCTGCTGCTGCCGCTCAGCGCCGGGATCTTATTGACGCTGCTCTCGCAGCGCCACACCCCTGAACCCCGGTGAATCTCCCTCACCGGGCGTGGCGATCGCGCATCCTCAGGACCTCGGGTCACAGGTCATGGACCCATCATAAACGATAACCGGCGGTGTGGCGGTGTGGCGGTGTGGCAGTTGCCCATTGTCGGGCCCCGAAAAGCGTCGGCAAAGCAGTCGTGTTATTCTGGGGGAGCCGCCGTGTTTCGCTGGGAGCCCGGCGACACAGTCAGGGAAGCCGGCGAGCGGGACGACTGGTTAGCTAACGGCGCGCGCAGGTTACCTGCTGCTGCAAGCAGACAAGCGCTTAGCCCGGCAGATGAAAAAAACGGCGCAGCGGCGCCGCCAGGGCGATAAAGTCGCGATTGCCGCTCTGGCGCCAACGCGTCTCATACCACAGCAACATCAAGTAATTGACCCAGGGGATCCAAGCGTCAATATGCCGGCGCAATCGCTCGCGCTCAAGACCGGGCATGTGCCCCACATAGTCGGTCAGCACCCGCTCTTGGCTGGCAACCGGCAGCGCATAGCCGCAAAACAATGCCGCCAGCTCCAGCGCCACATCTCCGTCGCCGGCATATTCCCAGTCGATGAGCGCCAGAGAGCCGTCCGCTTGGCACAGCACATTGCCTTGATGCACATCCATATGCAATAGCGCCTGACGCAACGCCGCCGGCGGACGCCGGCGCAAAAATCGCCGCTGCAGCGCCAGCCAGGCCGGTGAACGCCGCGCCGGGTCGCTGCTGTGCCAATAACGCGCGTAGCGCGCCTGCAGATCCAACGGATAACCGCTGAGCCGGTGCTGATGCAGCGTCGCCAGCGTGGCCGCCAATGTGCCCGCCGCCAGCGCGTGCTGCCAGCCTTGACTGTCCACCGGCTCGCCAGGCAGCCAGTCTACCAGCAGCCAGCCATTGCTAAAGCCCCGCGGACGCGGCGCCAGACCGCTGCCGTGAAGACAGCGCAGCAGGCGAAACTCCCGACGGCGATTGACCCCCAGCTGCGTTTTCTGCCCGCTGGCACCCCGTGCCAGCACATCAAATCCGGCCCCCTGTAGCCGCCAGCTTTCGCCGGTAAGGCCGCTGACCGGCTGAGGTTCGACCGCCTCCGTCAGCGCGGACGGCAGGCAAAGCGCCAGCGCCGACCGCAGGCCGGGGTCAGTCTTGGGCAACGCCGTTACCGGACCAGATAATTTCGCCGGTCTGCACCAGCATCAGTTGAAGATCGAGCGTCGGCTGCTTCACGTCGCCGCCGGCGGCGCTGTAGAGCACATATTGCGCATTCAGGTAGCGCGCCAGCCCCACCGCTTTGCTGCGCGACTCCAGACTGTCGTCCGCGGAAAGCCCCAGCGTCTGCCGCGCCGCGTTCAATTGCTCGGCGCCCACGACCTGAAATTTACCGCCGGCGTCCGCAATGAGCCGAGTGAGCGATGCTGTGGCTTTCCCGGTCTGCATGCTACCGTTGGTGGCGTTTTTCATGGTATTGACCAGCAATACGCTGCCGTCATTGATCCCCTCTACCGCCAGCAGTTGCTGCACCATGGGCGACAGGCTGGCTTGCCAGTCAATGGTCTTGATTTTCGGCGGCATCGGCACCGGCTCGCTGGTGGCCGGCGGCGGCGGCTGCACCGTAACCGGCGGCGGTACGGGCTCGATGGTCGCCGGCGGCGGCGCGGGCGTTCGGGAGGTACAGCTGGCCAGTACCAGCGCTGCGAGGACGATTAAGGCTCTGTTTTTCATTGTAGACTCGACGTTGACCCTTTATTGCAAAGACAAAGAGAGACGGACGTGTTTCGCCTCTGGATTCCCATTTACCGCCTGCACTCGCGCTTGGCCGTTAGGCGGTACGATAAGCGTACGTGTGGCGGCAAAAGGGATAACATCTAATCCCTGCGCATCGTACCAGTAGAAACGGTAATGCACGGTGACCGGCGCAGGATGATCATTACTGAGGAGACTATAGGCGCTGAGCCGCCCCCGATCGGTGGTAAGCGACGGCGGTGAGGCGGTAATGCCGGCGCTGAGCACCGACGAGTCCATCACCAGCGATTGCTGATTGTTGATAATTAAAGCGGGATCGCCGCTGCCGCCGCTGCAGCCGGCGAGCAGCAATAACACCGCGACCCAAGGAGCTAAACGCATGTTTTTCCTTAGCGCATCAGGCCACCAGCGGGCCAAGCGGTTTGCCGCCCAAAAGATGCATATGCAAATGATAAACTTCCTGGCCGCCGTGGCGGTTGCAATTCACGATCAACCGGTAGCCCTCTTCGTCGATGCCCTCTTGTCGGGCGATTTTCGCCGCGACGGTGAACAACCGTCCCAACGCCGCCTCATGGTCGGCGGTGACATCATTGGCGGTGGGGATCAGCACGTTAGTGACAATCAGAATATGGCTGGGCGCTTTGGGGCTGATGTCGCGAAATGCGGTAACCAAATCGTCCTGATAGAGAATATCTGCAGGAATTTCCCGGCGGATAATTTTACTGAAAATGGTTTCTTCGGCCATGACGGCGTTCCTTGTTTCCTGACGGTGGGTAACGGGAGTATGAGTGAGGAGCTCCCTGCTTTTCAACCGTCCGCGTCATTAAAATAGACACGTATGAATCACCCCGGATAAATTAGAGTCTATACTTTAAAAGTGGAGGTCTCTATGACAACGACCAAACGTTACTCTCCGGAAGTCCGTGAACGGGCAGTTAATCTAGTGCTGGAAACTCAGCATGAGCA
>NZ_FRDB01000276.1 GCF_900143145.1 Candidatus Sodalis sp. SoCistrobi
ATGCCGAATGACCATTACATCGAACTCCATCAGCTTCGCTACAACGAGGGCAGGTAACATCAATCTTTGCCATAGTGTATTTTTAAAAATGTAGAGTATAACGTATCAATAAATCTGAGTCACGACCAGGAATTGTATATGTAATTGTTTCCGGCGGAAGAAACACATTAAAAATTCAGGTGTTAGGATTTTTCCCGGCCGGCAGGGCGAAGTCATTGGCGGCGTTCAAATGCCGCCCAGATAGGCGTTGCGTACCTCTTCGTTCCCCAGCAGCGCCTGGCCGGGACCGCTCAGGCGAATCTGGCCGTTGACCATGACATAGCCGCGATCGGACAGCGTAAGGGCGTGGTGCGCGTTTTGCTCAACCAGAAAGAGCGTCATGCCCCCCGCCGCCAGTTCGCGCAGAATTTGGAAGATCTGCCTGACGATAATCGGCGCCAGTCCCAGGCTCGGCTCATCCAGCAGCAGCAATTTGGGCCGGCTCATCAGCGCGCGGGCGATAGCCAGCATTTGTTGTTCGCCGCCCGACAGCGTCATCGCGCGCTGGACGCGCCGCTCCTCCAGCCGGGGAAACAAATGATACATGCGCGCCAGATCCTCGGCCTGAAAGCGGGTGCCGATGACGATACTGCCCATCAACAAATTTTCCTCCACCGTCATATCGGGAAACACCCGTCGCCCCTCCGGCGATTGGGCGATACCGTTAGCAGCGACATAATGAGCGGATTTGCGGCTGATATCTTCACCGCGATAAAGGATCTGCCCGCCGGCGATGCGCGGCTGACCAAAGATGGACATCAGTAACGTGGATTTGCCAGCGCCATTAGCGCCGATAAGCGCGACCGTTTCGCCTTCATTGACCTGCAGTGACACCTTTCGCAGCGCTTGGATGGGGCCGTAGTTGACGTCCACCGCGCGAAATTCCAGCAAAGGCGTACTCATATAGCGTCACCGCCTGTTCATCCGTACCCAGATAGGCGGCGATCACCCGCGCATCCTTTTTTACTGCCTGCGGCGGCCCGCTGGCGATGACATCGCCGTGATCCAGCACGATAACCTGGTCGGAAATGTCCATCACCATGCCCATATCGTGCTCAATTAATAGCACGGTAATGCCGTGTTCATCGCGCAGCGTACGGATAATACGGCTCAATGCGCGCGTTTCCACCGGATTCAACCCGGCCGCCGGTTCATCAAGGCAAATCATCTCAGGCCCGGTGCACATTGCGCGAGCGATCTCCAATCGCCGTTGCTGCCCGTAGGACATCTCGCCCGCCAGCCGGTTGGCACAGCTCACCAAATCCACCACCTCCAGCCAATAAAAGGCGCGATCGAGCGCCTCACTTTCCGCGCGACGATAGGCCGGGGTATTCAGCACGCCGGCCACCAGATTGCGGTTGATCCGCCTGTGCTGCGCCACCAGCAGGTTTTCCACCACCGACATCTCGCGGAACAGGCGGATATTTTGGAAAGTGCGCGCCAGCCCGGCGCAGTTGACCAGATGTGTGCCGCCGAACATTTTATAAAAAAGCCGCCTGCCAAGTCGGGGAGGATGAAGCCAGTCCGCCAGGCGCAGTTTTTCTCCCAGCACTTCGATAACATTGATGGAACGCTGCCCGGTATGGAGCATGATCGATCCGCCGCTGGCCCGATAAAAGCCGGTCAGGCAATTAAATACCGTGGTTTTACCGGCGCCGTTCGGGCCGATAAGCGCGGTAATGGAGCCGCGCGCGACATCAAGGTTGACATCATTCAGCGCCCGGATGCCGCCGAATCGCATCTGCAAATGCGCCACGCGCAGTATCGACCCGTTCATGGCGCCACCCCCTTACGCGGCGTGAAACCGCTGCGGCTGACGCGAATCAGGCCGCGCGGCCGCCAGATCATCATTAACACCATCAGCACGCCGAACAACAGCACCCGATATTCGGCAAAACCACGCAGCAGCTCGGGGGCAACCGTCAGTACAAAGGCGGCAATCACCACGCCGATTGTGGATCCCAGGCCGCCCAGTACCACAATGGCCAGGATCAGCGCAAATTCAAAGAACGTGAACGAGGTGGGATTAACGAACCCTTGGTAACTGGCGAAAAACACCCCCGCCAGCCCGGCGGTAGAGGCACCGAGGGTAAAGGCGGACAGCTTGACCAAGACATGATTCAGCCCCATCGCGCGGCAGGCGATTTCATCTTCGCGCAGCGCTTCCCAGGCGCGACCGATAGGCATCCGGGTCAGCCTGTGCTTGATGTACAACACCAGCAGCACCACCAATACCAGCACCGTATAGATAAAAATAAATTTCAGATTGGGGTTGTAGCTGGTGTGTAAAAACTCATGAATCGGCACTCCGCCCTCCCGGGCGCGGCGGCCAAATTCCAGACCGAAAAACGTGGGCGACGGCACCGGTACGCCGTTGGGACCGCCGGTAAACGCCAGCCAGTTATTGAGTACCAGCCTGATTATCTCGCCAAAGCCCAGCGTCACAATCGCCAGATAATCACCGTGCATCCGCAAGACCGGTGTAGCACCAATATTATAATGTCACTTTTTAACCATTTAGAAATGTCACTTTTTGCGTCATAAAGGATAAAACCCTTTTGCTGCAACAAGGACATTCGGATGTTGGTGACTATGTCAGATAAAGAATTAAGCCGTGTTAATGTCATTCAGGCTGTTTGTCAAAAACGGCTCAGGTGAATAACCCCGAGTTTATTAGAGAGTAATTTTGGCAATACTACGCCGCTTCCTCTGATGCTAATTGCAAAGCGTAATAGTTCATTTCGGCTTCAGTAGGAGGGATGTAACCCAGCCGCCCGAGCAGCCTTCTGTTGTTGTACCAGTCCACCCAGTCCAGCGTGGCCAACTCCACTTCCGTCCGGTTTTTCCAGCTCCCGCGGTGGATAACCTCCGTTTTGTACAACCCGTTGATACTCTCTGCCATCGCATTATCGTAGGAGTCGCCGGTAGTGCCAACTGACGCCAGGATTTCAGCATCCTTCAGACGCTTTGAATACGCTAATGAAACATATTGTGAGCCTCGGTCTGAGTGATGGATCACCCCTTTCCCTGGGCGACGAGCCCAAAGCGCCTGCTCCAGCGCATCCAGCACCAGAGATGTCTCCATCGACGTTGAGACCCGCCAGCCGACGATAACGCCGGCGAACACATCGACGATAAAGGCCACATAAACGAAGCCCTGCGCCGTTCTGACGTAGGTGAAGTCCGCCACCCAAAGCTGATTGGGCCGCTCCGCCATGAA
>NZ_FRDB01000250.1 GCF_900143145.1 Candidatus Sodalis sp. SoCistrobi
CTTTCGTGGATACTCTTTCGGTCACCATCCGTTCAACGATTCGGGGAAGAATAACCAGACCATGCTTTGCCAATACTGGGGCCAGCGCGGTATAAACTTGGTCAATCCCCCGAAATCTAAATCCTTGTTGAGCGTTCTTTCCTTCTTTCTTAATCCCCGTTACTGCTAAATCACGAGCAATGTTACTGATGGCTGAATACACTTTCATCGTTCACCTCAAAAAGGTTCGTTACCGTCCGGCATGAAGTATTTGATATTTAGCTTTTCTGTTTTTGCGTAATATAGAAAGTCTCTCATATGGTCATACCTACGTAATCGCCGACATTCTAATGCCTGAATTACGTAGAGACGCCGACATTCCTGACTCATACGCAGGGTTTGTACTTGTGGCGGTATATTATCTAATAAGCTCATTCCTCTTCCCTACCTCATATATCTTGATGGCGATATCCCATAGTAAAGCGTCGTGTAATCGCTGAGACTCTGCGATTAGTGCCTGAATTAATTTATTGGCATAGCTCATAGAGGATTGCCTTCTTGACGGAGAATATCGATAAGCTTCCTATATCCACTCCTCAGCCATTTTACGATTTTATCCAAGTGAGTTTCTTCCGGGTGATAGCTCCCCATGAGGGCAGCATTACCCGCGAATGCGTAATTCATGGGGTGCTCCTGTTATTATTGTGTTATTTGTGTATTGTATTTTGCATGACTCATGGTTTTCCAACTCTGACCGTTATCTTTAGATAACATGTGCCAGCAGCGACAGAGTCGCATTGATAAATAACCAGTTCGTTGAATGCGTATTGCGTAAGAAAGTCCTTCGCGGTACATACGTTCAAGTTGCTCTGCTTTCTTTTTTATCCGGTCGGGAATTTTAGGTTTCATTCTCCTTCTCCAGTTTACTGAGAATTTTCTTCAAAGTTTCGGCCTGAACGAATTGCACTGCAATACATTCAAACGTCAGCCGGACGCCGAGCAGTGTCAGCAATGCCAATATACCGTCGGTGACTTGCATATAGGGCGCTGCTGTACCGCTGAACGATGCAAAGGCCAGCGCCAGACAGGCGACGCATGAAATAATGAACAGCGCGTTGATAATTTTCAGTGTCCAGAATGTTTTAAACATAGTTGGCATCCTTCTCAGTTTGGTACTTGATTAATGCCTGAGTTGCACGACTGTGACGACGGCGAGCATTATGCAATTCACGCTTTTTCTTGAGCATGGCAATAAAATAAGGGTCAGTATGTTTAATCACACCCTCGTATTCTGGTTTGTCCGGACTGAGTCGTCCGCAATCAATGCCGGGGTCACCGTGCTCACGGAAATATTGACGCATCGCGGTACGATAAATATCTTTCAATGTCACCATTGCCTTTTCACAAGCGACGATATCTTTAGATGCTGCGATGATACGGGCGGCGATAACTTCCTGCGACTGCTTCATGCTTTTCTTTCCTTTGCGTTTGGGCTTCTTGAGCAAACCCGGCCATTCATCCTCTAAAAGCTTGTTTTCATGTGCCGTTGCCTGACGAACGTTGACGCATGAAATACTCTCTACGTCTGAAAATTTTTTGTATAATCCAATGACGGGCGCTACAGCGGCATTAGTGGCTGAAATACCAAGGCAAAAGAGGCCATATTCCCATGTTGAGTATTTGTTTTTTATTTCATACGTCACGAAATACCAGCGCGTAAGTTGTACTATTTCTTCGCTCATGATGATTCCTTATGCAACCTGAGAATATTTATCGTGGGTAAACAGCTTGTTCCAGCTTTTCTTCATTGGAAGCTCGCCTTTCAGATAGTGCCGATAAAGCCATTTAGCACCTTCTTTTAAAAGAATGACTTCATGAAATTTCTTCTTGCCTTTTTCGGTGTTAACAGTGACCACTTTCTCGGTAAAGTATTTGTCGCGCGCATAAGCCTTTACACGCCATTCATAAGGTTTGTTTTCTTCTTTCTGTCCGTCATAGAGGAAATTACGCTCTGCCAAAAACAGATTTACCCCCATAACATTTACCCCGTTAAGTTGCTTACAGAACTGGACGGGCGTCATTCCTACTTGGAAGAGGTTTTCCAAGCTGTCTACGGTTTGCTTAAGCTCTTCCACCTGTTCGGTATAGTTCAGTAGCATTCCACGCAGCCATGACGGGTCATTGAGCTGCGGCAATGCAACGGCAGCCTTGGCTTGTTTCTCGCACTGGATGAAGTACTGGCGCGCCTCCTTACCTTTCTCGTTGCGCTCAACCATCGAAAGCTCTTTCGCCATGTCGATGCTGATGGCGTAATCTTTGATCGGTTGTTGGCGAGATTTTGCGCTCCCCGATTTTGGGGAGCTCAAATTATCAACAATCACGTAGTCCTGATTTTCAATAAAGCTATATTGGCTGATACGGTCCTTAATCCATGTGGTGAAGTCCTTGCCGACCTTCAGGAACTCGTGCAGGTCACGGGCGTTCACCGTCTGGACGGTTTCGCCATTGATGCTATTCGTTTCGATTGCAATTAATTGCTGTAATTTAGACATGATCAATCTCCTCACAAGTCAATGTGATTAACGGAACCCCGGTACGATACCGGGGCGGGATGAGTGATTAGTGAATGCGTCTGGCGCTGAGTTTTTCTAGCGCGTCGGGAATTTCGACAAAGCTCGTGGGCCTGTAACCCAGATCCGTTGCGATCCCCGCAGCGATAGAACGGAACGAGTTGGCTTTTCCGACGAATGCAAGTTTACCGCCGAGTAGGTCATCCCAGATGGTGACTTGTACCCGGTAGCGGCAATCAGGAGTTTTGTGGCGGGTTGGCGCTGGCTGAACAGCGGAGGATAATCTGGCCTCCATGCGGTTAAACTCCGCGATGTAAGCTTCCTTGAACGCTGCGGCCTTCTTGCCGGTGAAGCCCATCACGAGAAAGACGAAGCCGTCTTTGGTCATGGTATACATCGGCCGTTTTTCGCCTTTAGCGTCGCTGTAACCAACGGGCTCAAAATTGAGCCGGTTAAATTCTGGCGAGCAATCCAAAGTTTCAATACTACGGATGACGTTCTTATGCAGCTTGCCAAAATAGTCGGCAACGTCCAATGATGTAGTTACAGCTTTACCGTTATGGATACTGACTTTAGGTGCAGCAAGGGATGTGTGAAGTGTCATTATGACCTCCGATGGTTACTTTATGTAATTACCACCAAGAGGTATCAATCTCTATATTGGTGGTGAACTGAACAGGGTTGATACTACCGGAGTAACCGCCCGGCCAGCCTTGCGGCTGCCCTATCCAGCTTACCATAGAGATGTAGCTAAATTGCGACGTAAAAAAACACGCTCGCGGCGTGTCAGTTTGTCGCGGTTACTTCGGCGGGGTATCAATCCCGGCACCTGAATTTGCAGATGCAGATTGACTATAGCGCATGGGTTATCCTTGCGTCAATGGGGCGGTGGATTTCTGTTTTTGGTCTCTGGACAGAGAAGGGTAACTTACTGACGTATAATAAATTTTACTGCACACAACCCCAGTTACGCCACCATGTCAACGTGTACTCCATTGGCGTTATAGCCCTGCACCCGAACACCGTTCACTCTGTGGCGTTTCCGGATCAAGAACCGTATATGGTCGGCATAGATGTATAGCCATTTTCCATCGACAGCGACATGCTTAAAGCCGAATCGCTCATTTTTCGATGCCTGGACAAAAGGAATAAAACTCTTTTTAGACAATTGATTATCTGCACACAACCCCTCATCTAGCAATCCCCGCCCTCTGATCATAGGTATCTACACATTTATCGTGATACCTGTTATTACTTTGCAGAATGAATAACCCCGAGTTTATTAGAGAGTAATTTTGGCAATACTACGCCGCTTCCTCTGATGCTAATTGCAAAGCGTAATAGTTCATTTCGGCTTCAGTAGGAGGGATGTAACCCAGCCGCCCGAGCAGCCTTCTGTTGTTGTACCAGTCCACCCAGTCCAGCGTGGCCAACTCCACTTCCGTCCGGTTTTTCCAGCTCCCGCGGTGGATAACCTCCGTTTTGTACAACCCGTTGATACTCTCTGCCATCGCATTATCGTAGGAGTCGCCG
>NZ_FRDB01000240.1 GCF_900143145.1 Candidatus Sodalis sp. SoCistrobi
CGGCGACTCCTACGATAATGCGATGGCAGAGAGTATCAACGGGTTGTACAAAACGGAGGTTATCCACCGCGGGAGCTGGAAAAACCGGACGGAAGTGGAGTTGGCCACGCTGGACTGGGTGGACTGGGTGGACTGGTACAACAACAGAAGGCTGCTCGGGCGGCTGGGTTACATCCCTCCTACTGAAGCCGAAATGAACTATTACGCTTTGCAATTAGCATCAGAGGAAGCGGCGTAGTATTGCCAAAATTACTCTCTAATAAACTCGGGGTTATTCATTCTGCGGATAACGGCCACGCCTTATTCTCCTGGCCAGTCACCGATTTAATGCTCTCATTTTAAGCCCGTGACAAACTTGACGGCCATGTAACTCGTTACATTCCCGTATCAGGCCTCGCCCTTACGCAGCATAAAATTGATATAGCGTAGCAAGGCTGTACCCTCCCATGCCAGTTGCGGGCTGGGCTAAAAACGCCTGCCCACGGTAAGGTTATACGACATCCGCGTCCCTCACCTCATCGACTGACGGCTTCTCCTTTCACCTACAGACCGCTGAATCTCTTACCGGTATAATTGACTTAGGCAGTTAACCGCTTATCGCCTTATTGACCCTCTGATTTAACCCCCTGCCGCAGTCGGTTTAGCCGCCCTAGAGTCATATCGTCCGCACTATCGATTTATGTGCCTGTTGGCCTAATCCACCTGATAACTTCCCCTCTGCCGATTGGACATTTCGCGCCTAATGCACTTAACGGTTGTCAACCCGGTATTTAATCGAATCGCCCGTTTTAACTGATTAAGTATTTAATCCACATTGCTTATTGCCAGGTTATCAACTTAGCAATTTACCCGCGCACGAATAATCGCAATGCGGGAGTTATGCGGGTAGCAAAACAAATAAATTATTTATCACCTCATTAATAACCTGAGCCGAGGGAATATTACACGACGGCGAGCCAGACTATATCGTCAATGCTGTTAAACATAAATTGATATGAGATCAGGCTGGACCAGAAATAACATTTGCGGTAAAAAATAGAACGGACATGCGGTATTTTAAAAAGGACTTTTTATGAACAGCGATTGCCTATCTCGCGATACTCAAGATGGCGTCATAGCACCGCAGCTGCTAATGCTATGGGAATCCTCCCGTGAGCCCTGGGGCGTCAAGGATCTTGATTCGCGCTATCTTTATGCCAACCATGCTTATTACGATCTGCTGAATATTGATCCAGCACTTTTCACCATCCCCGGATGTTTTGATCATGATTTGCCCTCGCCGGTGGCGGATTTTGCCTCACATTTCCAGCGCCACGACCGCTGTACTATCAAACATCAGGATCGCCTCTGCTCCATAGAGATTCACTGTTATGGCCGGGAGAGGCTTATTCAACCTTATTTTTTTGATAAATATCCACTTTACCATCAGTACAGCCGAGAGTGCATCGGCTCCATTTTCCACGCACGCAAAGTCGAGGACGTCTCGCTGCAAAAGCAGCTATGCGGTAAAAGCCCGGGATATTTTCTGTTTTATCCGCCGGAGCCCATCTTTACCGAAGGGGAGTTGGACGTGATCTTTTTTGTTTTACAAAACATGAGCAGCAAAGTCATTGGCCGTCAACTTGGCCTGTCGCACCGTACGGTGGAGAACAAGCTCCAGGGTATTTATC
The DNA here is from genome assembly GCF_900143145.1 of Candidatus Sodalis sp. SoCistrobi. GTDB lineage: Bacteria > Pseudomonadota > Gammaproteobacteria > Enterobacterales > Enterobacteriaceae > SoCistrobi. The sequence continues at coordinate 1,671 of NZ_FRDB01000240.1, forward strand.
AGAAAGCGGGCGTGCACTGTTTGCAGCAATTCAGCGAATACAGCAGGCACACCGGCTTTGACCGCTATGTGCCACAAAAATTTTTGAAACCGCTAAGTCAACTATTAATGCTGGACGCAAGATAACGCTTTGATGACCACATCGGCACCCGCGCCAGGGCGGTGGGCGTGTTCGCTCAAATAGCGTCGCCACTGTCGGGCGCCCGGCATCCCTTGAAACAGCCCGAGCATGTGACGAGTAATGTGACCCAGCGCCGCGCCCCGGGACAGCTCGCGTTCAATATAAGGCAACATTGCATCAATGACTGCCGCCTGATTCGGCAATGGATCGGCGTCGCCAAACAGTTCGCTGTCAACCCGCGCCAGGATGCCCGGGTTTTGATAGGCTTCCCGGCCCATCATTACCCCATCCAGCTTTTGCAAATGCTCATGAGCCTCGTGCAGAGTTTTGATTCCACCGTTTATCATCAACCGGAGCGCCGGAAAATCACGTTTTAGCTGATAAACCCGATCGTAATCCAGCGGCGGAATTTCGCGGTTCTCTTTAGGGCTCAGGCCGTTAAGCCATGCCTTGCGGGCATGAATGATAAACGTCTCACAGCCGCCGCGAGTTGCGACGGTATCGATGAATTCACACAGGAACGCATAGCTGTCCTGCTCATCAATACCGATGCGGGTTTTGACCGTAATCGGCAGCGTTACTGCCTCGCGCATAGCGGCAATACACGCCGCTACCCGATCTTTCTCGGCCATTAAACAGGCGCCGAAGCGACCGTTCTGCACCCGATCGGAGGGGCAGCCTACATTGAGATTAATTTCATCATAGCCACGCTCTTGTGCCATCTTCGCACAGCGCGCCAGCGCTTCGGGTTCGCTGCCGCCCAGTTGCAGCGCCAGGGGATGTTCCGCGTCGTGATAAGCTAAATAATCGCCTTTACCAAACAACAAAGCGCCGGTGGTTACCATTTCCGTGTATAACAGCGCGCGGCGGCTCAGTTGGCGCAGAAAAAAACGGCAATGGCGATCGGTCCAGTCCAGCATCGGCGCAACGCTGAACCGACCGGGCGCAAGCGATGACGACCCTGCCAAGGTCAACGTGGGCGGTTGGCTATTCTGGTAAGCGCGGTTTTCAAGCATGGCTGATGATTTCACGTCCGTTCAGGCAATCGGCTACCCGCTGGGCGCGGTGACAATCAACACCGGCAGGGGAATTTTCGGTAGAGTCTAGCACAGAAAAGCACGTGCCTGGGGTTCCTCTCAGCCGGCGCCCTCTCTGGCGAATGGTTGAATACTTAAGCCACGGCAAACACACCCTAAGATGAGACACCGTCTGGGCCACGCAATCTGGCCTCCGTTTGGGTCGCGGATAAGTTGACGTGATTTCTCCGTCGGCCCGGGTTGCCGCCCTCACGTTCGACAGACACCAGCGCCCTAAGGCAATGAACCCCCACCGCTGGCGCATTCGCCGCGGTTTGCCAGCCATCACGGGTTAAAGTGTAATGTAGCCGAAAGGCGTTCGGTGCCCTGTTTAAATACCTATAATCTTGCAAGGGATAGGGCAACGGACATGCGCGCTGCACGGGTGAAATCTAACCCGTTATTCGCGACGCGCAACGACATTCAAGGCGTTGAGACAATAACGCAACGATAAAAAAACGTCTGCACAGAGGATAACCATCAACAACAGGTTAGTTTGACGACACGCGCTAATGCTTACCAACGTCAGCAGGATGCCATCGACTGCCGGATGTCGCATCATTTTGACCCGGAAAGATACACGGTCAAATCCATTGCCTGCACGACCAAAGTATAAGGAATTATGCCGCCCTGCACTGGTTATCGCCCGCGCGGCTACCCTCCGGTACCCGGCGGTCAGGGCGCGCTTAGGTCAATGTTGACTCACCCTGGACAGGGGCTGAAAAGATCATTTTATCCCAAATTGCCCACATGGCGTCCCAATACCCGGCGGACGGATTTACAAAAGGCTGAGTCTGTTCTATCAAAAGAAAGCTGGGCATTGAAAATGCATGTCTGCGTTGTCTAGGGCAAAGGAACCGCGCAATGCATTTAATCGCGTACATCGCTTGGCAAAACGGTGAGGACTTTTTACTGCAAATAACGGCCAATTCATATCAACGCCACCGGTCTGTGCGTCCTCGATAATGTGGGCGACACACACCGTTCTGTGGTCTGACATGTTAGCCAAATAATAATCTCTTTTTCCCGATGGTGAAAAAGTTACCAGACTGAGCATTATGACAGCCTTTATCCTTGATCATTGTGTATTTGGTAATGACTCCAATTAGTAGAACATGTGTTTTTCGATGAAGGCTCCGATGACTTTTTCGTGGATCTCGACAGAGCGCGAGAAGCAAATCGTTTTACGCGCCAGTCGTTTAATGCATAGGTATCTACACATTTATCGTGATACCTGTTATTACTTTGCAGAATGATTTCAACCTATCTGTTGGCGGGATTGACTCTCGCCTTACCCGCCGATATCAGACGCTGGTTAAACAGCATATGAC
>NZ_FRDB01000238.1 GCF_900143145.1 Candidatus Sodalis sp. SoCistrobi
CATAGGTATCTACACATTTATCGTGATACCTGTTATTACTTTGCAGAATGATTTCAACCTATCTGTTGGCGGGATTGACTCTCGCCTTACCCGCCGATATCAGACGCTGGTTAAACAGCATATGACGCCCGCGGCTCTTCTTGCTTCTGCGGTTAAAGACCTCGCAAGTGCTCAAAAATCAACTTTCGCAACTACCCAAGCTGTCTGGCGTTTTCTGAATAATAAGCGAATTAGCTTCAGTCAACTCAATGAGCCAATTATTTCGCTAGCACTTGAGCAAATTTCGCTTAGCCCGCATCCATACGCTCTCGTTGTTCATGATTGGTCACGTTTACAATTTCTTTACCATCATGCCAAATACGGACGCTTAAAAATGACGCACGGTGGCGATGTTGGATATGAACTTCAAAGCAGCTTGCTGGTTGATGCTGGCACGGGTTTGCCAATAGCGCCTCTATCTCAGACACTTACCGATGCAACCGGTTGTCATTCAACGTTGGCGGAAGGACTGTCCGAACGGCAGACACATATGGACGCCTTGACGACCGATATTGCCCGTGTGGAATCGCTTAATATAGGTAAAAAGCTGATTCATATAATTGATAGAGAGGGTGACTCTATTGGACATATGCGGACGTTGAGTACTCAAGGAATATGCTGGCTTATCCGAGGAAAAGAAGGACATGGTGCAGAGTGGCAAGGTAATTCATTGAAAATTGGTGAGATTGCTGCTCTTCTGCCATACAACGGATGCGGACAGGTAGACTGGAAAGGGAAAAAAGCTGATATGGAAATCAGTGAAACCTCGATAGTCATAACCCGAGCTGCGCAGCAGAAGCGTAAAGATAAAGAAACCGGCCGCCGCATAAAAATCCAACCTGGAGAGCCTCTGACGGTCAGATTGGTTGTTGTTCGGCTTACGGATGATCTCGGTAATGTGGTGGGACGCTGGACGCTGCTTACAAACGTTTGCAGCGAGATCACCTGCGAGGAAGTAGCTCGTTGGTATTACTGGCGCTGGAATATTGAATCATTTTTTAAGTTGCTGAAAGGTGCCGGACATGACGTAGAAACATGGCTTCAGCGCAGCGCGCCAGCCGTACTACGCAGGTTGTTAATAGCCAGTATGGCTGCTGTTCTGGTATGGCGGCTGCAACGCGCTGAAGGAGAAGAAAATGCGGCAGCCCGCCAGCTGATATGTCGCTTGTCAGGACGACAGCAAAAGCGAGGCCGCAGAGAGAGCGCTCCTGCTCTGCTCGCTGGCCTATCCATCTTGTTGAATACACTAAAATTATTATCGGAATATAGTCTGGAAGAACTTACTCATTTAGCGAGAGTTGCTCTTAAGCCTCCTCCCTGATGTGTAGATACCTATGCCCCCACGGGGAGCCATAGCGATAATCCCAGCCCCACGGCCCGAAAGGGGGCCCCATGGGCGCATCAACCTGACGCACCACACGCCAGCGTTTATAGCCATTCACCTGCATGACCATGTAGGTGTACTCCGCTTTGTCGATATGCCCTTTTTCGGTGCCGGTGATCGGGCCGACAACGGTAATCCATTGGCCTTTCAGGTCGGAGGGTTCGACAAAACCGTTGATTTGGGCAATGATGCGACCGACTGACGGCCGGTGCATCAGCGGCACGGCGCCATCATCCAGCGGAACAGTGGCGATTTCCAGCCGGGTGCGCCCGGTTTCGTTGGTGACTTTGACCACTTTACCGCCGAAGCGCCCTTCCTGACCGATATACAGCTGCGGAGCATTCATCACCCGCACCAAATCATCCTGCGGCGTCGGGGAGGTGCCGCGGATCGCCTCCGGCACCGTCACGCACCCGGCAAGCGTTAAAATCTCCGCCAGGAAGCCAACCGGCACCAGCCGGCGAATCGATACAGGTAACGCTTTTGGGCTGAACATAGTGCTTGATCTCGTTAATAAACTTACTACTTTGACCCGCAGTGGCCGGATTAGTTTAGCGCTCAGCCCCGACCGGGTAATTTTTTCCATGCCACTTCGTTGCGTAGATAGGTGGGTTCGGCAAGCGCCACCGGTTGAGCGCCACCGTGGCGATAATGATGCAGCGCCAGCGGCAGCATATCCCGCGCGCTCGGCAGCAACGTTTGCCCCGCAAGGAGCGTCAACCCTTCATGATGAAGCAGCGTCGGATAGGTCTGCCAGCCGGTGCCGGCGGTGGCCCAGCAGCCCGACAGGCTCGCGCCCAGCGCCGCCACCGCCTCGGGCGCCGCCACCGCTTCGCGCTCCTCACCCAGCCAAACGCCCGCTTGGCGTTGATAGGGGGCCCAATACACTTCACCCATGCGCGCATCGATGGCGGTCACTACCTGACAAACACCGGTCTGGCGCCAGGCGCCTTCCGCCAGCGCCGCCAGCGTGGACACGCCGATAAGCGGCAGATTGGCCCCCAACGCTAGCCCTTGCGCGATGCCGATACCGATGCGCACGCCGGTAAAACTGCCGGGACCGCGGCCGAACGCCAGCGCATCCAGGCTTTTAAGCGTGATACCGGCCTCCGCCAGCAGGCTGTCCACCATGGGCAGAATGCGCTGCGTATGCTCGCGAGGGGCAAGGGTAAAACGTTCCAGCAGCACATCATCGTCGAGCATCAGCGCGGCGGAGCAGGCTTCGGTCGCGGTATCAAGGGCTAAAATGCGGGTAGACATGCCAAACCTCAGGCGGGAACAATAAGAACTTTAACGGGCGTTTATGATAACACACCCGCTGCGACAAGGGGATACGGCGCTCAGACGTCGGTCAGAAAGGCGATAGTGCGCTCCAGGGTGCGGGTGCGGCGCGCGGGCGGCAGGCTTTGCAGAAAAACCTTGCCGTATGGGCATAGGTATCTACACATCAGGGAGGAGGCTTAAGAGCAACTCTCGCTAAATGAGTAAGTTCTTCCAGACTATATTCCGATAATAATTTTAGTGTATTCAACAAGATGGATAGGCCAGCGAGCAGAGCAGGAGCGCTCTCTCTGCGGCCTCGCTTTTGCTGTCGTCCTGACAAGCGACATATCAGCTGGCGGGCTGCCGCATTTTCTTCTCCTTCAGCGCGTTGCAGCCGCCATACCAGAACAGCAGCCATACTGGCTATTAACAACCTGCGTAGTACGGCTGGCGCGCTGCGCTGAAGCCATGTTTCTACGTCATGTCCGGCACCTTTCAGCAACTTAAAAAATGATTCAATATTCCAGCGCCAGTAATACCAACGAGCTACTTCCTCGCAGGTGATCTCGCTGCAAACGTTTGTAAGCAGCGTCCAGCGTCCCACCACATTACCGAGATCATCCGTAAGCCGAACAACAACCAATCTGACCGTCAGAGGCTCTCCAGGTTGGATTTTTATGCGGCGGCCGGTTTCTTTATCTTTACGCTTCTGCTGCGCAGCTCGGGTTATGACTATCGAGGTTTCACTGATTTCCATATCAGCTTTTTTCCCTTTCCAGTCTACCTGTCCGCATCCGTTGTATGGCAGAAGAGCAGCAATCTCACCAATTTTCAATGAATTACCTTGCCACTCTGCACCATGTCCTTCTTTTCCTCGGATAAGCCAGCATATTCCTTGAGTACTCAACGTCCGCATATGTCCAATAGAGTCACCCTCTCTATCAATTATATGAATCAGCTTTTTACCTATATTAAGCGATTCCACACGGGCAATATCGGTCGTCAAGGCGTCCATATGTGTCTGCCGTTCGGACAGTCCTTCCGCCAACGTTGAATGACAACCGGTTGCATCGGTAAGTGTCTGAGATAGAGGCGCTATTGGCAAACCCGTGCCAGCATCAACCAGCAAGCTGCTTTGAAGTTCATATCCAACATCGCCACCGTGCGTCATTTTTAAGCGTCCGTATTTGGCATGATGGTAAAGAAATTGTAAACGTGACCAATCATGAACAACGAGAGCGTATGGATGCGGGCTAAGCGAAATTTGCTCAAGTGCTAGCGAAATAATTGGCTCATTGAGTTGACTGAAGCTAATTCGCTTATTATTCAGAAAACGCCAGACAGCTTGGGTAGTTGCGAAAGTTGATTTTTGAGCACTTGCGAGGTCTTTAACCGCAGAAGCAAGAAGAGCCGCGGGCGTCATATGCTGTTTAACCAGCGTCTGATATCGGCGGGTAAGGCGAGAGTCAATCCCGCCAACAGATAGGTTGAAATCATTCTGCAAAGTAATAACAGGTATCACGATAAATGTGTAGATACCTATG
>NZ_FRDB01000284.1 GCF_900143145.1 Candidatus Sodalis sp. SoCistrobi
GAAAAGCGTCAATGGCGATAATGGCTCCGCGACTACCTAAGGTGCTTTCACAATCCACTCTCCTGTAGTAAAATTAACCACAACGGCCTCCTTGACCGTAGTACTGCTAGATTCATGAAAAAGCCCCGCACTGCTTGTAACAGTCGGGGCTTCCGTTTTTCAGGCACAAAAAAAACCGCTCTCAGCGGTCGGGGTAAGGCTTTATTTCTACATGTGAATCCAACGATCGTTTTTACCGATCGATAAGCGGCATTCGATCGTTATTATCACTTTGCATTATTCCGGTAAAAAGCGGTAAATCCCGTTTTTACGGAAGCGTTTTCTACATGAAGTTATTCAAAGGAATGAAGCGAGCATTTAAGTTAGTGGTAATTGTTGTGCTTATAGCCTACTTTTTGTTTGGCATTATCCTTGCAAAGCTATTCCCCAGCAAAGATGACCTGCCACCTCATTATTATGACGAATAAGCTCTACCCTATGTATCAGGTATTATCTGCATCCTGCTCCACAGACACAGTGCTCATCGATGCCTTAAGCGCATCTATCTCTACCTGCTGTGCTTTCACTTTCGCGGACAGGTCTTTTATTGCTTCAATCAGCAAGGCGGATATGCTGCCGTAAGCAATGGCTTTAACATTCTTGACAACGCTGCCATCATTCTCATGATAATCACCCGAATTGCTCACAGCCTCCGGCAGAACCTTTTCCAACTCATCGGCCATTACACCGGCCTGACGATTTTTGGCAAGGACATAAGTGTAGCCCGTCAGCGTTTCGACTTTTGCAAGACCATTTTCTATTTTCTCAATATCGCTTTTTATCCGCCGGTCAGAGTTATTTTGCCAGTGACCCTGTTGGGCATAGGCATTGCCATCATCCCTAAAAACGAACCACTTCAAATCATTGCCTTTAGCCAGTATCAGACGATGCTCAAAATGATCATTTATTATGTCAGTACTATAGAACTCAGTTCTCATATTCCCGCCGGCATAGGGGTTATACTGCAAACTCGCCGAACGCTGCTCACCACCACTTCGCCCTTTGCCATTAAAATGCAACGTACCTGTTAGATGGCCACCACCAGACAGCGAGACAGCTTTGCCAAATGTCACCCCGCCACTGGCGGTGAGATTACCGCCGACCTCAAGGTTTTGTACCCAATGCAGTCGGTTCGTATTCCATTCGCCGGTTTTGACACCCTGTGCATAGAGCGCCACGCTCCCGTCGCCGTTAGCAATCAGCCCTGAATCAACGTCCCCCACATTAACGGAGTGGGTAAAATGCAGTGCGCCAGTGACGGTGCCGCCGGTTTTATCCAGTTTGCCCTCCAGCGCTGATTTATCAGCTTTGTTCTCAAGCTCTGATTTATCGGCTTTTTTCTCAAGCTCGGATTTATCCACCTTGCTCGCAATATCCGCCGTCAGCTTTTTGAACGAGCTTAACGTGACCTGCGTACCGTCCGGCGCTTCCAGCGTCACCTCACCCTCGCCGGTCATGATTTGTTGCCAGCCGTCCATCTGGCGCTGATAATAGCGAAGCTGGGCCGAGAGCTCACGCCCGAAGTCAACGTATGAGCCGCCGTTATAGGTCACGATGGCGTAGGACGCTTCCTTGACGGCTTTGGGCGGCCCGGACACCAAAAGCAGCTCCGTGTCGCTCACCACGCTGGCAATTTCATACAGCGCCACCGTGCCCGTGCCGGGCAATAGCAACATCTGCCCAGGGCCAATGCCCTGTTTGTTATCCGCCCAGCGGGTGCCGTGACCCGTGGCTTTTTTACTGTTGGCCGCTATAGAGAGCGTACCGGTTTTGTACCATGCCATGCTGGAGGCTCCGTAAATGCATTATTGAAGATTGTTTTTAACGATCGATAGGCGTCATTCGATCGTTGTTACCGCTGTATTTTTTTGTGTCATCGTCGGTGTGATAGTTTTGTCGCGCCCCACCTCATCCAAAAAGGGATATATCATCATGGATAAAACGCGCGTTTTAAAATCAGTTATTGCCTTATCAATTCTCTCTTCATCCGTTGTCCATGCCGCCAAGGGTGACCAGACCCTTTCCATCGGCTACGCCCAGATGAACTCTGACCCGACCAAGGCAGCCTACTCCGCCAATAAGGCCGAATATGAGGCGCGTTTAAAAGCAACCGGTAACGTCTTCTCCCAACATGCCGACAGTGACAAGCAGCCCCAGGGCATGTTTATGCGTTATCGCTACGAGCTGGACGATACCTGGGGGGTGATGGGGGCGATAACCTATGCCGTCGGTGATATGGACAATCACTTTCTATCCGGTGAAAAAGCTAAAAATAAAAAGGACACGAATAAGATAGAAAGGCGATTTAGCAACAGGGTCAAAACTGATTATGTCTCTCTGCTGGCCGGTCCCACTATTAGAGCCAACGAATGGATCAGCGCCTTTGGTTTGCTGGGTGTGGCCCTGCACTCCGTTGAAAACTCCATGTACGAAACCGATAAATCAAGCGTTCCGCCAAAGCAGGTTTCCCGAAACGAAAAATCCAGCAACACTTCGCTGGCTTACGCATTAGGGTTACAGTTTAATGTCTACGAGGGGCTGGTTATTGATGCGGCCTGGGCCGGCTCGGGTAGCGGCGACTGGAAATCTAGCGGCTTTAATCTCGGTGTCGGCTATAAATTCTAAAAATAGTCCGATGCCCATAATACCGGCAAGGGTTTATTGGCATAAATAATCGTCGTGCCGTCTTGTAGGTGTCTATTGGCGTCGTGCAAAAAAGGACCGGGTCCACCTTTGATACCCGCCGAGCTCATCCCGGCATTGGCTTTATACCCCCGCCGTTCCTTATTCCATATCCCCCATGTGAATGCCGGTATCATGGGGGCTTGATGCCAGTTGGGTAATCCAATGGATGAATCACCCCGGATAAATTAGAGTCTATACTTTAAAAGTGGAGGTCTCTATGACAATGAATCACCCCGGATAAATTAGAGTCTATACTTTAAAAGTGGAGGTCTCTATGACAACGACCAAACGTTACTCTCCGGAAGTCCGTGAACGGGCAGTTAATCTAGTGCTGGAAACTCAGCATGAGCA
>NZ_FRDB01000236.1 GCF_900143145.1 Candidatus Sodalis sp. SoCistrobi
TGCTCATGCTGAGTTTCCAGCACTAGATTAACTGCCCGTTCACGGACTTCCGGAGAGTAACGTTTGGTCGTTGTCATAGAGACCTCCACTTTTAAAGTATAGACTCTAATTTATCCGGGGTGATTCACTGTTAGTAATCCTGTTAATGATTGCGTTTCAAATTTGGATTTTGCCTCTGCTATTGCTTGTTTAACGACTTTGTAAGCAACTGAGCGCAATATGGAAATTTCCTTTTGTGAACAACCAAGCGAAAAAAGAAAGGATGTTTCAAATTGCACTGGCGTCAGTTCAGGAAAAAGATTGCGCAGCTCAGGGTGCTGGGTCGGGTCAAAGAGCATCATATCGCACCCCCAACATTCAGCAGGTGGATGCACTGGCGCGCTGTCAGAGGCTTCGAGGTGAACGCGAAATCAACAATCTCGCTGCGGGTAAACTGTTGCACTTCCAATGCGCGTGTGGGCGCTGTACTCTTTTTCATAGCTCAAATCCTATCCTTGTAGGTTTTGGGTTAGGTGTCTGTTGGGATTTCGAGTCCCTTCAGGCACTGCCAGTTGTTGTGTTTCAGTTGGGTTTTACCCAACTCAATGCTCATTTCGTCGATGTGGTTGCCAATGAGGCAACCTGTTAAAATCGCTGCTGAATTGGCATCAAAAAGGGATTGAATCCTCATAAGCATCGACTGGCGGTACGTCGTGCGATGGCTGTCCGCTGTATTGCGGACTATGACGGCGATCGTCCTTATCCTTGAGCGTGGAAAGCATAATATCGATAGTCTTAGCATCCTGGCTTTCGAGACGCTCTTTGATGGTCTGCTTCGTATCAGGATAGAACGGGATACGAATTTCAAAGTTATAGGTATCGCCGCCGTCCTGCTTGGTGCGTAAAATCTTCTGCAACAGTAGCCCTACACGCTTTCCAGCGAACTCAGGAACGATAGTTTGGCTGGTACTGAGCATCTTTTCGCTGATGCTTTTGACTTCGGTACAGCCCATGATGGCTTGGATCATGTTAACGCCGTAGCTATTGGCCGAGCCGTCTTTCTTGTTGATGCAGACGGAAAGATATTGGATAAGTTGGCCGTCTGTGGATTCGCCTGAAAATTCAATGAACGTCGCGCCACTTGGACTTTTCACTACTTTGGCTTCGTCGATGGTGATAACGTAAGCACCGGACTCCTTGATAAAATTGCTTTGGCCTGCGGATATGGCGGCTGATTCGTCGTAGGTAAATAAAGACTTGCTCATGGTATTATTTCCTTTAAATTTAAGGTGTTGAGAAGGCTATAGTAGCGGTAAATTGGCTCTCCAACTATAGCAAGTTTTTTTCGATTTCGTTAAGCGTGCCCATTAAAGCTTTTGCTGCGTCAGTACTAACAGCGATTCCAGCGCAAACCGGGCGAGCAATACCGCATCCTCCTGGGGAATGGCGTCTACCTGACAGACGTAGTCGGCCAATACGCTCGCCTCATGCATTTCCTGAATTGATTGGAGAAGCTCGGGTGAGTTGCTCATGCCGCATCCGCCGGTTTTCCAGCGTTGCGTCAGTTCAGCCACGCATTCCCGCGCCGCCTGCTTGTAATCTTCGGCGTCTTTGCTTAAATATTTCAGGTCAACAACTATCTCAAAATCAGAAAGTTTTCTTAGGGAAAAATCGGCTGAAATTCGGATGCCACCATTTACCCTCGCTGCAAATATTGTCAGGTTGTGTTTTCCGCAATTCTCACGGTAAGCAACGTTGGAAATATTTTCAGGTTGGAGGCATAGAATATGGCCAACACTTAGATTGTTCGGCAAGCTGATAATCTTTGTGTCTCGGAGGTCAATACCATCACCAACACTAAAATTATCCGGCAAGCTGACAATACCTGTGCGTCTAAGGTCAAGATAGCCGTCAATTTTCAGGTTATCCGGCAAACTGGTGATATTTGTGCCGCGGAGGTCAAGCTTGCCACCAACACTCAAGTTGTCCGGTAGGCGGCTAATGTCTGTTTCGCTGAGATTGAGGTCTCCACCAACGCTCAGGTTATCCGGCAAACTGGAAATACCCGTATAGCGGAGGTCAAGGTCTCCACCGACGTTCAAGTTATCCGGTAAGCGGCTAATGCCTGTTTCGCGGAGGTCAAGATCACCGTCAACGCTCAGATTATTCGGCAAGCTGGTTATGCTCGCATAACGGAGATGGAGGTGTCTATTGACGAAAATCTTGTCTCCGTCAATGGAGTACGGGACGTTCTTTTCCTGCAACACTTCGATGAAGTCATTCATGTTCATACAGCACCCCCTGTCAATGTGAATTCAGTTACCCGGAGAAACAATGTCCACGGAGAATCGTAGAATTCTCCCGTCGCCAAAATCCACCTCGATACTCTCTTCACGATGGAGCATCTTTCGAGCGACCGCCGTAACCGCTTCATCCGTGACATCGTATTTCTTGCCCGTAAAGCGCATAGTGTTATCCTCTTGCGTGGAATATCCGGCCAGAATACGCCCTGACAATGTTGAATAACCGACAGAAATTGTATTTTTCATGTTGTGCCCCCGATTTTTGAGCTTGCTTTAGTTTTGATAAGTTCTGGAACATATAACTTAATAAATTCAACCAATTCTTCGGCAACGGCCATTACGTCTTTGTGCATATTGGGATATGCATAAAAACTTATCGGCATAAACTGTTTGATGAGATAGGTACCGGGATTGGCCGCAGGCTGGTATTTGCTGAACAAGTTGTAAGTAAATTTTCTTGCACTGAACCAGTCAAGATAGCAGCGCCATTGCAAACTATCGGTATAGTTCTCTGGGTCTAGAGAGCCAGTAAGCTTGTGGTCGTAGATAGTAGTCGCATCCATAGCATCGACAATGCCGACAAAGGTTACGCGCTCTCCATTAACAATCTGCTGTCTGGTAATTTTCCGCTCTCTTGTTTCTGGTAAAGCTATTTCACTCTCCATTTTACTGAAATCAAAAGTGAACCCGTCCATTTGCTCGATACTCAACTCCCCCAAAGAAGCTTTTTCGAGAACTTTGTGAAAAGCTGACCCAGCGGCCATAGCTTCCGTTGGAGGCGTCTTTTTCAGCAGATAGTTAATAATTTCATCAAGCTCTGCTTCGGGATTAGCCTTCCATCGGCGGAAGGCTTCAAGATTGGTCGCGGATATCCTAATCATTAGGCCGCCACCTTGATGTATTTACCCTCGTCTTTATTGAATGCGAACCCTTTACTTTTGGCTATTTCGTTCAAAAGGCGTTTATGATCTGAAGGTGCTTCCCGGAAATGCTCTACGGCGTCCTGAAAGTCGTCTTCGCTTTCGAGGCATTGTAGATCAACTCGAAGACGCTGTAGATCTTCTTGGGATTTTCTCGCTTCTTCAGACTGCTTGTTTAGCTCTTGCTTGATGCTACTTATGATAGCAGACAAATAATCTGGGCATTGACTGAAATGCGGGACTTCCTGAACTGGCAGCTGTGCCGGATTTTTGCCGAAGCCGGAGGCGCTGGGATTAAAGTCGAGCAATCTTTTTGTATTCTGGCCTGAGCCTTCAATGCGGATTCGTCCCATAACGTCGGCGACTTTGTAAATCTCACCTTTAGAGCCGCCTTGGATATCAAGACGTTCAACTAAATCTTCTCCAACCTGCTTTTCTTCCATGTGAGCTATCAGAATAATATCTTTACCAAACGATTTAAGCAGATTTAGCCATCCCGAAAATCCTGCTTTCAAGGCACCGAAACCCTGTAAAGATAGCTGTCCACCAAATCCCTTGAACTTCGGATTTTTTCGTATCAATTCAGCAGAAAGTGAATCGAGAGCCCGGCCAGCTGTATCAACCACAACGGTATTGTAAGTTGCTAAATCAGCAGCGGTGATTTGTTCTATTTCGCTCCAGTTCGCTATCTGGACTGTATCTTTACGAAACTGTGAGCGGTAAGCGCCGTTATCGAAGTCGAGCAATACCGGAGAATCAGCAGTAAATGCCATGGATGTTTTCCCTAGTCCCGGTGGTGCGTAAAGACAGGTGATTAGATTTTTTACTTCGATAGGTTGGGATGTCTTAACAATTTTTAGTGCCATTATGCCACCTCACTATAATCTATGATGGAGTCTTCATTTTTTCTGTTTGAATCACCCCGGATAAATTAGAGTCTATACTTTAAAAGTGGAGGTCTCTATGACAACGACCAAACGTTACTCTCCGGAAGTCCGTGAACGGGCAGTTAATCTAGTGCTGGAAACTCAGCATGAGCA
>NZ_FRDB01000235.1 GCF_900143145.1 Candidatus Sodalis sp. SoCistrobi
TGCTCATGCTGAGTTTCCAGCACTAGATTAACTGCCCGTTCACGGACTTCCGGAGAGTAACGTTTGGTCGTTGTCATAGAGACCTCCACTTTTAAAGTATAGACTCTAATTTATCCGGGGTGATTCAATTTCAGTCTGGCGTACCCAACGGCGCGCGCGTTTGGCGACGCCGCGGAGGACGTGTACCGCCATTTGTGCGGCATCTTGAGCGATGTGTTGATGCAATGGGGGATTGCCACCCACTGTCAGGCGGTGGAAGGATCTTTCTGCGACGGGCGGTATAACCTTGCCTGCGGCGACGGGGCGCAGGCGCGTAAAATTGCCGGCACCGCCCAGTATTGGCGCACGGTGGCGGGTGCCGATGCCCGGGAAGGGCGGCATCATGTCGTGCTGGCCCACGCGCTGTTACTGGTTGAAGTTGATTTGATAGCCGCCCACCGCCGCGCCAACGAACTCGAAAAGCGCCTTGGCACCGGGCGCGTGTATCGGACGGATAAAACCCAAAGCATCGAGCAATGTCTCCCCACACCGGTGGCAGGACTCAGCGCCCGGGTAGCGGACGCCCTGATAACGCGTCTTGCGGGCAGCAGGGTGCCGCTGTAGTTCCCCCCAGGCATGGCGATGTGTCTCGGGTGGTTATGCTGCCCTTGACGCGGATGACCCGGGGGAATTTGTCGGCCGCAGAATTTGCAGCACCCACCTTAGTGCGCCTCGCCGCGGCCATAATACCCTCATGCCCGGCAGCGCTTCGGCGATGCCGTTAGTGCCGATCGGCGCTCTCGGCGCTCTCGGCGCGCTGGTCTTCGCCTTGCGCAGCCGCTGCGGGCAACGCTTTGGCCAGATAATAACGCGTATGCTTATGCGCGTAGCCCGCCAAATGACCGTAACGGCGGTAACCCAGCTTTTCATAGAAACCCAGCGCCTGAAAACTGAACGTATCCAGATAAGCCTGATGGCAGCCGCGGGCAAGGGCTTCAGTTTCGGCCCGGTGAATTAACTGCCTGCCCAGGCCGCCGTAGCGATGGCGTTCATCAATCCACAAATACTGTATCTCCAGCGATCCCCACCAGGTACTGGCGAGCAGCCCCGCGACAATATCGCCGGCGTCGTTGGTTATCGTCAGACGTAACGGGCGCATATCCACGGCCTGAAAGTGCGCGTTGTGCGACCACAACTTTTGTTGAATCAATTTTTCTTCGGCGTCGTCGGCAACGTCGCTTAGCGTAAAATGTAAATTGTGCTGTTCCATAGAATTGGCTGCCTAAAACGGTGAAAGTCATTGCGCATGCCTCAGGGCATGAAGCGGGTCTTGTGCCGCGCGGCGCTTCCCCAGCGTTATCAAAGGCGGCTGGCGCGCGATTGCGCAGTCAGGGTTATCGCCGCCGGGGTAGGGCCAGTTTGGCGCTTGACGCCGCAAAAGATGACCTGCTCTCCTGCGTGCGTCAATAGGTAGCGAATGCGGTATTGGCAACCGTACCATCCGGCGCGGTCGTGGCGTGCAACGGCGCAGGCAATGACCCGCCGCCGCCCTCCAGCGGACCAGCAGGGAGAATTGCCGCGCCGCTGACGCCATAGCTAAGCACCGCGGGAGGCAGCTACTGCACGGGCGGCGAAAATTTGCTAACGTCATAGCCAACCCCACCGCAAAGAGGAGAGTCATCATGGCCCGTTTGACGGCGAAAGATTTTCATCCCGATCTGCTTGAGCTGTATGACTATTACGCCCACGGTAAGATAACCAAACGCGAATTTCTGGCCAAAGCGGCGAAATACGCCGTGGGCGGCCTGACGGCGGCGTCTATCCTGTCGTTGATGAGTCCGAATTACGCTCTCGCCGAGCAGGTGGAATTCACCGACCCGGCAATCGTGGCGGATTATCTCACCTATCCTTCGCCGCAGGGCCACGGGCAGGTACGCGGCTATTTTGTCCGCCCGGCAAAGGCGGCCGGCCCGACTGCCGCGGTGGTCGTGGTTCACGAGAACCGCGGATTAAACCCTTATATTGAGGACGTCGCGCGCCGTCTGGCCAAAGCGGGGTTTATCGCGCTGGCCCCCGACGGTCTGAGTTCCGTGGGCGGCTATCCCGGCAACGATGAGAAAGGGCGGGAATTGCAGGCGCAGGTGGATCCGGTGAAGCTGATGAATGATTTTTTCGCCGCGGTAGACTTTTTAAAGGCGCATCCGGCCGGCAGCGGTAAGGTGGGCATCACCGGGTTTTGCTATGGCGGCGGCGTGGCGAATGCGGCCGCCGTGGCCTATCCCGAACTGGCCGCGGCGGTGCCGTTCTACGGCCGTCAGCCCAGGGCGGAGGACGTGCCGCGCATCCAGGCGCCTTTACTTTTGCACTATGCCGAACGGGACAGCGCCATTACCGACGGATGGCCGGCTTATGAGACGGCGCTGAAAGCGGCGGGCAAAACCTACCAGGCCTTTATCTCTCCCGGGGTCAATCACGGTTTTCACAACGACTCGACGCCGCGCTACGATAAGGCGGCAGCAGAGCTCGCCTGGCAGCGGACGCTAGACTGGTTCCGGCGTTATCTGGTTTGACGCGCGGGGGAAGGGGATTGCCGAAAGCGCCTTTGAAGCGCGGGGGGTAAAGGAATTGCCGAAAGCGCCTTTGACGCGCGGGGAAAGGGGATTGCCGAAAGCGCCTTTGATGCGCGGGGAAGGGGATTGCCGAAAAGGCCTTTGACGCGCGGGGGGTAAAGGAATTGCCGAAAGCGCCCCGGGTGGGGCGCCTTCGGGGTGCGGGTTACAGCGCCGTTTCGCGCCAGGCGGTATACAGCAGGGAATCCTCAAGCGCCAGGGCCGACAGCGGGATCAGTTCTCCCGCCGCGACATCCTGTGTCAGGGTTTTGTTGGCCAGCAGGTAGAACGGCGCAACGCCCTCGGCGTCGGCTTTCGCCAGCAGCCGTGCGCTTACGTGGTCGATGGTATGGTGGTGACCGCCCATCGTCAGCGTTTCCCCTTTGGCCAGCGGGCGCTCCGCGTAGCCGGCCATGACCGCATGCACTTGCTGATCGTGGGCGCCGGAGGGACGATGGTGCAGCACGGCCGAGAACAGACTGATGGGCGATTCCAGCCCCATGATGTGTTAGGGCAGGTACAGCGCGGCATAGCGCCGATTGCGGCTGACCACATGGCCTTTTTCCGCCAGCATCTTCCAGGTCTCTTCGTCGTCGCAGCGCACCACGATAAATACGCCGCCGCCGAAGCTGGCCTCGTCGTGGCGACGCAGACAGTTAAACACATCCACCACGCCGGTTTGGCTCAGTATGCCGCCGTCTTCGCGCGGGATAAAGACGTCCGCCAGCTCATGGATATGGCAAAGCGGGTAATTCAGCGTCGGGGTGGCCGGAACAAAGCCGAGAGAGTTAGCCACCACGTTCATTTCACAATAATCGGGGGTGGCGCTCTGCGGCAGCATTGCCAGCGCTTCGCTACGCAGACGCAGCGTATCCGCCACATTCTGTTCTGGCAGGGACCATAGCTTGGACAGCTGCGGTACCTCGACGGTTTTATCGGTATAGTCCAGCCGGCCGCTGTCCTGATGATAGATGTAGTCATATTCGCTGGATTTACCGGCGGCAATCACCTCCAGGCCCAGCACTTTCGCCCAGGTGTACAGACCAATCAAATTGCTGGGCTGATCGCCGTCTACCGTGGTGTAAACGGCATTATGCTGCGTCGCCAAACGATTAAGCCAAGGGCCGGCCACCGAAGCTATGAAGAAAAGTCTCGATAGTTCGTTCAAAGCGTTACACCAGAACTTGATGGATCACGATGAGAATGCGTGGAAACTTATTGAGAGTCCAGATGGTACGGAGCAAATGTACATATGTAGCTCAGATACTGCTATGATGTGGGTAAGAGAAAGCAAGCATGAGAGAATTTATCGTGATGGAAAAGAAAAAATTCAAGCAAATGTGAGTATTGGTAGATATTCCTTTAATGACAAGGTAATGGGTGTCTCCAGCTATAATATGACAATGAATACAGCTCTGGCTCAGGGCGTGCTTTCTCTCATTATTGAATAACCCCGAGTTTATTAGAGAGTAATTTTGGCAATACTACGCCGCTTCCTCTGATGCTAATTGCAAAGCGTAATAGTTCATTTCGGCTTCAGTAGGAGGGATGTAACCCAGCCGCCCGAGCAGCCTTCTGTTGTTGTACCAGTCCACCCAGTCCAGCGTGGCCAACTCCACTTCCGTCCGGTTTTTCCAGCTCCCGCGGTGGATAACCTCCGTTTTGTACAACCCGTTGATACTCTCTGCCATCGCATTATCGTAGGAGTCGCCG
>NZ_FRDB01000249.1 GCF_900143145.1 Candidatus Sodalis sp. SoCistrobi
GCTCATTGAGTTGACTGAAGCTAATTCGCTTATTATTCAGAAAACGCCAGACAGCTTGGGTAGTTGCGAAAGTTGATTTTTGAGCACTTGCGAGGTCTTTAACCGCAGAAGCAAGAAGAGCCGCGGGTGTCATATGCTGTTTAACCAGCGTCTGATATCGGCGGGTAAGGCGAGAGTCAATCCCGCCAACAGATAGGTTGAAATCATTCTGCAAAGTAATAACAGGTATCACGATAAATGTGTAGATACCTATGCATCTGCTGGGCGCCAGCACCGCACAGGCCGCGTTGCTGGTCATCCTGCCTAATTTGCGCAAAGGCTGTATGATAGCGATGCTGCTGTCATTTTCCTTTCTTATCGGCGAGTTTGTCTTCGCCAACCTGTTAGTGGGTAATCGCTACGAAACCCTGCAGGTCTATCTCTACAACATGCGTAACGGCAGCGGTCACTTCACCAGCGCGCTGGTCATTTCTTATTTTGTGGTGGTGCTGTTGTTGACATTACTGGCCAATGCGGTCGGTAAGGAAAAGGAGTGAAGATGGCGTATTTAACGGTTAAGCAGCTGAATAAGCATTATGGCCCAACCCAGGTGTTCGCCAACATCGATTTTAGCGCCGACGAAGGCGAATTTGTCACCTTGCTGGGCCCCAGCGGCTGTGGCAAATCCACCTTACTGCGCTGTCTTGCCGGTTTAACCGCGGTGGACAGCGGCGAGATTATACTCGACGGACAAAATTTGCTGCCGGTGGCGCCGCAGCAGCACGGTATCGGCATGGTGTTCCAAAGTTACGCGCTGTTTCCCAATATGACGGTCGCGGCCAATGTCGCGTTTGGCCTGAAGATGCAAAAGCTGGCCCCCGACGTTATCCGCCGGCGCACCGATGAGGCGCTGGCGCTGGTGGAGTTGCAGACCTTCGCCCACCGCTATCCCCATCAACTTTCCGGCGGGCAAAGCCAGCGGGTGGCGCTGGCTCGATCGCTGGTGACCCGGCCGCGGCTGCTCCTGCTCGATGAGCCGTTATCGGCGCTGGATGCGCGTATCCGCCGCTACTTGCGCGATCAAATCCGCCTCATCCAGCAGGAGCTAAAACTCACCGCCATTTTCGTCACCCACGATCAAGAAGAAGCACTGACGTTATCCGACAGAGTGGTGCTAATGAATCAGGGCCGCATTGTGCAAAATGACAGTGCGGAGATGCTCTACACCCGGCCGGTAGACGCTTTTGCCGCCGGATTCATCGGCAGTTACAATATACTGGAGCCCGGGCAGGCGGGTGTGCTGACCGGGCGACGTTATACGATGCGGGTCGCGATACGGCCAGAGTCCATGACGCTGTTGCCGGCCGGGCAAGGGCTTGACGCGGTTATCCTCGGCCATAGCCTGCTGGGCAATGTGATACGCTATCGGGTGGAATGCCGGCAGGTTTTACTGGTGGTGGATGTTTTGAACCGTTCTGTGGCAGATCTCTATCCAAATGGCGGACGAATTGGTCTACAGTTAGAGTTATCAACACTATGCGAGGTTGCCTGATGCGCGGCCCCATGAACCTCCTTATCAACACAGGGTCGCCGGTAAGGAGCGCCGGTAATCATTTGTAAAAGGGAGCTTAAACCGAGTGTTAACGCTGTTACATCTGTTGTCCGCCGTGGCGTTGCTGGTATGGGGTACCCATATCGTCCGCACGGGCATTATGCGTGTCTATGGTGCCCGGCTGCGTCAGGTGCTTAGCCGCAGCGTAGAAAAGAAAACCATGGCCTTCATGGCCGGCATCGGCGTGACCGCGCTGGTGCAGAGCAGCAACGCCACCGCCATGCTGGTGACCTCTTTCGTGGCCCAGAAGTTGGTGGCGCTGACGCCGGCGCTGGTAATCATTCTTGGCGCCGATGTGGGTACCGCCCTGATGGCGCGGGTGCTGACCTTCGATCTTTCCTGGCTGTCGCCGCTGCTTATCTTCATTGGCGTTTGCCTGTTCCTCGGCCGTAAACAATCCCGCGCCGGCCAACTGGGGCGCGTCGCCATCGGCCTGGGTTTGATTCTGCTGGCTCTGGAGCTCATCGTCAGCGCCTCTACGCCCATCACCCAGGCCAACGGCGTCAAAGTCCTGTTCTCGTCACTGACCGGCGATATTCTGCTGGATGCTTTGACCGGGGCGCTGTTCGCTATTATCAGTTATTCCAGCCTGGCGGCGGTGCTGCTGACCGCCACCCTCTCCGCCACCGATGTGATTTCCTTTAAGGTGGCGCTATGCCTGGCGATCGGGGCGAATCTCGGCAGCGGGATCCTGGCGATGCTCAACGCCAGCGGTCAAAACGCCGAAGGGAAACGCGTCGCTCTCGGTAGCCTGCTGTTTAAACTTATCGGTTGTCTTGTCGTGCTGCCGTTTGTCTCGCCGCTGGCGGGATTGCTGGAACGGTTGCCGCTGGCGGATTCGGAATTGGTTATCTATTTCCACGTGTTCTATAACCTGTTTCGCTGCCTGGCCATGGTGCCCTTCGCCGGCCATATGGCGCGCCTGTGCAGCAAGTGGATTGCCGACACGCCGATAGACGATCGGAGCGTGCGGCCACGTCATTTGGATACCAGCGCGCTGGATACGCCGGCGCTGGCGCTGGTGAACGCCGCCCGGGAAACCCTGCGCATGGGCGACGTGGTAGAGAGTATGCTGCTGCTGCATACCGAAGTGCTGCACGGGCAGGTTGATAAAAACCGCGAGGTACGTCGTCTGGACGACGACGTCGATGTGCTGTATACGGCCATCAAACTTTATCTGGCGCAGATCCCGAAGGAGGATCTGGACGAGGCGGATTCGCGTCGCTGGGCGGAGATCATTGAAATGGCGCTTAATCTTGAGCAGGCGGGAGATATCATCGAACGCATGACTGGGGATATCGCCGCGAAATCGCTCAACGCGCGTCGGGCTTTCTCGGCGCAAGGGATGAAGGAGCTGGATACGCTGCACGAGCAACTGATGTCGAATCTACGGTTGAGCCTGTCGGTGTTCTTGTCTAACGACATGACCAGCGCCCGCCGTCTGCGCCGCGCCAAGCACCGCTTTCGTATCACCGACCGTCGTTATGCCCATGCCCATGTGGACCGGTTGCATCAGCAGAATGTGCAGAGTCTGGAGACCAGCTCGCTGCATTTGAGTCTGCTGGGGGATTTGAAACGAGTCAACTCGCTGTTCTGCTCGGTGGCCTATAACGTGCTGGAGCTGGACGAAGAGTCGGAAGAAGATGAAGTTCGCGAACGTGACGACAGCCGACCCCCGGCTGCCGGCACATCCTGACGGCGTTCGCCGCCGAAGAGGATGAGGTCCGCGAACGTGACGATAACTGTCCCCGGCACGTCCTGACGGCGTTCGCCGCCGAAGAGGTTCAGTCGAACAGCGCGCTGTGCAGGGTTCGCACCACCTGCTCGGCGTCGCCGCCCGGCACCAACAGGCAAAGGTTATGGCTGCTGGCGCCGTAACAGATAAGCCGGATGTTGAACGGATCCAAAGCCCCGAACACCTCTTTGCCCACCCCGCAGGCCTGCGACAGTTTATTACCAATCAATGCCACCAGCGCCAGATCCTCTTCCACCTCTACCCGACACAATGAGGAGAGCTCGGTCAGCAGCGCCTGGGTGAGTAGGCTCGCGCCGGTGGTGGTAGAGCCGGTGGTATCCATGGTCAACGCCACGCTGACTTCGGAGGTGGTGATAAGATCCACCGAGATAGCATGCCGCGCCAGAATATTAAACACTTCCGCCAGAAAGCCGCGGGCGTGCAGCATGTTGAGGCTGTGCAACGTCAGCAGCGGATGGCGTCGGCGCAAGGCCAAAGCGCGGAACAGCGGCGGATTGTCGGTGTGATTATACACCAGCGTGCCGCCGGCGC
This sequence comes from Candidatus Sodalis sp. SoCistrobi, assembly GCF_900143145.1. Classification (GTDB taxonomy): domain Bacteria; phylum Pseudomonadota; class Gammaproteobacteria; order Enterobacterales; family Enterobacteriaceae; genus SoCistrobi. Next base: position 3,879 of record NZ_FRDB01000249.1, read on the forward strand.
CGGGATCCTTACTGGAGCCGACGAAGACCGGGATCGCGCTGCGTACCGCCGGCAGCAGCGTCGCCGGGTGCAGGATTTTTGTTATTGCAAGTTTAAAATGTCAACTAATCCCGCAAAGTAGAAATGTCACCTTTTCCTGATGAAATGTTATGCTGTGCATATTTAACTCAGAGATGTGAAACATCATGCCTAATGTGCTGCAAAAT
>NZ_FRDB01000247.1 GCF_900143145.1 Candidatus Sodalis sp. SoCistrobi
ATTTTGCAGCACATTAGGCATGATGTTTCACATCTCTGAGTTAAATATGCACAGCATAACATTTCATCAGGAAAAGGTGACATTTCTACTTTGCGGGATTAGTTGACATTTTAAACTTGCAATAACAGTAACGATGTCACCATTGGCGAATAGTTTACCAATGGTAAATTTACTAACCACTAGTGACATCGTTAACCATAAGGTCGTTATGAAAAAGTATGCAATTTGGAATAATAATGGTGAAACATGTAAAACAAGCTTATCGTTCCAGGCGAAAGGTAACTTCAAGGAGCAGTTTGGTATTGATGCAGAGTGTTATGTGCTCAATGATGCGATGAAAACGCCTGTTGTCACTAAAACCGGGCTAGCTCAACTTCTTCAAATTGGCACCCTTGCGCGTGATATTGACAGACTGATGTCTGCTCCGTTTATGAACGATATGCGCGATCCAGATTTAGATGATAAATTAGAAAAACCCCTTAAATTTCAATTAGAGGCGCGATCCAATAATTCCACTATCGCTCACGGATTTGATATTGGTGTGGTGATCGACATTGCCAAGCCCCGGCCTCGTGCCGGGGATTTCAATAGCATGCCGTAACCTGACCAAGGTATATTTCGCCGATGACAAAATCCTCACTATCCCAACATGATTCACTGTTCAAAAAGTTTCTCGGCGATATCGAGGTCGCCCGGGACTTTCTCGACGTGCATCTTCCGCCTGCTCTGCGTGAACGCTGTGACCTTAACACGTTGGCCATGGAGTCCGGCAGCTTCATCGAAGATGACCTGCGCACCCAGTGTTCGGATATGCTATATTCGATGAAGACCACGACGGGCCATGATGGTTACGTCTACTGTCTGATAGAACACCAGAGCCGACCGGAAAAGCTGATGGCGTTCCGGTTGCTACGGTATGCCGTCGCCGCGATGCAGCGGCATCTGGAACAGGGCAATGACTCTTTGCCTGTGGTCATCCCGCTCCTGTTCTACCACGGCACCACATCGCCTTACCCGTACAGCACCCAATGGCTGGATTGCTTTGCTGACCCTGAACTGGCAGAATCAGTCTACAGGCAGGCATTCCCGCTGGTTGATATCACGGCTATGCCGGATGATGAAATACTGTCTCATCGGCGGGTAGCACTGCTAGAATTAGTGCAGAAGCACATCAGAACGCGGGATATGTTAGAACTGGCGGCTGATATCGCCCGGTTGCTCAATCTATGGGCGATACCGAAAGAGCAGTTCCGTAGCCTGATGTACTATATCGCAGAGCGGGGAAATACTTCGGATGAATCACAATTCCTACAGCATATCGCCGCCAAAGCCATTGACTACCGGGAGGACATCATGACCATTGCAGAGCAGCTTGAAGCTAAAGGTGAGCAACGGGGCATCCAGAAGGGCATCCAACTCGGACGTCAAGAAGGACGTCAAGAAGGCATCCAGCTTGGCGAGCAGAAAGGTCGGCAGGAATCTGCACGCAGTATCGCTCGCCAGATGCTTGCCCGTGGCATGGAACGCGATGTGGTAAAGGTTTGCACTGGCCTATCCGATCATGACCTAGATGATTTGACGCGCTAGTAGTTTTTCTACTCTTCTTGATTTTTCCCAGCGGCATAGCTAGGTTTAAAGCTGGGTTGTTTTTTAACCTAAAATCTGCGATATCCCATCAGCCAACCACACCTTCACTAAATATGAATATACTTGACAAACACCGAGTCACAGGCTATATCAAAAACCTTTTAAAATTTAATACCAATTCTTCAGAGAATCTTGCATACATCTCTGAGTCAAATTCTAATATTTCCAATGATTTCATATCTGATCCCGTAAAGGTTAAAGAAGAACAGGAAATTGTAAGTACTCGAGTTTCGCTAGTAAAAGGCGAAAGACTAATCAATGGAAAAAAAGTGAATCATATCGCGTCACTAGGCAACCATTGTTTATGTTCTGCTACGCTAAAAGATCATGGTCTGAAAAAATATTCTTTACCTTTTGATTGGATTTTTACACATCCAGAAATCGTTTTAGATTGTCTAAATGATGATTTTTCTTTATTTTTTGATAAAAAACACTATCATTCACTAACGAATGAAGGACATGACAGAGATTATGAGCCAGGAGCTTCACACCTATATTTTGAAAGCAAGTATAGTACAATAAATACATTTAATCATCGTGACGTAACTCAATCTGAAGATTATAACTATATAGTACGAACCGTTGAAAGATTCAGAAAACTATTGACTTCAGATGATGGAAAAATATTTATGATGATTACACGTCCGGAGTACGATCTTTCTAACTCTTTTGATAAATTACGAAATAGATTAAATGAGTTAACAAATAATTTTTATTTTATAGCAATTCAATTGCAAGATCCAACTTGTAAGCATAACTCACTATCGATTGAAAAAATTTTAGATAAAGAAAATGCTGAGTTATACAATTTCACACCATCTTCCATTGAAAAGGGTGGAGGCAGATTTAGATCACGAATTGATGAAGTTATTGTAATTGGCTTGCTTACAGAGTTTGAAATAAATCTTACCTCAATATGAGAAATGAATATGCTAGGTGTTTTTCGATTTTTTTTAGCAAGCTGTGTAATGGTTTTTCACCTTACAGCCATGATGCCAATGCTTGGAGTTTATGCTGTAAATAGCTTTTATGTTATCAGTGGTTTTCTTATAACATTAATATTAAATAAAACATATCATTTTAATTTTTTCAATTTTTCAATAAATATATTTTTGAGATTATACCCTTCATATTTTATATTCCTCTTGATGGGATTTGTCATAATTTATCTGTTCCCATCAGCACGGTTATTTCATACTTTTTGGAGTGGTGATTTTCTTCCTGGTGATTATCTGGGAAATTTACTGATTTTTCCCTGGGCGTTCTTATCAGATAACGCTGTGGCTAATCCTTTTGCAGCCTTTATCAAAGAATATCCATTTCATGTAGATGGAAACAGATTCCGCATTGTTACATCTAGCTGGTCTGTTGCTGTTGAACTAGTATGTTATTTCCTCCTATGGTTCATAATAGCTAGGAAATGGTATTTTTCGTTTGTAGCACTTGTCTTATCGATTATTTATCATGTTTATGTATATTACTACATTCAATCTTTTCAAATAGCATATTTCTCTTTTATAGCTGCATTATTGCCATTTAGTATTGGCTCCACAAGTTTTTTCTTATCTGAAAAGATAAAAAAAAGTGAGCCATCATTTAACTTCTCAACAAAAACAACACTATTATTTTTGTGTATAATCATTTTCTGTACCAACTGGTACCTATCAGAATATATTAATCCTACTGGATGGATACAGCCTGGTTACTACATTAACAATGTAATATCCTCTCTTATTGTTATGATTTTAATTCGCTGTGAATATCACGGTAATTTTAGAGAGATAGCTAAATTAATCGGTGACATGGCTTATCCCGTCTTTCTCTGTCATTATTTTTGTGGGTATTTTTCTTGGCTAATAATCGGTACAACACACCCCACAAGAGGATGGGGTGTGTTTTTGTTAGCCTATCCAATTTCAATATTACTATCAATTTTATGTGTAATTTTGATAGATAAGAAGCTTTCTAAAATGCGTGACTTTATTAGGCGCGGGGTTAATTAATTATACTGTAATGCCATTAATTTCTTTGAAATCAGGGCTGTCATAAAACAAACTGTCATTCTTATTGTAATACATTCCAGGCTGACAAAACACAGAATTGTAATACTTCACAGTGTAATAACCTTTTTTCTTAAAGATATCATTTTCTACAATAATGTTTTCAACAATATTACTTCCTTCAGGAATCAAAGCATACGCCCCACTCTTTTCCATCATGAATATTCCTCTACAATGACCAGTCCGTCTGCACCTCTTCCCGACGCATGTGCAGAGTTTTCAGATGATTTAGATGCCGCTGCCCCACCGCCACCAGGATATCCCCCGGGTAATGACTCCAATTAGTAGAACATGTGTTTTTCGATGAAGGCTCCGATGACTTTTTCGTGGATCTCGACAGAGCGCGAGAAGCAAATCGTTTTACGCGCCAGTCGTTTAATGCGGGTACGGAGCG
>NZ_FRDB01000233.1 GCF_900143145.1 Candidatus Sodalis sp. SoCistrobi
TGCTCATGCTGAGTTTCCAGCACTAGATTAACTGCCCGTTCACGGACTTCCGGAGAGTAACGTTTGGTCGTTGTCATAGAGACCTCCACTTTTAAAGTATAGACTCTAATTTATCCGGGGTGATTCAGCTTTGATAGCGATAACCCCGTCGCACGTAGGGTACCGACCGATCCTGCTGGGGGATGCGCTCCACCATTTCCGTAAACAATTGATGCCGTAGCGCCTCGTGCCCGGCCATCATCATTTCGCCGTAAGTGTTTTCCCGCTTGAGATAATCCAGCACCGCCGGATCCTCACGCTTATCATCGCGCAGCCAATAATAGTCGTCCACACGACTGTCGCCGTGTAGCGTTAACGTATGGGGTCGTTTTTCTGCTTTGGGTGGCAATGTCATACGGCAATTCCTTATTCTCTTAGAAAGAGAGTGGCACGAATATTCTGCTATGCCAAGCGCAGCGGGAGCCTCAACAGCATCGCCGACCGCCGCGGGCCGCTGCGCTTGTCGCGGCCGAGCCTGCGCGCTTTGGGCCCGGGCACAGTCAAAGCGAGGAGTGCAACGAAAGGAAAAGAAAGCCACGTCTGCGCCAACATCGGGGATAGCACCGGCGCCCGCAAGAGGGCGCCGGTGGACACTATTGATTTAATCGGTAGGTGATTTCACCTTTGGTGCAATCCAAGGTCACGGCGAAATTCAAGTCCTGCGCGTTACCGCGCACCTTCAGCGGCGCCTGCCAGACATCGCCAACGCCGGTAACGTCTTCCGGGTTTACCCACGCGTTGATATTGCTGCCGCCGGCCGCTTGCTTGTCTTGTTCAGAACGCTGAAAGCGGTTTTGGGTATAGTCTTGCACCACGAGTTCGGCGACCTGCGGGGCGTTAAGATCGGGACAAGGAGGAACTTTGGCGATTTCCGGCGTACCGGCCGCCGCGCCAGGTTTGGCGCTCTTCGCTTTGGCCGATTTATCCGCTGCCGCTTTATCGGCCGCGGTGTTTTTTGCCGCCGTCCGCTTCTCGGCCGTCACGGGCTGTTTCGCGCCGCCGTTGGCCGCCCCGGTATTGTCTTTCTGGCGCCCGACGCCGTTTTCCCCGCGCGCGTCACCCTCAGGAACTGCACCGCTGGCGTTGCCCGGTGCGGGAGCGGCGGTCGCGGCATCGGCGTTGCCGTTGGCCGCGTCGGTAGTCCCCGTCGCATTAGCGTCGCCCTGCACAGAGGCGGCACCCGCCGCGCTGGCGTTACCGGCTGGCGCAGCAGTCGTCTTTCCTTGATTTTGCGGCGCGCTGGCGGCCAGCGGCGTGACGGGCTGCGGTGTATCGCCGGTGGCCTGCGAGGTGGACTGCCCGGCGTTATCCTGCGCAGGTACGGGCGTCGGCGTCGTGTCATCAGCCCGCGCCGTCATTGACGATACCAACAGTCCCGCCACCCTGTTTCCCGTTTTACCCATAATTCCTCCACGTAAACAATGCATCTTTTTTACCTTATTAAAAGATAATAGCCGGTTTAAAAATACCGTGCGAAACTGTTTTATTTCAAAAGCTTTAAATACTCGCTTTCCGCTGTCTGACGCAAGGCGTTTCGCGTTCGCAGGTGTCGCGGTAAACAACAAGGCGTTGACGGCGATGCCTCGGATAACGGCGGCCAGCGCCGCACCCAGGCGTCGCCCGCCGTATTCATCCTGTGGGCTGACGGGCAAGAGAGCGACTATAAAGGCCGATCGTGGCCGACGGATGCAGAGGCAAACGTTTTCGTTTATACTGCCCGCAATTTTTATGACCTCGGGTAGACGACATGATCACCATCGGAACGGCACTTCGTCCGGGAGCAACACGCGTGATGTTGCTCGGCGCCGGCGAATTGGGTAAAGAAGTCGCGATTGAATGTCAGCGTTTGGGGATAGAGGTGATTGCCGTAGACCGCTACGCCGACGCGCCGGCGATGCACGTCGCGCATCGCCACCACGTGATCAGTATGTTGGATGGCGCCGCGCTACATGCGGTGATCGAGCATGAACAGCCGCACTTTATTGTGCCGGAAATCGAAGCGATTGCCACCGACATGCTGGTCACCCTCGAACAAGAAGGCCACCGCGTGGTGCCCTGCGCTAACGCGACCCGGTTAACGATGAATCGGGAAGGTATTCGCCGTCTGGCGGCGGAAACGCTCTCTCTTCCCACCTCACCCTACCGCTTTGCCGCCGATCGGGCGGCGCTTGATAACGCGGTCGAGGCCATCGGTTATCCCTTCATTATCAAACCCGTCATGAGCTCTTCCGGCAAAGGCCAAAGCCTGGTGCGGGACGCGGCACAGTTGGATGCCGCCTGGCAATATGCCCAACGCGGCGGCCGGGCCGGCGGCGGCAAGGTTATCGTCGAAGGGCTGGTGGCGTTTGATTTTGAAATCACCCTGTTGACCATCAGCGCCGTGGACGGCATTCATTTCTGCGCCCCCATCGGTCATCGGCAAGAAGACGGCGACTACCGCGAGTCCTGGCAGCCGCAACAGATGAGCGCGCTGGCGCGCCAGCGTGCGCAGGCCATTGCCGCTGAAGTGGTTAGCGCGCTAGGCGGCCACGGTTTGTTTGGCGTCGAACTGTTTATCTGCGGTGACGATGTTATCTTCAGCGAAGTCTCGCCCCGCCCGCATGACACCGGTATGGTGACCCTGATTTCTCAGGACTTGTCGGAATTTGCCCTGCATGTCCGCGCTTTTCTCGGACTGCCGATCGGCACTATCCGTCAATATGGTCCGGCGGCCTCGGCGGTGATTCTGCCGGAACTGCAGAGCGATAACGTCAGCTTTAGCGGCCTGGAGAACGCGCTGGCGGCCGGGCAACAGATTCGTCTGTTCGGCAAGCCCGACCTGAGCGGCAAACGCCGTCTCGGCGTGGCGCTCGCCGTGGCGCCGACGGTGGAAGAGGCGGTGACGGTGGCGAAAGAAGCGGCTGCCGCGGTGCACGTTACCGGTTAAGCCGTTCGCTTTCCCCGGTCTTTGGCCGGGGGAAGCATCAGCGGGCGCTGATTTGCCGGTCGGCGCCGCACAAAAACCCCAGCAAGCCCATCACACCGGCGCACAGGCTACACAGCAGCAGCGGCCAATACCAACTTCCGGCCAGGTCATGCAGCCCCCCCCATCAGCATCGGGCCAAACGCCGCCAGCAGATAACCCACACACTGCGCCATACCCGACAGTGCCGCCGCCTGGTGCGATTCCGCGGCGCGCAAACTGATAAATGCCAGCCCTAATATCATCGCCGCACCGGTGCCGACACCCAGCAAAACGACCCAGACCACGACCCCGGCGGGCCACAGGGCCAGCCCCGCGAGCGACACCAGCGTAACCAGGCCGGTAGCGCAGGCAAGCAAGCGTTGGTCCTTCATCCGTGCTATCACCGGCGCCAGCAGGATACCCGGCACGGCAGTGGCGAGCTGCATCAGACCATGTAACGATCCCGCATAAGTGGCATTATACCCCGCTGCGGTTATCATGGCCGGCAGCCAGCCAACGGCGATATAGTAAATAAACGAGTTCAGGCCGAGAAACAGCGTGACCTGCCACGCCAGCGGTGAACGCCAGAGGCTGCCCCGGCGCAGGCCGCCGCCCACGCCCGGCGCGCCAGAATGTCTGTGTTTTGCCACCTGCGGCAACCAGCACAGCATCGCCAGCAGCGGCAACGTCGACATCAGTCCCAGCGACCAACGCCAATTCCCCTGTAACTGCTGCGTCAGCGGCACAATCAACGCCGACCCCAGCGCGGCAACGACGCCCATAATCACGACATAGGCCGCCGTCATGCCGGCAATACGCTGGGGAAAATCACGCTTTAATAAACTCGGTAGCAATACATTGCCCACCGCTATACCGGCACCGAGCACGAAGGTGCCCAGATACACACAGGCTAACTGATCCACGGCGCGCAGCAGCGCGCCGGCAATCATTACCGCCAGCGCGGCAAATAACGTCCGCTCGATACCCTGCCAGCGCGCAAGCCGGGCCGCGAAGGGCGACATCAGCGCGAAGGCGAGTAGCGGTAAGGTGGTCAGCGCGCCCGCCGCCGCGGTGCTCAGGGCAAAGCTCTGCCGGATGTGGCTCACAATCGGCGCCACGCTGGTTATCGGGGTGCGCAGGCAGGCCGCTATGAGTAAAATGCCGACGACCATTAACCAACCCCCGCTCGCGCGGGGAGAGAAATTAGGGGGTGTATTGAATCACCCCGGATAAATTAGAGTCTATACTTTAAAAGTGGAGGTCTCTATGACAACGACCAAACGTTACTCTCCGGAAGTCCGTGAACGGGCAGTTAATCTAGTGCTGGAAACTCAGCATGAGCA
>NZ_FRDB01000258.1 GCF_900143145.1 Candidatus Sodalis sp. SoCistrobi
TGCTCATGCTGAGTTTCCAGCACTAGATTAACTGCCCGTTCACGGACTTCCGGAGAGTAACGTTTGGTCGTTGTCATAGAGACCTCCACTTTTAAAGTATAGACTCTAATTTATCCGGGGTGATTCATTTTGTTTATCTTCAGCAAAATTTCCGGAACCGCTGCGATGTTCAGCCATAATAGCCTCCATTAATGATCATGACAGAGTGTCATAAGCAACAACCCGTGTTGTGCTTTGATATTGACAACGGGATCTATCGCGTCATCAATGCTGAAAGCGTAGTCAGCCGTTCATTCTTTCGCCAGAGGGGCGATAGCGCGAGATGGCGATAAACGCAATAGGCATATGATTGGAAAAGAATTAACCTTTGGCTATTAACTAATGGCCTAAACAGAACCCCCTGGCTTCCCTTTGCTCTGACTTTTCAGGGAGTTCTGGCGTGCCCGCGCTAACCGCCGGCGCTGCACGACTTTCCTCAGGGCGTATCACGCACGGCGGGTAAACCACCAGCAAATAAGCGACCCCGCGCAGACCATTACGACCCCCTGCCAAAACGCGGGGGTTAAATCGACGCCCAACCATAGACTGGCGAATGCGGCTGAAAACACGGGCGTGAAATAAGAGGCAGTGGCTAAAAGCGTCATATTGCCCTGAATAATGCCGATGTTCCATGCAGCGTAAGCCGCACCCATGACGGCGCCGGTAACAGTCAGCTGGAGGACGACCGTACTGGTGAATACCAGTGCTGCTTCATGGCTAAATCCATATTTCAGCCACAACAGCAAGGAGGTGGCTAAAGAGAACAACGCCACGCCATTTTTGCCGCCGGCGTATTTCCGTGTCACATTACAATAAAGTGCCCAAATGATGGCCCCGCAAAACGCGAGAGTATAGCTCAGCGGATTTTGTCTGATATTGTGCAGCATATGTAACGGCGTCCAGGTCCCGTCGCCGCACATTAACCATCCAATGCCGAAGAGAGAAAGCAATAACCCGGCATACACCGCTGGTCCGCCGCGCTGGCCATTCATCATGATTGCCAACATCACGGTTAAACAAGGCCACAAATAGTTGATCATGCCCAATTCAATCGCTTGGCCACGATCGCTGGCATAGCCCAGCGACAGCGCCAGGCAAATTTCATACGCCGCAAACAGTAGACCGCCCCAGAAAAAATAACTGCGGGAACAGCCGCGCAGTTTCGGCCAGCCAATAAGCAGTAATAAAAACACCGTGCTTACGCTATAAAGCATCGCAGCGCCGCCCGATGCGCCTAGCGCTTCACTGATATCGCGAATGAGCGCGACGCTGGTGCTCCAAAGTAAAATCGCCGCGCCGCCTAACAAGGTGGCGCTATTACGCGAAATAACGAGTGGCATGATACGACGGATATCCTCTTCTACCTGTTTATTGTCGCCCGCGCCTGATGCTGCGGGCGGCGGGCCAATGACCGCTTAATGTTCCGTGGCGGCAAGCAGGCAAATTTGTCGGGTCAGCAAATAACTGCTTACAAAGGCGCTGACGGGCAAAAACTCAAAGCGCGAATGAAAATTATGGGCGCCGGTAAAATAGTTAGGGGTGAATACCCCTTTGGCCGACAGCGCCGCACCGTCGGTGCCACCGCGCATGGGAATGATTTTCGGCACAATCGCCAGTGTCGCCAGTGCCCGCAACAGCAAATCAATGGCGCGTCGGTCTTCGCCTAGCGCATTACTGATATTACCGTAGACATCATTAAGGGTGACCGTGACATTCCCAGCAGGATAACGCCGGCCTATTTCAGCCGCTGCCGCGTGGATCTGCTGTTTGCGATCGTGAAACGCTTGCAGGTCAAAATCACGCACCGCCAGGGAAAGCGTGGCCTGATGCGCATTGGCGCTCATGCCGTTGACCCAGATATACCCCTAGCGCAATGCGGTACATTCGGGGGTCTGGGCGCGGTCGAAGCGGCTGATAAAATCATGCGCCATCAAAATGGGATTGACCATCACACCCTTGGCCGCCATCGGGTGCGCGCTCACGCCGGTAAAAACCACCGTGGCCGCGGCGGCGTTAAAGTTTTCATACACCACCTCTCCTTGTTCACAGCAATCAATGGTGTAGGCGAAATCGACCGCAAACCGGCTGAGATCCAGCGCTTTGGCGCCCCGCAAGCCTATTTCTTCATCAGGGACAAATGCGATCACAATATCGCCATGGGGCGTCGTGGGCGTCAAATTCGCCAATAGGGTCATAATCACGCTTATGGCGGCTTTGTTATCGGCACCGAGCACGCTGGTGCCGTCGCTAAATAGAATATCTTGCCCGGTATAGGCATAGGTATCTACACATCAGGGAGGAGGCTTAAGAGCAACTCTCGCTAAATGAGTAAGTTCTTCCAGACTATATTCCGATAATAATTTTAGTGTATTCAACAAGATGGATAGGCCAGCGAGCAGAGCAGGAGCGCTCTCTCTGCGGCCTCGCTTTTGCTGTCGTCCTGACAAGCGACATATCAGCTGGCGGGCTGCCGCATTTTCTTCTCCTTCAGCGCGTTGCAGCCGCCATACCAGAACAGCAGCCATACTGGCTATTAACAACCTGCGTAGTACGGCTGGCGCGCTGCGCTGAAGCCATGTTTCTACGTCATGTCCGGCACCTTTCAGCAACTTAAAAAATGATTCAATATTCCAGCGCCAGTAATACCAACGAGCTACTTCCTCGCAGGTGATCTCGCTGCAAACGTTTGTAAGCAGCGTCCAGCGTCCCACCACATTACCGAGATCATCCGTAAGCCGAACAACAACCAATCTGACCGTCAGAGGCTCTCCAGGTTGGATTTTTATGCGGCGGCCGGTTTCTTTATCTTTACGCTTCTGCTGCGCAGCTCGGGTTATGACTATCGAGGTTTCACTGATTTCCATATCAGCTTTTTTCCCTTTCCAGTCTACCTGTCCGCATCCGTTGTATGGCAGAAGAGCAGCAATCTCACCAATTTTCAATGAATTACCTTGCCACTCTGCACCATGTCCTTCTTTTCCTCGGATAAGCCAGCATATTCCTTGAGTACTCAACGTCCGCATATGTCCAATAGAGTCACCCTCTCTATCAATTATATGAATCAGCTTTTTACCTATATTAAGCGATTCCACACGGGCAATATCGGTCGTCAAGGCGTCCATATGTGTCTGCCGTTCGGACAGTCCTTCCGCCAACGTTGAATGACAACCGGTTGCATCGGTAAGTGTCTGAGATAGAGGCGCTATTGGCAAACCCGTGCCAGCATCAACCAGCAAGCTGCTTTGAAGTTCATATCCAACATCGCCACCGTGCGTCATTTTTAAGCGTCCGTATTTGGCATGATGGTAAAGAAATTGTAAACGTGACCAATCATGAACAACGAGAGCGTATGGATGCGGGCTAAGCGAAATTTGCTCAAGTGCTAGCGAAATAATTGGCTCATTGAGTTGACTGAAGCTAATTCGCTTATTATTCAGAAAACGCCAGACAGCTTGGGTAGTTGCGAAAGTTGATTTTTGAGCACTTGCGAGGTCTTTAACCGCAGAAGCAAGAAGAGCCGCGGGCGTCATATGCTGTTTAACCAGCGTCTGATATCGGCGGGTAAGGCGAGAGTCAATCCCGCCAACAGATAGGTTGAAATCATTCTGCAAAGTAATAACAGGTATCACGATAAATGTGTAGATACCTATG
>NZ_FRDB01000232.1 GCF_900143145.1 Candidatus Sodalis sp. SoCistrobi
AAGGAGGTAAAGTAGGCATCTGCGCGGCAATGCGAAAATTACTCCAATTAGCTTATGGTGTCTTAAAATCTGGAATACCCTTCGATGAAAATATAGCTCTTGCATCATGATGAGCAAGACGGTATCTGATGTGTAGATACCTATGCATCAGCGGGGAGGCCTTTGGCCGGCAAGGCGGCAAAAAAAAGCCATCCCGTGGGGATGGCTTGCACAACGCACGGGCGACAGCCCGTCTGGGATGACGGCGGCGTTATTTCTGCTGCGCGCCCGCGTCCGGGGACTGTCCCGCATCGGCGTCGCCGGCGGCCGGTGCGGCCGTGGCCGGTTTGATATCCAGCAGTTCCACATCGAACACCAGCGTCGAGTTGGCCGGGATCCCGGGAACGCCGGTTTTGCCGTAAGCCTGCTCCGGCGGAATGACCAGCTGAATTTTCCCGCCTTTCTGAATGTGTTTCAACCCTTCGGTCCAGCCGGGGATGACGCCATCCAGGCGGAAGGACAGCGGCTCGCCGCGCTTGTAGGAATTATCGAATTCTGTCCCGTCGACCAGGGTACCTTTATAGTTCACCACCACGGTATCGCTATCGGTCGGCGCCTTGCCGGTACCGGCTTTATCCACTTTATACAGGACGCCATTGGCGGTTTTCTTCACGCCCTTTTCCTTGGCGTAGTCGGCGCGGTATTTGTCGCCCTTGGCGGCGTTGTCCTTGGCTTCCTGCTCCATTTTAGTTTGGGCGGCCTGCTTCACGCGCGCTTCAAAGCTTTGCAGCGTGGCTTCAATTTCCTGATCGGACAGCTTGCTGTTGTTGGCGAAAGCGTCCTGCACGCCAGTGATCAGCTGATCTTTATTCAGTTTGATACCGAGCTTTTCCTGCTCTTTCAACGAATTATCCATATAACGCCCCAGAGAGGCGCCCAGGGCATAAGCGGCCTGATCTTCGCTGCTTTTGAATTTGTCCGAGGTGGCGCTGGCGGGTGCCGCATCGGCGGCCAGGGCGTTGCTTGCGTTCAGGGCAAATGCCATAGTAGAGGCCAGCAGCGATACTTTAATCAATGATTTCATAAATCTCCATTTTCCTGGGTAAGCGGTCCCGGGGTCGATAGCAAAGTCAGGCAAATACTATAGCTGTGAGCATAAACACAACACAATCGCTATGCCGGTTGATTAACGCTTTCTGGAACATTTTTTACAACAAGAAGTTTCCTGATAATGCATTTTCATTGCGATCCGGTTTGATATCGCCGCCTAATGATGACCTTTATGCGGGCGATCCGCGCAAAGCAAGGTAGAATCTACCGGGATTGCCCGCGCGAGGCAACCGCAGAATGGGAACGGTGCGACGCCGGATTCGTTGGTCTTGATCGGTAACGAGAGGGGAATAGGATGGAACTATCGCAGCTGGAGCAACGTCTGGAGGTGTTAGAGGGACGGGTTGCTTTCCAGGAAGTCACGATTGAGGAACTGAATCAGACGGTGGTGGCCCACCAGCGCGATATCAGCCGACTGCAGGAGCAATTGCGCCTGCTGTCGGACAAACTGCGCGCGCAGAATACCTCGATTATCGCCTCACCAAGCGAGGAAACGCCACCGCCCCACTATTGAGCGGGTGACGCCCGGGCGGGGCCCGCTCAGGGTCCCGCGCCGTTCGCGCTTAGTGGCAGCCACAGCCGCCGCAACCGCCGCCTTTGTGCTCATGGTCATGGCCATGACCACCACAGCAACCCTCACCGTGGTCATGATCGTGATCATGGCCGTGCACGCCATGAACATGCCCGTGAGCCAGCTCTTCTTCGGTGGCTTCGCGAACAGCGATCACTTCTACGTGGAAGTTCAAGTTTTGGCCGGCCAGCATAGCATTGCCGTCAACCACGACGTGATCGCCATCGATTTCGGTGATTTCCACCGGTACCTGCCCCTGATCTGTTTCAGCCAGGAAACGCATGCCCACTTCCAGTTCATCGACGCCCATGAAGACGTCTTTGGGGACGCGCTGCACCAGATTTTCATCATAAGGGCCGTAAGCATCATTGGCTTCAATGCTGATATCGAAGCTGTCGCCCGCACTGTGCTCATCCAGCGCTTTTTCCAGCCCGGAGATTAGCGAGCCATGACCATGCAGGTACTCCAACGGTGCGCTCACCGGGGATTCATCGACTAATACACCGTCTTCGGTTCTCAACTGGTAGGCCAGACTGACCACCCGATCTTTTGCTACTTTCATGCTCTCTCCCACCATTGGAAACTTATTTGGCGCTGATTCTAACCAAAAACCGCACGTATGTATGCTTTCGCCGTAAAAAAGCGGCCAATAACATTACTCCGGATGGAAAATACCAATAATGTTTTCTTTATCCGGTCTTTTCGCGCTAATCATGTCGTCGTCCTGCCGCTGGGTATAGCCACATTTGACGCAGGCCACCCGATCACTCTTGTCCTCACGCCATACCGCCAGCGTGTCGGCGCTGTGGCAGACCGGACAGGTGGCACCGGCGATGAAGCGTTTACGCTTTGCCGTCATAGGGTCGTTCTCCCTGTTGATCATCTTCGCCCCAGCCATCGAGCAGCCTCCGCTCCTGTTGCATCTCGCGCTGGAAAATGTCTTCCAGTTCGCGCCGCGCCTCCTTTACCCGCGAAACTTGCCCCCCTCCTCCTGGGGCATCAATTCACGTAGCATGCGCATGTCCAGCCGGCGGAAATGCTGCTGCGCCCGGTAGGCCTGATGTGGGTGCATACCCAACGACTGCAGCACCTTTCGTCCCAGCTCCAGAGCGCTGGCGAAGGTTTCCCGCGAAAATCGCGATACGCCGGCCTGCAGTAGCTCATGCGCTTCGACGCGCCCGCGCCAGGATCTGCAACTGCGGGAAATGCTGCTGGCACAGGCGGACGATAGCCATATTGTCTTCGGGCGTGTTGGCCGCGACAACGATCGTGCGGGCCTTTTCCGCCCCCGCCGCCCGCAACAACTCCAGTTCGGTGGCATCGCCGTAATAGACTTTGTAGCCGTAGCCGCGCATCAAGCTGACCACGCTGATGTCGCGCTCAAGCACCGTAATACGGGTTTTATTTGCCATCAACAGGCGGCCTATCACTTGCCCAAATCGGCCGAAGCCGACAATGATCACCTGCGGGTCGTCGTCGTTGACAAACGGTTTTTCATCGTTTTCATCTACTGCATTATAGCGCTGGACCAGAATACGATCGATCACTTGCATCAATAATGGCGTGGTGATCATCGACAAGGTGACGATCACCAGCAATAGGGATAATTGATCGCCGGTGAGGATTTTTTGCGCCGAGGCCGCCGAGAACAGAACGAAGGCGAACTCCCCGCCCTGGCTCAGTACGCCGGCGAATTGCAGCCGCACCGACCGTTTCAGCCCCGACAGGCGCGCCAGGATATACAACACCGTTCCCTTGATGGCCACCAGGATGGCGACCCCAGCCAGCACCGTCAGGACGTGCACATACAGAATGCCCAGATTTAGCGCCATGCCGACCGAGATAAAAAACAGGCCCAGCAGCAGCCCCTTGAACGGCTCAATGGCAATTTCGAGTTCATGGCGGTACTCGCTTTCGGCCAGCAGCACGCCGGCGATAAAGGTGCCAAGAGCCATCGACAGGCCCAACAAATCCATAAACAGCGCGGCACCCAGCACCAGCAGCAGACTGGCGGCGGTGAACACCTCGCGCACGTTCGCCGAGGCGATATAGCGAAACAGCGGACGCAGCAGGAAGCGCCCACCGACCAGCATGCCAAAAAACGCCGCCAGTTTGATGCTGATTTTCATCCAATCGCCGTGCCCGCCGGCGCCGCCGGAGAGAAACGGGATCAAAGAGAGTGCCGGTATCACCGCCATATCCTGAAACAGTAACACCGAGAAACCCAGTTGGCCGCCCTCATTGCGGTTCATGCCTTTGTCGCGCATCAACTGCAGCGCAATGGCGGTAGAGGACATGGCGAGGCCAATGCCGCCGATAAGCGCCGCCTGCCAGCGCATACCGGTAACGGTAAGCGCGGCACCCAGCAGCACCGCGGTGATGGCCACCTGCGCGGCGCCGACGCCGAATATCGAGTGCCGCAGGTGCCAGAGCTTGGCGGGGTTCAGCTCCAGGCCGATGATGAACATCAAGAACACCACCCCCAGCTCCGAGAAATGCAGTATCTCATCGACATCGCGAATAAAGCCCAGGCCCCAGGGGCATAGGTATCTACACATTTATCGTGATACCTGTTATTACTTTGCAGAATGATTTCAACCTATCTGTTGGCGGGATTGACTCTCGCCTTACCCGCCGATATCAGACGCTGGTTAAACAGCATATGA
>NZ_FRDB01000231.1 GCF_900143145.1 Candidatus Sodalis sp. SoCistrobi
GGGCCAAGTCGCATTTGATACGCAAGAGTTCGTCGAGACGCTGGAGAACGCCGGTTTGCCAAAAGACCAGGCGCGGGCGATCTCTATCGCCGTTCGCAAGTCTCACGAGGTGGCGGATGTGGCGACCAAAGCGGATATCGCCGAGGTGAACCGCAACATTTCGGACGTGCGTAAGGACTTGTCCGCCGAAATCGCGGAAGCCTGCAAAGATACAGCTATTCGGTTTGAGAAAGTCGATGCTCAGATAGCTGAAGCTCGCAAGGACATGGCGGCCCAGTTTGAGAAGACAGACGCCAAAATCGCCGAAGTCCGCAAGGATTTGGCCTTTGACATCGCCGATGCCCGCAAAGAGGCCGCGGCAAGGGCGGATAGGACCGATGCTGAAATCACCGGCGTACGAAAAGATATGGCGGCGCTTTTCGAGAAGAACGAGGCTCAGATAGCGCTAGTTCGCAAGGACATGGAAGCCCTGACGAATGGCTTGCTCATAAAAATCACCAAGGTCATGCTTGGCTGTGTTGGTCTGGCTTCCGCGATCGTAACCATCGCCGTTAAATTATTCTGAATTCCCTCCGCATCAGAAATTACGCTCTGTCCTTCCGGCGTTTGAAATCCGCGATATCGACAACCGGCGCTGCAATTTTGGGTTTGCGGCGTTTGCGAGTCTTTTTCGGCGCGGACAGGTTCTTAATCGTAAATCCTGCGATGGGAAGCTCGTTCTCACCAACCAGCTCGATAGCCGAAAACTCACTATCTTCAATGTGAAAATACAGGTTAACCCCCGTAAGATATTCGATACCATCATCGCCCATTTCATCCATCAGGCGGCACAGCGAGTTAATCAACTGCTCCCGCGTCCAGCGACCTTCAAATTTGACTCTCAATCTGACCTCCTGTAGAACGTGCCGCGATTTGGCCGATAGTGCCAGTTTAAAAAAGATAGAGTCATTTATAAACAAATGGTTATTTGCTATGCAGCACGAAATGAAAGCTAAAATAGACTTCATGACCGGACGCGAAGAAGGAATGCATGAAGGTCTTCAGGTTGGGCGCTACGAAGGAAAACGCGAAGTCGCCCGTAAAATGCTTATCGGCGGCATGTCGCTCTTCAGCATCAGGAAATTTACCGGCCTGAAAGAGTCTGATATTCGAGCTATCCAATCTTAACTGCCACGAGGAACAGCATGAACAAACGAGAATTGACCCGCGTCGTCAGCGAGAAAGCCGACATCTCCCAAACCAAGGCCGGACTCGTCATCGACGCCATCACCGAGGCCGTCACTCAGGCACTGGCGGCAGGGGATGCCGTTAAACTGAGTGGATTCGGCACCTTTGGAGTCAAAACCCGCGCCGAGCGCACAGGCCGCAATCCCCAAACCGGCGAGGCCATGACCATTCCGGCGGCACGGGTTCCCGCGTTCCGGGCGGGGAAGGCGCTGAAAGAGGCGGTGAGGTAAAAAAACCGGCGCGGAGGAGCCGGTTTGGGAAGGTGTCTCGTGCGTCGTTATCGTTGTGTCGCGGCAACGTTATAGATTTCGGTACCGTCGCTGTCAATCTTCCTCAGCTGATTTTTCCGTAATTGCCAGTGACATGGAGCACATACTCAGAGGGGGGCGCTAAAACACGCTGTACGCCCCTCTGAGCGATTTTCTCCGTTTCTGACGTGAAATCCTGCCTCTGAGGCGTTTAGATCTCACCACGGCCCGTACAGGCGCTTTTAGCGCGGCTATCGTTGGTTTCTGTCGCGCTCCTCGCGCACTATCTCCAAAAACACCGCCTCGAACTCCGGTATTGCGGCTGTCTCGGCCTTCAGAATGTACTTCTGCACAAAATATTCCGGGTCTGCCCCGATGCGCCTCGCTGCCTCAAATCCCCGTTTCACCCACTCAAGCGGCAGGTGATGCTCATCGGCAAGGCGGGCGGTGCGGCTCCAGTCGAAGCGGTCGATTTCTTCTTCGCGCAAGATGCGGATAGATTTTTTATCGTAGGTCATGGCTCTGGTCACCATTTGGCAATGTCGTTGCTGGCTATGATGGCACGAAAATCAGGGTGCAAAAAAAAACCGGCCTCAGCGGGCCGGTGATAAAAGTTGGTGGTATGGCAATTTTGAGCTATTTAGAGGAGTTTGCAGTCTGACTGTAGCGAAAGATGCAGTCAGTTAATCCCATAAAACGCGCCGACATTTCGTAAAAAAACCGGCGTTGGCAGCCGGTAACATGGATTACAAAGGTGGTGATAGTAGGAGTAAGTCATATGCAGGATGACTATCGCCAATCCTGCAATCCTGCAATCCTGCAATCCTGCAATCCTGCGATATCCGATAAAGCACTGATGCTTTCTGTGTAAGGCGAATAGCAAAAAAAGACCGGCTCGAGAGGGCCGGTAATACTAAGAGGTGGCAATGCGGTATTTTCTAAAAGGAAGTAGGAGGTCAAAGCAGCGGACTATGTGTTTTGACCGCTGCACGATAGTCCAGTCTTTCCTTAGCGCCGAGAGAAGACGTTACATGAGTAACACTCCGTAGCGTGCGTGGGATAAGTGGTGTGAAAAGTCGCGCCGTTTTGGTTCTAAATTTTGCCAAGATTGTTCTCAGATTGAGTCGGTTTTTTTCTCAATTTGAGAATATCCCTCTCTCGCGCCGCTTTTGTTCTCAAATCTCGCCAGATTTTTTCTCAATTTGAGTCACGAAAGGTGCTCGAGGTGAGCTATCTCAATAGGACTTCCCCAACTTTACAACATGACTTCCCCGAGGCAGGGAGGGGAAGGCCATTTCTCATCGCTAAATTCGTGCGCCTTTTGTTTCAATAGGTTAGGGAGAATCTCTGAATTCGTGCGTGACTTTTCGCAAAATCTGTGAAGCCATTTTTTCCACTCTTTTTCCCATCGCTGAATTAGTTCACCTTTCTTTTCAATCACTTACGTCGAATCGCTGGATTCGTGCGTGACTTTTCATTAAAACCGTGAAGGATTTTCGACTAAAAATTGTCCCGTTACACCTTTTGGGCCTTTTTGCGGCGCTCATAAAGATCGTACAGCGCCTTTCTCATCACGTTGGCTTTCGTCATTTCCATGTCTAGGCGCAAAAAATCCAGCGCCTTCTGTTGCCGAGGCGAGAGGATTATCGTGAATTTCTTCTCCTTTGGCGCGGGCAGTTGGCTTCTTATCAAAGCTTGGCGCAGGGACTTCTCTCCTTCAGTCATGTCTCTTCCCTTAGGAAATTAAAGTGTGATGTTTGTCACAAAAATAAAATGTTAATAAATGTGTCTTGATCGCGCGAATCTAGCGATTTGCGGAATTTAAGCGGCAAACAACAGTTATATACCCGTTAATATTACGTCAATTTACCGTTAATCTCTAGATTCACGACACATTTAGACACATTTAAAATCCGCCGCCAAACTTCGTGCTTGCCAAATATTTTGTTGCATGATACTGATATTACATACAGCTGTTTTTATATACAGCGTAGTTTGTACCTTTCCGTATGTGGCCTGGCGTGAAAGCGTTAGGCAAAGACAGCGTATGCGATGAGTACGCACAGACGGAATAGCCGGACGGTGGGCGATAAACGTAGCCGGGCTTGGGGCGGGAAAACACCATTCCTCGACGAACAGGGCGACTTCTGCGACAGCACTTTACCGCACAAGCAATCCAAGTACAGCGTGTCTTACTGACCGAGGATATTGATGCAGTGTCTTCCGTCAGTCAGATAACGACATGTCTCTTTTACTTTCTCTGGCTTTGCGCGCGCAGGGCTGCAACGGCGTTTGCCCATGCGGGGGCGAGCGCCCGTTAAAAAAACAGGATTTCTCTCATGCCAGATCGTGACCCGTGCCTCTGGGCCGGGACGCTCGCCTGGCTGTTTCACGTCAGGGAGCAGGCCGTTGCGGCCACTATCGCCGCCTTCATGGCCTTTCTCAGGGGCCGCTATCATGGCACCCGACTCCATAAAACCTTACTCGATGCCATGATGTGCGCCCTTATCGCCTGGTTTATCCGCGACAGCCTCGGCGCGCTCGACATAGATAACGACTTTTCCTATCTCGGCAGCATCATCGTCGGCTATCTCGGCACCGATTATTGAATAACCCCGAGTTTATTAGAGAGTAATTTTGGCAATACTACGCCGCTTCCTCTGATGCTAATTGCAAAGCGTAATAGTTCATTTCGGCTTCAGTAGGAGGGATGTAACCCAGCCGCCCGAGCAGCCTTCTGTTGTTGTACCAGTCCACCCAGTCCAGCGTGGCCAACTCCACTTCCGTCCGGTTTTTCCAGCTCCCGCGGTGGATAACCTCCGTTTTGTACAACCCGTTGATACTCTCTGCCATCGCATTATCGTAGGAGTCGCCG
>NZ_FRDB01000319.1 GCF_900143145.1 Candidatus Sodalis sp. SoCistrobi
CGGCGACTCCTACGATAATGCGATGGCAGAGAGTATCAACGGGTTGTACAAAACGGAGGTTATCCACCGCGGGAGCTGGAAAAACCGGACGGAAGTGGAGTTGGCCACGCTGGACTGGGTGGACTGGTACAACAACAGAAGGCTGCTCGGGCGGCTGGGTTACATCCCTCCTACTGAAGCCGAAATGAACTATTACGCTTTGCAATTAGCATCAGAGGAAGCGGCGTAGTATTGCCAAAATTACTCTCTAATAAACTCGGGGTTATTCAGATAGGTTGAAATCATTCTGCAAAGTAATAACAGGTATCACGATAAATGTGTAGATACCTATGGTTATAAAGCGAGGATGGCAGCGCGTCGAAAGCGCCTTAACGCGAGGTTTTTTATTAAAAAGAGGAAACTTGAGTAAAAATTTAAGGAAATTTTTACTGCAGTTTTTTCCGTTGTTTTCGCGCTGTAATGCGCTTAAAAAGGGGATTAGTTAAAAAAATTTTCCTTTATTTCCTCTTTTATGTAGACATCTCGCTGCATTATCGTCATGCGATGCGATGCGATGCGATGCGATGCGATGCGATGCGATGCGATGCGGGGGTTGTGATGAGATGAGAAGCAATGGGAGGCGGGGGATGCGATGTGATCTGCTGCGACGCACGCAGTGCGCCGCTGCGCATCAATTACCGCCATAATTTGGCTGCCGCCCTCCAAGATGAGCCCCCGCGCTGGGAGCGCCGGCGACAGAAAAAGTGATTGCCCCCTCGACAGCCGATAACGAATGGGATAGTTTCATTAATGGCCCCGTTCAGGGGTAGCGTCGCTCGGACGGTCCGGGCGCTTACGTCATCAGAGGATATTATGGCTGAATTCGGTTCTGCACGCCGCTTTACGCGCATTGAACGTCTCCCCCCCCCTATGTGTTTAATATTACTGCGGAATTGAAAATGGCTGCGCGCCGGCGCGGCGAGGATATTATTGATTTCAGTATGGGCAATCCAGACGGCCCGACACCGCCACACATCGTGGAGAAGTTATGCACCGTAGCCCAGCGGGAAGATACCCATGGCTATTCCACTTCGCGCGGTATTCCACGACTGCGCCGTGCTATTTCGCGCTGGTATGCGGATCGCTATGCGGTTGACATCGACCCCGAAAGCGAGGCGATTGTTACCATCGGTTCCAAAGAGGGGCTGGCGCATTTAATGCTAGCAACGTTGGATCATGGCGACACCGTGCTGGTGCCGAACCCCAGTTATCCCATTCATATATACGGTGCGGTGATTGCCGGTGCCCAGGTGCGCTCCGTTCCGTTGGTCGAGGGCGTGGATTTCTTCCGTGAGCTGGAACGCGCCATCCGCGAAAGTATACCCACGCCCAAGATGATGATCCTTGGCTTCCCCTCCAATCCCACCGCCCAATGCGTCGAACTGGATTTTTTCGAGAGGGTTGTGGCGTTGGCGCGCCAATATAACGTGTTGGTGGTTCATGATTTGGCCTATGCCGATATCGTTTATGATGGCTGGCAGGCGCCGTCCATTATGCAGGTACCGGGCGCCAAAGATATCGCGGTGGAATTTTTCACTCTGTCGAAAAGCTACAATATGGCCGGCTGGCGTATCGGTTTTATGGTCGGAAATCCGGCGCTGGTCAACGCGCTGGCGCGCATCAAAAGCTACCATGATTACGGCACCTTTACCCCGCTGCAAGTCGCTGCTATCGCCGCGCTCGAGGGCGACCAAAGCTGCGTGCACGCTATCGCCGAGCAATATCGCCAACGGCGGAATGTGCTGGTGCGCGGGCTGCATGAGGCGGGCTGGATGGTGGAAAACCCCAAGGCATCAATGTATGTTTGGGCCAAAATCCCCGAGCATTATGCCGCGCTGGGTTCGCTTGAGTTCGCGAAAAAATTGCTGGCCGAGGCAAAGGTGTGTGTTTCGCCGGGGATCGGTTTCGGCGATTACGGCGATACTCATGTCCGCTTCGCCTTGATTGAAAATCAGGATCGCATCCGGCAGGCGGTGCGCGGCATCAAAGCCATGTTCCGTGCCGACGGCGTGCTTAAGACGTCGGCGCTGAAGCCGCCGGCCGTTAAGTCGCTCTAAGGCATAGGTATCTACACATTTATCGTGATACCTGTTATTACTTTGCAGAATGATTTCAACCTATCTGTTGGCGGGATTGACTCTCTCCTTACCCGCCGATATCAGACGCTGGTTAAACAGCATATGACACCCGCGGCTCTTCTTGCTTCTGCGGTTAAAGACCTCGCAAGTGCTCAAAAATCAACTTTCGCAACTACCCAAGCTGTCTGGCGTTTTCTGAATAATAAGCGAATTAGCTTCAGTCAACTCAATGAGC
>NZ_FRDB01000229.1 GCF_900143145.1 Candidatus Sodalis sp. SoCistrobi
CATAGGTATCTACACATTTATCGTGATACCTGTTATTACTTTGCAGAATGATTTCAACCTATCTGTTGGCGGGATTGACTCTCGCCTTACCCGCCGATATCAGACGCTGGTTAAACAGCATATGACGCCCGCGGCTCTTCTTGCTTCTGCGGTTAAAGACCTCGCAAGTGCTCAAAAATCAACTTTCGCAACTACCCAAGCTGTCTGGCGTTTTCTGAATAATAAGCGAATTAGCTTCAGTCAACTCAATGAGCCAATTATTTCGCTAGCACTTGAGCAAATTTCGCTTAGCCCGCATCCATACGCTCTCGTTGTTCATGATTGGTCACGTTTACAATTTCTTTACCATCATGCCAAATACGGACGCTTAAAAATGACGCACGGTGGCGATGTTGGATATGAACTTCAAAGCAGCTTGCTGGTTGATGCTGGCACGGGTTTGCCAATAGCGCCTCTATCTCAGACACTTACCGATGCAACCGGTTGTCATTCAACGTTGGCGGAAGGACTGTCCGAACGGCAGACACATATGGACGCCTTGACGACCGATATTGCCCGTGTGGAATCGCTTAATATAGGTAAAAAGCTGATTCATATAATTGATAGAGAGGGTGACTCTATTGGACATATGCGGACGTTGAGTACTCAAGGAATATGCTGGCTTATCCGAGGAAAAGAAGGACATGGTGCAGAGTGGCAAGGTAATTCATTGAAAATTGGTGAGATTGCTGCTCTTCTGCCATACAACGGATGCGGACAGGTAGACTGGAAAGGGAAAAAAGCTGATATGGAAATCAGTGAAACCTCGATAGTCATAACCCGAGCTGCGCAGCAGAAGCGTAAAGATAAAGAAACCGGCCGCCGCATAAAAATCCAACCTGGAGAGCCTCTGACGGTCAGATTGGTTGTTGTTCGGCTTACGGATGATCTCGGTAATGTGGTGGGACGCTGGACGCTGCTTACAAACGTTTGCAGCGAGATCACCTGCGAGGAAGTAGCTCGTTGGTATTACTGGCGCTGGAATATTGAATCATTTTTTAAGTTGCTGAAAGGTGCCGGACATGACGTAGAAACATGGCTTCAGCGCAGCGCGCCAGCCGTACTACGCAGGTTGTTAATAGCCAGTATGGCTGCTGTTCTGGTATGGCGGCTGCAACGCGCTGAAGGAGAAGAAAATGCGGCAGCCCGCCAGCTGATATGTCGCTTGTCAGGACGACAGCAAAAGCGAGGCCGCAGAGAGAGCGCTCCTGCTCTGCTCGCTGGCCTATCCATCTTGTTGAATACACTAAAATTATTATCGGAATATAGTCTGGAAGAACTTACTCATTTAGCGAGAGTTGCTCTTAAGCCTCCTCCCTGATGTGTAGATACCTATGCCTTAGAGGGATGGCAAGCATAATAATAGTTTCCTGCGAAATAAAGTATATGATGCTGTTATGTTAATTGATTTGCGTGTTAATGATAAACCTATATTCGTGATTGGCCGGGGATAATTTCTTTGTTCAACCGAGCGCGTGTCGTTGGTCTTCGTAATCAATGTGTGATAATTTTTAACATAGTGTGTCTTTACCTGATACGGCTGATGAATACTGACTATAAAAATTTTTCAAAAATGTTGCATTTGACCTCGCGCTCGCTGCGTATGGCTATTGATCGGCGCCTGAAATACCTTGGCCTAAGCCAGGCAAGCTGGGTTGCGGTGGCCGCTATCGCCGGTGCGGAACTGCCGCTATCGCAAAGCGAACTCGCGCAGCGGCTTGGCGTAGAGGGGGCGACGGTGGTGACGATGGTCGACCGTCTGGTCAAAATTGGTCTGGTGCTACGCATCCCCACTCCGGCCGATCGGCGCAAAAAATTGCTGGTGGTCACCGATGAGGGTAAGGCGCTGTACGAAAAAGTGCGTACCGAAGCCGATGCGCTGGGTAAAGAAATTCTGGAGGATGTTGATGCCCGGGATATGCAGGTGGCCATGCGGGTGCTGGCGAAGGTTTACAATGCCACGGAAACACTGACCTAAACGGCTGCGTTCATTCGCCCGCCAAGCGATACACCGTGTGACGCCGGCGCATCACTCTAAACAGTCAACTCTCGGCCTGCCAATCAACACCCGCGCCAGCCGCCGGCACTGGATTTCTTCCCACCGTCGCGCGGGAGTATATGTGGCTTCAGGCCGGTTCATCGGCAATCTTGATGCCGATTTTGCTGACCTGGTGCTCGTCTTTTTCCGCGATGGTCCACACCACGCCTTCCGCCACGACATTATCGCCGACCACCGGTTCACCCCCGCCGAGTAACGCCATGACAAACTGGCCAAGGGTTAGCTCGCCGTCCACTTCGCCGGCAAATTCCAGACCATAGATAGAGGAAACGTCGCGCAGGCGCGCGCTGGCTTCCAGAATAAAATCCCCAAAGAAGCGCTGATCCAGCGCGACGGGAGGCGATTGGCTGAACAGCCTGCCCAGCGCCGGGAGATCCCGCTCCCGACCGATGACACAAAGCACGTCCCTTTCACGCAGTCGGGTATTGGCGGTCGGGTGCAGCAACACATTATCGCGGAATAAAGCGGCAATGCGCGTATGGCGGGGCATTTTCAAATCGCGCAGCGCCGCGCCCACGCACCAGTTTTCCTCACCCAACTGATAGATGAACTGCTCCCAGGGGTTTTCCGGGTGGATGTCCATCCCGACGCGGGAAATCGGCGACGCGGTAGGCGGTACCACCACTTTCGCCAGCCGGGCGGCGAAGCCGAGCGAGGTGCCTTGCAAAAGCAGAGAGATAAGGACGATAAAAAAAGCGACATTAAAATACAGGCGCGCGTTGTCCAGGCCCGCCATCATCGGAAACACCGCCAGGATGATAGGCACGGCGCCGCGCAGGCCGACCCAGGAGAGAAACACACGCTCACGGGTGGTGTAGTTGCGAAACGGCAGCAGGCCGACAAAAATCGACAGCGGACGCGCCACCAGCATCAACCACAGTGACAAAATGAGCGCAGGTATCGCGATCATCCACAAATCGCTGGGCGTGACCAGGAGTCCCAGCACCAAAAACATGCAAATCTGGCTGAGCCAGGCCATGCCGTCGAACGTTTGCAAAATACCATATCGGTTGCGTATCGGCCGGTTACCCAGCACAAAGCCACACAGGTAAACGGCTAAAATGCCGCTGCCTTCCAGCGCCGTGGTCAGGGCGAAAATCATGATGCCGCCGCTGACCGCCAGCAGGGGATACAGGGCGTTAGTCAGCGAGATGCGGTTGATGACCTGCTGCAACAGCCAGCCGCCGCCCAGACCCATCACCACACCCAGGCCAAATTCGCGAATCAGATGCACCAGAAACAGCCAGTCAAGGTGGGTCTGGCCGTTTTGAATCATGGCGATAAGCGTGATGGTCAGAAACACCGCCATGGGATCGTTACTGCCTGATTCAATCTCAAGCGTGGAGGTGACACGCTCGTTCAGCCCTTTATCGCCCAGCAGCGAAAACACCGCCGCAGCGTCGGTAGAACCGACAATGGCGCCGATGAGCATGCCTTCAATCATATCCAGCCCGAACAGCCAGGCCGCGGCCATACCGGTTAAACCGGCGGTGATAATGACCCCTACCGTTGCCAGCGACAGCGACGGCCAGAGCGCGACGCGAAAGGCAGTGGCGCGGGTACGCATACCGCCGTCCAGCAAAATCACCGCCAGCGCCAGGTTACTGATAAGATAGGCCACAGGATAGTTATCAAACGCGATGCCGCCCAGACCATCGATCCCCGCCAACATGCCAATGGCCAGGAAAATCACCAGAATAGGGATGCCAAGACGTGAGGAAAAAGCGCTGAGCAGGATACTTCCCCCCACCAATATTGAACCTATAATAAATAAACTTATAATGGTGCTGCTGTCCAAACGCGGTCTCCTTTTGATTTTTTATTTCATACCCTACCTCTGCCTATCCTGCAGAGGCGATGTGACCCAAAATTCCTACCATTACTGTCTGGCTGAAAGCGTCGGCACCATGACCTGAAAAGGGGAGGGAAGTGCACCATACTGCCCGGCGTGTCGTCCGTCGGAGCCCGCGACGGATGCGGGTAAGGCGGGAAACCTAGTCCGGCGGATCCCTGGCCGGTACTCGATTAAACTACCCTTTTTGCGCACAACAAAAAAGTCGTTTTTTTGGTATTTATCTGTTTTAAGGCGTTTAAGCCTTTATTTTGTCAGAACAGGCAGAAAATGGCCTTTTCACCTGTTATTGCAAGTTTAAAATGTCAACTAATCCCGCAAAGTAGAAATGTCACCTTTTCCTGATGAAATGTTATGCTGTGCATATTTAACTCAGAGATGTGAAACATCATGCCTAATGTGCTGCAAAAT
>NZ_FRDB01000228.1 GCF_900143145.1 Candidatus Sodalis sp. SoCistrobi
CTTTTTACCTATATTAAGCGATTCCACACGGGCAATATCGGTCGTCAAGGCGTCCATATGTGTCTGCCGTTCGGACAGTCCTTCCGCCAACGTTGAATGACAACCGGTTGCATCGGTAAGTGTCTGAGATAGAGGCGCTATTGGCAAACCCGTGCCAGCATCAACCAGCAAGCTGCTTTGAAGTTCATATCCAACATCGCCACCGTGCGTCATTTTTAAGCGTCCGTATTTGGCATGATGGTAAAGAAATTGTAAACGTGACCAATCATGAACAACGAGAGCGTATGGATGCGGGCTAAGCGAAATTTGCTCAAGTGCTAGCGAAATAATTGGCTCATTGAGTTGACTGAAGCTAATTCGCTTATTATTCAGAAAACGCCAGACAGCTTGGGTAGTTGCGAAAGTTGATTTTTGAGCACTTGCGAGGTCTTTAACCGCAGAAGCAAGAAGAGCCGCGGGTGTCATATGCTGTTTAACCAGCGTCTGATATCGGCGGGTAAGGCGAGAGTCAATCCCGCCAACAGATAGGTTGAAATCATTCTGCAAAGTAATAACAGGTATCACGATAAATGTGTAGATACCTATGCCTATAAAGCCGGGCTCTGCCTCTGCATGCCGTCATGAGCAGATAAACCCAGGCGGTCACAGCAGACGCCTTTGCCGGCCGGGTAATGCCGGCGCAGGGCCACGTGACTACCCTCTCCCTGCGCCTGAGAGAGAAACGGCGCAGGACCGGAGAAGATCACGCCCCGCCTTTCGCCGCCCAGGTATCGCGCAGTCCGACGGTACGGTTGAACACCGGATGGGAGAGGCTGAAGTAGCGGCTGTCGGCACAGAAATAGCCTTCGCGCTCAAATTGAAAGGGTTCGCCCGCGTTGGCTGCCGGCACACCGGCTTCGACAAAGCCCTGACGGATAACCAGCGAATCTGGATTCAGCGTGGAGAGAAAGTCTTCTGCCGCCGCCGGGTTGGCCTCGCTGAATAACCGATCATACAGGCGAAACTCCGCGGCAATGCTACGGCTGGCTGACACCCAGTGGATGACACCTTTCACCTTACGCCCGTCCGCGGGGTCTTTACTCAATGTGTCGGGATCATGGCGGCAGAAGATGGTGGTGATTTGCCCCTGGGCATCTTTTTCCACGCGTTCAGCCTTAATCACAAACGCATTGCGCAAGCGCACTTCCTTGCCCAACACCAGCCGCTTGTATTGCTTGTTGGCTTCTTCACGGAAGTCAGCGCGATCGATATAAATTTCGCGGCTGAACGCGACCTGACGGGTGCCCATTTCCGGTTTGTTGGGATGGTTCGGCATCACGATATCCTGTTCATGCCCCTCCGGCAGGCTTTCTATGACCACCCGCACCGGGTCGATCACCGCCATGGCGCGCGGCGCGCGATCGTTGAGATCTTCGCGGATACAGGCTTCGAGCGCAGCCATCTCAACATTATTATCCTGCTTCGTCACGCCGATGCGGCGGCAGAATTCGCGAATCGATGCCGCCGTATAGCCGCGGCGACGCAGACCGGAAATCGTCGGCATACGCGGATCGTCCCAACCCTCTACGACTTTCTCGGTAACCAAGAGATTCAGCTTGCGCTTGGACATAATGGC
Organism: Candidatus Sodalis sp. SoCistrobi; assembly: GCF_900143145.1. Classification (GTDB taxonomy): domain Bacteria; phylum Pseudomonadota; class Gammaproteobacteria; order Enterobacterales; family Enterobacteriaceae; genus SoCistrobi. Next base: position 1,616 of record NZ_FRDB01000228.1, read on the forward strand.
GTATTCAAGATTCAGCCGAGAGAATTCATACTGCCGGGGATGCACGGCGAGGCTGATATTATCCAGCACCCAGTCATACAGCCGGCGGTTATCCTGAAACTCCAGCGTGCACAGCGAATGGGTAATGCCTTCCAACGCATCGGAGATGCAGTGGGTAAAGTCATACATCGGATAGATGCACCACTTATTGCCGGTCTGATGATGATCGGCGAATTTAATGCGGTACAGCACCGGGTCGCGCATCACCATAAACGGCGAGGCCATGTCGATCTTCGCCCGCATGCAGGCGCTGCCTTCGGCAAATTCGCCCTGGCGCATCTTGCCGAATAGCGCCCGATTTTCTTCCACGCTCCGATCCCGATAAGGGCTGTTTTTTCCCGGGCGCGTTAGCGTACCGCGATAATCGCGAATTTCATCCGGCGATAGCTGGTCGACATAGGCCAGCCCTTTGTCGATTAGCTCAAGCGCGTAGTCGTGCAGCTTGTCGAAATAATCGGAAGAATAGTGAATATCACCGCTCCAATTAAAGCCCAGCCATTGCACGTCGTGCTTAATGGAGTCGACGTATTCCATATCCTCTTTGGCCGGATTGGTATCGTCGAAACGCAGGTTACATTGGCCCTGATAATCCTGGGCGATGCCAAAATTGAGGCAAATCGATTTGGCATGGCCGATATGCAAATAGCCATTTGGCTCCGGCGGAAAACGGGTATGCACCGATGTATGCTTACCCGAGGCCAGATCGTCGTCAATAATTTGACGAATAAAATTCGTTGGGCGGGCTTCAGCCTCACTCATGTTAATATTCCTCTACGCAACAGCACGACATTCATTACGCTTATGTTCCAACATGCCACGCCAGGACACAACCGTTTGTTAAAGAAATTCTCCATTCCGGCGCCGCAGGGCGGCGGTTCGGCGTCTTGGTCGCGTCAGGCTGGGCAGTAGAGACGTCATCGCCGGCAGGCAATAACGGATAAAGGTGCGCTGCGTCGGCTTAACACGCTGTCGCGCCGGGATCTTCCCCGCTGCGCGAGCGTAGGGCAACAGCAGAAAAAAGCAACGCCCGTCCCCTTACTGCGGCACAGGCGTTTTAACACAGCATCACCGCGCCTGCCGCGGGCATTTGCCGCACGGCGCGTAAGGCAGGCGTGTTATTTTATTTGCCGGTAAGATCCAGCAGCCGGCTTTGCCCCGCTACCACGGTCGTGTTGGCGGTGGCGGTCAGCGCACCAAACTCCTCCATGTTGCTCACGACCACCGGGCTTATCATCGAACGGGCGTTGGCATTCAGGTAGGCCAAATCCAGCTCCAAAATAGGCTGCCCCTGCGTCACCTTACTGCCTTCCTCCACCAGGCAAGTAAAGCCCTGCCCGTTAAGGCATAGGTATCTACACATCAGGGAGGAGGCTTAAGAGCAACTCTCGCTAAATGAGTAAGTTCTTCCAGACTATATTCCGATAATAATTTTAGTGTATTCAACAAGATGGATAGGCCAGCGAGCAGAGCAGGAGCGCTCTCTCTGCGGCCTCGCTTTTGCTGTCGTCCTGACAAGCGACATATCAGCTGGCGGGCTGCCGCATTTTCTTCTCCTTCAGCGCGTTGCAGCCGCCATACCAGAACAGCAGCCATACTGGCTATTAACAACCTGCGTAGTACGGCTGGCGCGCTGCGCTGAAGCCATGTTTCTACGTCATGTCCGGCACCTTTCAGCAACTTAAAAAATGATTCAATATTCCAGCGCCAGTAATACCAACGAGCTACTTCCTCGCAGGTGATCTCGCTGCAAACGTTTGTAAGCAGCGTCCAGCGTCCCACCACATTACCGAGATCATCCGTAAGCCGAACAACAACCAATCTGACCGTCAGAGGCTCTCCAGGTTGGATTTTTATGCGGCGGCCGGTTTCTTTATCTTTACGCTTCTGCTGCGCAGCTCGGGTTATGACTATCGAGGTTTCACTGATTTCCATATCAGCTTTTTTCCCTTTCCAGTCTACCTGTCCGCATCCGTTGTATGGCAGAAGAGCAGCAATCTCACCAATTTTCAATGAATTACCTTGCCACTCTGCACCATGTCCTTCTTTTCCTCGGATAAGCCAGCATATTCCTTGAGTACTCAACGTCCGCATATGTCCAATAGAGTCACCCTCTCTATCAATTATATGAATCAGCTTTTTACCTATATTAAGCGATTCCACACGGGCAATATCGGTCGTCAAGGCGTCCATATGTGTCTGCCGTTCGGACAGTCCTTCCGCCAACGTTGAATGACAACCGGTTGCATCGGTAAGTGTCTGAGATAGAGGCGCTATTGGCAAACCCGTGCCAGCATCAACCAGCAAGCTGCTTTGAAGTTCATATCCAACATCGCCACCGTGCGTCATTTTTAAGCGTCCGTATTTGGCATGATGGTAAAGAAATTGTAAACGTGACCAATCATGAACAACGAGAGCGTATGGATGCGGGCTAAGCGAAATTTGCTCAAGTGCTAGCGAAATAATTGGCTCATTGAGTTGACTGAAGCTAATTCGCTTATTATTCAGAAAACGCCAGACAGCTTGGGTAGTTGCGAAAGTTGATTTTTGAGCACTTGCGAGGTCTTTAACCGCAGAAGCAAGAAGAGCCGCGGGCGTCATATGCTGTTTAACCAGCGTCTGATATCGGCGGGTAAGGCGAGAGTCAATCCCGCCAACAGATAGGTTGAAATCATTCTGCAAAGTAATAACAGGTATCACGATAAATGTGTAGATACCTATG
>NZ_FRDB01000224.1 GCF_900143145.1 Candidatus Sodalis sp. SoCistrobi
TGCTCATGCTGAGTTTCCAGCACTAGATTAACTGCCCGTTCACGGACTTCCGGAGAGTAACGTTTGGTCGTTGTCATAGAGACCTCCACTTTTAAAGTATAGACTCTAATTTATCCGGGGTGATTCACCTCCCTGATGTGTAGATACCTATGCCGTTAAGGTAAGGCTGGTTATCCGTGTGTCCGGCCAGGCTTATACGATTGGGCAAATCGTTAAGCACCGGCGCAATTATACGCATTATACTGCGCATATAAGGCGCTATTGCCGTGCCGCCGGTGGTGAACATCGGCCTTTTTTTGCTGTCGATGATTTCAATACGCAAACCCTCTTGCACCAGCGTAATGCGCATGTTCGGTTGTAATTCACGCAGCCGGGGATCGTTGCGCAACATCTGCTCCAGACGATGGCGGGTATTCTTCAGCCGCTGGATATCCCGCTGATGTTCCAGTTCACGCTGACGCAGACGCGCCGGCCCGGTGGCGTCGTTGGTGTCAACCGGCAGCGGAATGTGACCCATATTGAATTTGCCGTTGTGGGTAATCGCCTCTTTCAACGGCATCTTGAAATAGTCGGCTATCTGTTCGCGCTGCTGCTGCGTCGTTGCCCCCAACATCCACATAACCATAAAAAACGCCATCATCGCGGTCATGAAATCGGCATAGGCTATCTTCCACGAGCCGACATGATGATTGGCATGCTGCGCCCTGCGCCATTTGATCACAACCGGAGGTGAAGGCTTTTTCATGAATTGACCGTCATATCAGCAGATTCCGTCAGACAGGCTTTTTTTATTCTGCGCAGGTGAGCTTCTAATTCATCGAAGGAGGGGCGTTCGGAGGAGTAAAGAGTCTTACGGCCAAATTCTATTGCGATCGGCGGCGCATAACCATTTAAACTCGAAAGCAATGTCACCCGGATGCACTGCAACATCTTAATGTGCTCATCGCCTTTCTGTTTAAGCAACGCCCCCAACGGCATGACGCAACCATAGGCCAGGAGAATACCGAGCAGCGTTCCTACCATCGCATTAGCAATTAAAGCACCGAGTTCGCCGGCGGGCCGATCCGCAGAGGCCAGAGCATTCACAACACCCATCACCGCCGCAATAATACCGAAGGCGGGCAACGCATCGCCCACCTGCAGCAGGCTATTTACCGGGATATCATTTTCCTGTTCATACGTTTCTATCTCCTCATTCATCAGCGCTTCAATTTCATAAGCGTTGAGATTACCGCTAACCATCAGACGCAGGTAATCCACCAGAAAGTCGATGACCGATTTGTCGGCAAGTAGAGAAGGATAGTGAGAGAAGATGACGCTGTTATAAGGATCGTCAATTTCTTTTTCCAGCGTAATCAATCCTGATTGGCGGCTTTTGGACAATAGGCGATACATCAGCGCCATGATATCCATATACATTGATTTATTATAACGTGATGAATGAAACAAGCGCGGAAGTGACTTTAAGGTAGCATATATAGCATTACCATTATTTCATACAATAAAGGTACCTAATCCCGCACCCACAATAATCATAAACTCCGCAGGCTGAAACAAGGCGCCGAGTTGTCCTTCAGCCAACAAAAATCCACCAAAAATTGACATAAACACAATGATATAACCAACGATAACTAGCACGGTGATCCCTTACAAGATGGTGACATCTGGAAAATGAACGTTGTAGCCAGTGATGGAATAATCCGTTTGTGTAAAATGGTATTCAGTGCATCACACTGTTCAGTATGGCTTTACATTGCACATATTCCGTTGTCTTAAGTTATATATGCGGTTATCGGCGGCGGCATGGGAAAGTTTACGCTTTTTAACCGCCCTCGAGGGCGGATGGCAAAAACTGCAAACAAAGTTATGAGGTGGGTGAAAAGCATAAGTAATGAATGCTCCACCACATTGCTTGCAGCGCGTTTGACCCAGTAATTGGCTGTCGATAAAACGGAGTAATATCCAGGCGCGGGTCAACCCCAGCACCGGCCCGCCATCCTGGCACTGTGGGCACAGTTCGAGATACAGCCGGTAGGCTTTTATCATTGCCTCAATGGTCGGAATATTTCCCACGCGAATCAGGCAAAGATAGGCGTTGTAAAAAGCGGAAGAGTGGATATTCTGCTCCCACGACAAAAACCAGTCAGCGGAGAATGGCAACAGTCCTTTAGGTGCCGGCGTCCCTTTGACTTCCTTATACAATCTCAGCAACCGACTGCGGCTCAAGCAGGTTTCATTTTCCAGAATGGGCAGCCGGGCGCCAAGCGCTATCAGCTCCATAGCAAGCTGTATATCCCTGGATTCCTGCATGATACTTTTCCTATACACGGGATCATTCCTTAAGCGAACGGGTAGGATCGGGAGTCGCTGAATTAAGCAACTGCGTAGACAGCACAATCCCTGTATGGACCTGCTGTAACTCATCGACACGGGACTCACGCGTCAGGCAATTGATGATCTGCTCGTCGTCCAGGCGCAACAGGCAAATAAGCTGATTGATCTCGCCAAGCTTTATCAATTCTGACAGTGATAGTCCTGCCAGTTTATCGAGCGTGTCTTCGCCCACCCCCAGGCGGAATCCCGCCACCTTCTTATCTTTTTTGATAAGCTCCTGGGCCAGTAAGAGATAGGATAGATTTATTTCATGTATATTCCTGAGAAGGTTATCACTACTCATCGTCGATGCATCCTTGTTATTTTAATAGCGAAGGAGGGTTAAGCATTAATGACCGCAAAGCATTAAAGAGAGACATCGGTCACCAGGCACTTATTTACACTTAGCATGTTAATAATTAAAGAGCTCTGCAATTACTAACCTATGGCTCTATTTATAATGGCCTAACCGAAAGCATTATTATCTTAACCACGCCGCCCATGCAAACATATTTTTGCCATCCATCTCAGGCGACAATTAATGATAAGTAACAGTCATCCTACGCGCTAATTCGGCGTACAATAGCCTAACACTTTATTATTTAGCCACTGATCAAAAAAAGAAATTACATCACTGCCTCATTAGTAAATCCATAATCCGCTGATTTAATGTATCGACGGACATTTATGTTACATGGTCTGTGACGCTTGCGATTGACCACACAATATACATACTAGTTATATTGCAACACAAATAAAAAATCGTATTTTTACGCGCTAACCCGTCATTAGTCACACTTGTAACTTACATTAAAAAACACGGCCTTAATCATCGCCTATTTTGCCAATTAAATATCGGTTCAGCCGGTTAAAATCATCGGCTATCATTTGCGCCGATAATTAGCAACGCTAACCTTTTTACCTTATTTTTCCTTCGACGGACTAAATGGGCTGTCGTAATAACACGAGGACTTCACCGGTGGCGGGATATTAATCGCTGTATCACCGCCGCAATCCAGACCGGTGACGCGAAGGATGGCGCCGCTGAGGCGTCGATTTGCCTGGGTGCTCAATAGTAACGGCGACGACGAACAAGGAGAACGTTATCGTCGCCGGCAATGCCGCTTTAGGTTAAGCAGGGGTAATCATTGTCAGCGCAGTGAAGGTCCACTCTGCATCGCGTTGGCGATTTTCACCGCCCAGGGCGTTTTGCCAGAGAGCACGAGCCGGTCACGCCAAAACAAAAAAAAACAGCGGACTTTTTCAGGCCCGCTGTTGATAGCTTTAACGTGCGGCTTTTGCGTCACGCTACAGCTTGAATCTGGTCGGTGAGAGAGGATTCGAACCTCCGACCCATACGTCCCGAACGTATTGCGCTACCAGGCTGCGCCACTCACCGTAATGCGGGCGCATATTACTGCGCCGCGCTACAGGCGTCAATCCCTTTTTAAGGATTTGCCGTCAACTGTTTACAAACCCATCAGCCTTGGTTAACCGCGACGGCCGGCGGCAATGCAGCGGGGTTTTGGCACCAGTTATTTTCCGCTTTGATACCCCCGTTCGGCGACTGGTATCCCAGGCATCCTAGTAGGGTATCGAACAATTCTTCATGCCGATGCACCACACCTGCGCGCTGCTGCGCCTGCAGACGCCCGAAGGCCTCTTGATTCTCGGGGCTTGCCAGAAAAGCGTTGGATGCCCAGACCATCATCGGCACGCGGAACTGCTCCGGCGGCGCCATGTCGCGCGGCGTACCGTGCAGGTGATAATTCTCATCGATGGACTCACCATGGTCAGCGGCATAAAACACCAGCGCTTTTTTATCGCGAACCTGATCGATGACCTTATCGATAAAACTATCGGTATACAGTACGCTGTTATCAAACGCATTAATCAGCTGCGCTTTACTGCAGGCCTGATCGACACCAATACACTCCGGCTGGTAACGGGCAAAACTGAATCACCCCGGATAAATTAGAGTCTATACTTTAAAAGTGGAGGTCTCTATGACAACGACCAAACGTTACTCTCCGGAAGTCCGTGAACGGGCAGTTAATCTAGTGCTGGAAACTCAGCATGAGCA
>NZ_FRDB01000243.1 GCF_900143145.1 Candidatus Sodalis sp. SoCistrobi
TGCTCATGCTGAGTTTCCAGCACTAGATTAACTGCCCGTTCACGGACTTCCGGAGAGTAACGTTTGGTCGTTGTCATAGAGACCTCCACTTTTAAAGTATAGACTCTAATTTATCCGGGGTGATTCAGATACCCGCCCTATCCCAGGCCTCGCCCGTGGCCGCGTCGGCATTCCCTTTTTCTGCCGCCGCGTTCCCGGCGGGGTTTGGTGTTTTCTGACCTGCAGATTTGCTATCCTTTCTTTATTCGATAATCATCAGCCGGACAGGAATCGATGGAGTTTAACGGCACTGAAATCAGTACCGATGCGCAAGGGTATTTGACCCAGCCGCAGGACTGGTCCGAAGCGTTGGCGGCAGAAATCGCCCGCCGCGAAGGTATCATCCTTAGCGAAGCCCACTGGCAGGTGATCCACTTCGTGCGCGCATTTTATTTACAATACAACACGTCGCCGGCGGTGCGAATGCTGGTGAAGGCCATGGCGCAGGCCTACGGCGAAGAGAAAGGGAATAGCCGTTACCTTTTCCGTTTGTTTCCCGAGGGTCCCGCCAAGCAGGCAACGAAAATCGCCGGCCTGCCCAAGCCGGTGAAATGCCTGTAGCGCCCAAACGGTGCGGCGTCGCATTTCATCACCGCGCGCCGCGCGGGCAACGGTATGGCAGTCCACCACCGCAGCGCGGCGTGGCAGTTCAGCGGCGTTGCGCGGCCAGTGGCGTGGCAGTTCATCAGCGTTGCGCGGTCAGCGGCGTGGCAGCTCCTCGCCCCAGCGCTGTCAGCAGCGCATCATCCCACACGGCAATTAACATCACGAGCCGTACTGCGCGCCGCGCGGGCAACGGTATGGCAGTCCCCCCCGCGACAACGGCATACCCGCCCAAGAAGCGCTGACGGTCGTTAATAGCGGATGGAAAAGCCGCTGAAATCCCCCACGCTACCATTGCGCGGTTCAGTGAGGACTTTATCCACCCGAGCATGAACCGGTCCTCCCTGGCGTAGCCAGTCCAGCAGTTTTTCCACTTGCGCACTTTCGCCGCAGACCACAACTTCCACGCTGCCGTCATCTTGATTGCGGACATAACCGCTCAGCCCCTGGAGCTTTGCCTGATGTTGAGTGGCGTAGCGAAAACCCACACCCTGCACTTGCCCATGGACCCAGGCTGCCGTACATATCATCGTCATCGTTTCCTCCTGCCGAACGGCGTAGGTTGCTTTTCAGCGCGCTTATTCGCAAAATGGCGCTCTTTGGCTAGGGTTTAGCATACTTTTATGATGACAAAACGTCTATTTCTGGCGCGCGGCCGTGAGAAATCGCTTATACGGAGCCATCCCTGGGTCTTCTCCGGTGCGGTAGGCCGGCTGGAAGGGAAAGCCCAGCCGGGAGAAACCATCGACATTTGCGATGACAAAGGCCGCTGGCTGGCGCGGGGCGCCTGGTCACCGCAGTCGCAAATCCGCGCCAGGGTGTGGAGCTTCGATCCCGACGAACAGATTGATGTCGAGTTCTTCGTCCGCCGGTTGACGGTTGCGCAGCGTCTGCGTACGTTACTGGCGGCGCGGGACGGTTTAGATGGCTACCGCCTGATTGCGGGCGAATCGGATGGGTTACCCGGCATTACTATCGATCGCTATGGTGATTTTTTGGTTGTGCAGTTGCTGTCCGCCGGCGCCGAATTTCAACGTGCCACGTTGTTAACGGCGCTTCAACGCTGCTATCCCGACTGCTCAATTTACGACCGTTCCGACGTCGCGGTGCGCAAGAAGGAAGGGTTAAAGGAAAACCGCGGCGTTATGAGTGGCGCCACACCGCCAGACTTACTCCCAATTCGTGAACATGATATGTCTTTACTGGTGGATATTGCTCAGGGCCACAAGACCGGTTTCTACCTCGATCAGCGCGATAGTCGTCTGGCTGCCCGCAAGTACGCCGCCGGGCGTAGGGTGCTTAACTGTTTTAGCTACACCGGCGCATTTTCCGTGTCGGTATTGAAGGGAAACTGCCGGGAGGTGGTCAGCGTTGATACTTCACAACAGGCGTTAGACGTAGCGCAGCAAAACCTGGCGTTAAATGCGCTGGATCCGTCACGCGCGCGCTTCGTCCGGGATGATGTTTTTCAGTTGCTGCGCCGTTACCGCGAGGAGGGAGAGCAGTTTGATATGATCATCCTCGACCCCCCCAAATTTGTGGAAAATAAAAATCAGTTGGCCAGCGCGTGCCGCGGCTATAAAGATATCAACATGCTGGCGCTACAGTTGCTGGCGCCAGAGGGGGTGTTGTTGAGTTTTTCCTGCTCCGGCCTGATGTCTACCGATCTGTTTCAAAAAATCCTGGCGGATGCGGCGCTCGATGCCGGGCGCGAGATTCAGTTTATTGAACAGTTTCGCCAGGCCGCCGATCACCCGGTAGCCGGCGCTTATCCCGAGGGGCTGTATTTGAAAGGGTTTGCCTGTCGGGCCGGTTAAATTGTGTCCTGTCACCTTGATTTCCCCCGGGCCTCCCCCATATTAAGTGTAAGGCATACTTTTCACTGGAGGTCTTATGATTGCCAGCAAATTTGGCATAGGGCAGCAGGTTCGGCATAAACTGCTGGGGTACCTGGGGGTGATTATCGACGTGGATCCAGAATACTCCCTGGAGAAGCCTTCACTGGATGACATCGCGGCTGACGATAGTCTGCGTGCCGCTCCCTGGTATCATGTGGTAATGGAAGATGAAGAGGGAAAACCGGTGCACACCTATCTGGCGGAAGCGCAGTTGGGATATGAATCCTTTCCCGTCCATCCCGAACAACCGACGTTGGATGAATTGGCTGAGTCCATCCGATTGCAGCTTCAGGCGCCGCGCCTGCGCAATTGAATATCACGGCTGCGCGGTCGCGCAGCCGGTTCTCATCTCTCCTAGGCGCACTGACGCCAAACCTAGACGCCGATGGCGGGCACATTTGTATGTTAGCCGGCACGCCTGTTGCCACCCTATACCGATGCCTAACCTGGTCCGCCTGTTGCCCCAACGCGCAGATGCCATACCCGGCACGCCTATTATCACCCTATGCAAATGCCTTACCCGGCGCGCCCGTTGCCACCACCCGTTGATGCCTAACCCGGCGCGCCTGTTGCCACCGGGGCCAGTGCCCGGCACGGCACGTCAGTTGTAAACCGGTGCCGAGGTCCAACCCGGTACGCCTGTTGTTAACCCGTGCCAATGTCTGACCCGGCGCGCTTGTTGCCACCCCGCGCAAAAATTCGGCTAATGCCGCTGTTACTCTTAGGGATAAGTAGGTCAGGCTCGGGTTTCACTTGTCAGCCGCGCTCAGCGGTCCAGTCCGAGGCGCGGGATTTCAATTTTCGGACAGCGGTCCATCACCACTTTCATGCCGACGTTTTTCGCCAGCACTGCCGCCTGTTCATTGATAATCCCCAACTGCAGCCACAAAACCCCGGCATCAATGGCAATCGCCTCCTGCGTCAGATCGTACACCGCCTCAGCGCGTCGAAAGACATCCACCATATCAATTTTGGCGGGGATCTCGGCCAACGTGCCGTATACGGTTTGCCCCAGGATGGTTTTCCCTGCCAATGCCGGATTCACCGGGTACACCTGGTAACCCCGAGCCAATAAGTAGGCCATCACGCCGTGGCTGGGCCGGGCCGGATTATCGCTGGCGCCCACCAGGGCGATGGTCTTCACGGTTTGAAGAATGTCGCTGATTTCAGCGTCTGTCATGGCGGCTCTCCGCAAGGAAAAGATGTTTAAAGTGTATACCACCCGGTGAAAAACATCTTTCTTCAGTGGAAATCAAAGATATCAAAATAAAAATAAGTGTGACTAAATTATACGAAATTATTATTGTCATATATATAGCGAATTATTCTGCTTACGTTCTGATAAGGTGAGATAATGAATTTCCTGCGCGTCCTGGTGATGGGGCTATGCATCTTAACCGGGTTTCCCGTGATGGCGACAACGCTGCAACTCCCTGAAGAACTCGAACTGTTAATCGTCGATGGTAAAGCGCTGGGCAGTTCTCTCCTGCGCGGCGCCAGCAGTTTGGAACTGGTGAATCACCCCGGATAAATTAGAGTCTATACTTTAAAAGTGGAGGTCTCTATGACAACGACCAAACGTTACTCTCCGGAAGTCCGTGAACGGGCAGTTAATCTAGTGCTGGAAACTCAGCATGAGCA
>NZ_FRDB01000223.1 GCF_900143145.1 Candidatus Sodalis sp. SoCistrobi
GCATACCTTTGTGCTCAATATCACCTTTTCCCACACACTGAGTCCCAGCGCCAAAACCACCGACAAACTCTTTAAAGCGGTGGTTGACGGCATGAACCCGCAACAGCGGCAGATGGTGATGGAATTTATTCAGCAATCCGCCGCCTGAAAAAAACAGAGACCGAAAAAGACTTTCTCTTCTGATGTTCCCCCCGTTTTTATCTCGAAATCCTTAAACCTGTTGCCTCATCCTGACCCAGGGATGATCCGGCGGGCCATGCTCGCCCGTACAGTTACTGACAGAACTCCGAGGCAACGCATCCGCGTTGCTAACGTCAACGGCCAACTTCGGCACAATCTTCCACTGCTTCAACCGGGTCAGGATCGGCGAGTCCGCGCCCACGACCGTATCGAACAGGCCGCGAATACTGAGCATCTCCTCGCCGTACTGATTGAGTACCTCGGCGGGCTGGTACCAGGTGCGCACCGCCAAATCATCACGCTTGACCAGTGGCCCGCCCTGGGCATTGACGTACCCCGCCCAGTCGGGGGCGTTGGCTGCATCGTGGCAGGCGGCAAATTCCACGCTCAGGCCGTGCGCGGCTTCGCTGTCATTCAGGCGGCGCAGTTCCCGCCAGACGGTGACGGGAGTGCAGCCAATAAACTGAAATTGGCGAATGCCCCAACGTGAAGCCCAGGCGGTCGCGCGCTGCGCGCTTTCCTTTATCGGCCTGCCGCTTTCGTCGTCGATTTCACCGTCCATGGCGTAGCCGTCGATGTTTTTTGAGATGTATTTGGCAACATAACCGGTGGCGCTGCCTTTTTCTGGATCAATGGCTTCGGCATCAAACCGGGCGTTTGCCGCGACGGCGCTGCGCAATTCATCGCAGTCTGCCGCCATGGCATAGTCGCGCAGGATTTCCAGGATGCGGGGCAGGTCTTCCGGGCGGGCAAATATCAGTAAATGGCTGTGCGGCGTACCGTCATGGTGTGGCTCGGCGGAGCGCATACCGAAAAAGCGCAGCCTCTGGCGATGGCATTTAGCGCGGGCACAGGCCCAGACACCATTGAGGTAGCGTTGAGTGTCTGCCGGGCTGGCCCCGTTCCACTTACGGTTAACGCGCCCATTTTCTAGCGTGGCGTGATGGCTTGAGGGCGCGGTAATGGTCACAAATGCCCCAACATAGCCCTCAGCGTTGGCAATGTCCTCATACCCCCGTAGTCGTACCATCAGCTCAGTGCGTCGGATGGCGGGATTGGCCTGACTGGCGGCATAGCCATCCATCAGGCTGATACGGTTACCCTCTTCGTCTTCCAGCTCCATGCATTTGCGCCACTCGTTGGTACGGCGACGCTGTTCGTGCCAGTCACGCAAGGCGGTTGTACTGACATTCGGGGAGGCGTGCTTATGCACATACCCCATGGCGATAGCCAGATGTTCACGCCAGCGGTTGGCGGTACGGCGCAGGCTGTTCAACCACCATCGCGCATCACACATCCGCCTGATGGCCGGTTGGGCATCAAAGGGAACAAAACATTTTTCCAGCTTGCGCCAGAGTGGCGGCTGTACGCCCAGCAGACGAACAATGCGGGCCAGGTGATGATAGTGGTCATAGACGATGCGCCATTCGCTTTTATCGCCTTGCGCGTGGCTCAGGTGGGCCACTTCCGTGGCGGCAACATGGGCAGCGGCGTTCGCCAGAGACTTAAGCGCCTGACTGTCCAGGTCGGGCAAGCGCTGCCGCTGAGTGCGCAGGCGTAAAAAGGCCACCACGCCATTATGCTGGGGGGACTGGGTTGCGCGGTCGCCAAACAGCGCACGGAAATCGTCATCGTCTATCTCATTCAGGCGGTAGCCGCTGTTCACACGCGCAATGCGCGGCAGCATCACCTTAACCACGGACTCAGTTAACCAGCGGCGGGCACTGTCAAGGCCCTTTTGCTTTTTGCGCTGGCCGAAGCGCCAGTAAATACTTGATCTGACTGTTTCCAGCTGGCCGCTAACCTGTTTTTTTGCCTGGAGATAGTCCTTGCGCCGAAGTTCAGCAAGGCGCATTTCCTCATGGGTCGGGATCCCCCGCTCAATCGGCAGCAGGGGCTTGCTGTTCCAGGGGTAGACGACGCTGGACTGCGGCATATCAGTCAACCTCCAGCCCTTCATAAAAACCCGGTAAAAGCGCGTCAGCTGCATTAAAACCGGCGCGGAAGCAGGTAAAAACCAGGGTGGTATCAGGGTGCTGATAGTGATTAATATCATCGCCCAGGTTATCGACAATATGTGGTGACAACTCAGTGAGATCAAAATGACGTTTGCGGGCCCACACCTCAAAGGTGGTTTTAAGTAAAACGTCGTAATCGGTCATTCCTCACCCTCCGTCAGTTCAGTCATTTTCAGCGACCGGATGTGGTATGCGAGGACTTGTTTGGCGAGCACAACACACGAGGCGGAAATGGCCGCATTTCTCGATACAAGCAAGGGGTAATCGGCATCTGTTCTTCCGCAAAAATGACAATGGTCAATATCGGTGCTGACGTTCATGCGGCCTGCTCCCCTGACATAGGGAAATCGGCTTGCGCCAAGGGTTGCGGGCGAGCATGGCTTTCGCTCAGCGTGGCAATCACCTCCCCGGCTTTACCCCGGCTAGCCCCCTTGGCGGCGATGCTGTAATGGGTGTGCGTGTAGTGAAACGTAAAGCCCCGATAGGCGGCATGGGTCTTGGGAGTATTGCTGCCCGAAAGCACGACAGGGACGTTCCAGCGCAGGTGGGTCTCCGTCAGGGCATCAGCCAGCGCCTGATGTTCTTCGTCCCGAAACGGCGCGATGTAATACCCCGTGAAGCCGTCTTTGTCTTCAGGCGGTAAATAAGGCGGGTCGGCATAAACGGCACAGTGTTCATCGACATGAAACGCCAGTGTTTCCGCAAAGGGCAGGCAGACAAACCGGGTATGGGTATCGCGGGCCTTTTCGGCGAACAGATGGATTTCTGTGGCAGGGAAATAGGGCTTCCTGTAACCGCCATACGGGACATTGAACCTGCCACTCAGGTTGTAGCGGCACAAGCCGTTGTAGCCATGGCGCTTCAGGTAAAGAAAAAGTGCGGCTCGCTCGATACAAGCGGACGTATGCCGGTAATTAAAATCTGCACGGTGCCGCTCATAGTCACAGCTGCTACTGCCGTGCCTGAACAAAGGCAGCGCCCCCCGAATCACGCTTTCCGGACTATCAACGACCGCTTGATAGAAATTGATAAGGTCGGGGTTAATGTCTGCCAGCACATAGCGGCGGTAATCGGTATTGAGAAAAACCGAGGCACCGCCCACAAAAGGTTCAACCAGGCAGTCAGCCGCCGGCAGGAAGGGGCGCAAGCGGGGCATCAGGCGAGACTTGCCGCCCGCCCATTTCAGGATAGGTTTCATACCATCCTCCTACAGTAGTGTTTGTTTTTAAGTTCATTGATTTCCTGGCAGGTCACGCAGTGCTGCACACCCGGAATAGCCTGGCGGCGCGTGGGCGGGATTGGCGCATCACACTCAGCACAGAGTGAACGAGAAACACCCTCGGACGCTGATAGCGCACGGCGTATCAGGTGCTGGCGCTCTTCTTCCTCACGCCACTGAATAAGATCCATTGCATCAGGCATCAGTCGATGCCCTGCGCTTGATTGGAGAGGGTGTCGGCGGTATTGCGCAGTAGTTCGGCGGCTTCGCTACCGCTGAGTCTGCGACGATCAATCTCTAGCGCTAAAATTTCAAATCGTCTCGTCATCATCGCTGCGTGGTGCCGTCGCTCGTTCTCGCACAAATCGACCAAAACCTGACGAAGCTTTGCATCCATTATTTCTGTGTTATGGTCATCGACATTTTGCATAGTGATTGATCCTGAATTTTGGCAAAAAGAAGCCCGGCGGGTTTACGCCATTAAATTTCTGTGGTGGATTAACCTGGCAGTGTTAGCTGCTTAGGAAATAAGCTCACCATCGCTCGACAATGGTTCATGGCAATAATCAGCGCTTTTTTTTCATCGTCAGACATTTCCGTTATCTCAATGCTATGTCGGGCCGTTTTTATTCCCGCGAGATAAAACAACGCTGAAAGCGCCCGAACATTATCATCATGATGTTCATCATGCTTATTACGCATATCATCAAGAAATCGGGATAATTCTTCTTCCGTGCTTTTTCTCGTAAGAGGGTGATATTTTTCTCTCACTGAATAACCCCGAGTTTATTAGAGAGTAATTTTGGCAATACTACGCCGCTTCCTCTGATGCTAATTGCAAAGCGTAATAGTTCATTTCGGCTTCAGTAGGAGGGATGTAACCCAGCCGCCCGAGCAGCCTTCTGTTGTTGTACCAGTCCACCCAGTCCAGCGTGGCCAACTCCACTTCCGTCCGGTTTTTCCAGCTCCCGCGGTGGATAACCTCCGTTTTGTACAACCCGTTGATACTCTCTGCCATCGCATTATCGTAGGAGTCGCCG
>NZ_FRDB01000222.1 GCF_900143145.1 Candidatus Sodalis sp. SoCistrobi
CATAGGTATCTACACATTTATCGTGATACCTGTTATTACTTTGCAGAATGATTTCAACCTATCTGTTGGCGGGATTGACTCTCGCCTTACCCGCCGATATCAGACGCTGGTTAAACAGCATATGACGCCCGCGGCTCTTCTTGCTTCTGCGGTTAAAGACCTCGCAAGTGCTCAAAAATCAACTTTCGCAACTACCCAAGCTGTCTGGCGTTTTCTGAATAATAAGCGAATTAGCTTCAGTCAACTCAATGAGCCAATTATTTCGCTAGCACTTGAGCAAATTTCGCTTAGCCCGCATCCATACGCTCTCGTTGTTCATGATTGGTCACGTTTACAATTTCTTTACCATCATGCCAAATACGGACGCTTAAAAATGACGCACGGTGGCGATGTTGGATATGAACTTCAAAGCAGCTTGCTGGTTGATGCTGGCACGGGTTTGCCAATAGCGCCTCTATCTCAGACACTTACCGATGCAACCGGTTGTCATTCAACGTTGGCGGAAGGACTGTCCGAACGGCAGACACATATGGACGCCTTGACGACCGATATTGCCCGTGTGGAATCGCTTAATATAGGTAAAAAGCTGATTCATATAATTGATAGAGAGGGTGACTCTATTGGACATATGCGGACGTTGAGTACTCAAGGAATATGCTGGCTTATCCGAGGAAAAGAAGGACATGGTGCAGAGTGGCAAGGTAATTCATTGAAAATTGGTGAGATTGCTGCTCTTCTGCCATACAACGGATGCGGACAGGTAGACTGGAAAGGGAAAAAAGCTGATATGGAAATCAGTGAAACCTCGATAGTCATAACCCGAGCTGCGCAGCAGAAGCGTAAAGATAAAGAAACCGGCCGCCGCATAAAAATCCAACCTGGAGAGCCTCTGACGGTCAGATTGGTTGTTGTTCGGCTTACGGATGATCTCGGTAATGTGGTGGGACGCTGGACGCTGCTTACAAACGTTTGCAGCGAGATCACCTGCGAGGAAGTAGCTCGTTGGTATTACTGGCGCTGGAATATTGAATCATTTTTTAAGTTGCTGAAAGGTGCCGGACATGACGTAGAAACATGGCTTCAGCGCAGCGCGCCAGCCGTACTACGCAGGTTGTTAATAGCCAGTATGGCTGCTGTTCTGGTATGGCGGCTGCAACGCGCTGAAGGAGAAGAAAATGCGGCAGCCCGCCAGCTGATATGTCGCTTGTCAGGACGACAGCAAAAGCGAGGCCGCAGAGAGAGCGCTCCTGCTCTGCTCGCTGGCCTATCCATCTTGTTGAATACACTAAAATTATTATCGGAATATAGTCTGGAAGAACTTACTCATTTAGCGAGAGTTGCTCTTAAGCCTCCTCCCTGATGTGTAGATACCTATGCCCTCACGGCCGGTGGTGGCGCTGGTGGGCGACGGCGCCATGCAGATGAACAATTTGGCCGAGCTTATCACCGTGCAAAAATACTGGCAGCGCTGGTCCGACCCGCGCTTGATCGTCTGCGTGTTTAATAATCACGATCTCAATCAGGTGACCTGGGAGCAACGGGTGATGGAGGGAAATCCACGCTATCAGGCCAGTCAGGACGTGCCGGATGTTCCCTACGCCGGCTTTGCCAACAACCTGGGCCTCAAGGGCATCTATGTCGACGATCCCGCCGATTTGCAGCAGGCCTGGGCCACGGCGCTGGCGGCGGATCGGCCGGTGGTTATTGAGGTGTTGACCGATCCCGAAATCGCGCCGTTTCCGCCGCATGTCTCGCTGGCTCAGGCCAAAGCCTTTATGTCGTCGCTCGCCAAAGGCGATCGCGGCGCGGGACGGGTGATAGCCGATACGGCGTCACAGCTGATAAGCGAAGTACTGCCCGGCAAACGCGGCAAATAGGCCTGCCGCCGCGTCCGCTTTGCCCGTGGCACCTTAGGTATCGGGCAAGCTATCGGCGGTGCGGCGCCAGCGCTTGACCAGCCGGCTGTCGCTGGCATCCGTTTGCGCTTCAGCTTGCCAGGGTTTTTGCAGGATAAAATGGATGGCGTGAACGGTCGCCTCGTCCCACAAGCGCGGGTGTTGATACACCAGGGTTTTCAATGCGTTATAGCCGTAGGGCAACTGGCGCCAGCGGCGGGCAAAAAACTGATTAAGCAAATCCTGCTCGGGGAAGGGGTAATGCGTTAAATCGCTGATGCTGTCCAGAGCGCTTTGCAGCGCGGCATAGGTGCCGCGGTCCGGCGTCAAAACCATGAAACCGGAGTTGAAATAGCCTGCGCTGCCATCGGCGGGCATCGGCTGGCCGGGCTGATAATGGCTATAAAAACAATTCTCGGGTACCCAGTCCGCCGGATAGCGGGCCATTCGCTTCGGGTTGCATCGGCAGGCGTGGCAGGCGGCAATCCATCCCGCCGGCAACGACTGAGTGAATAACGCGTCCATATTTCTCACCACCAGCATATCCGCATCCAGGAACACCAGCCGGGTGAAATCATCCTGCGCCCAGGCGCACAACTTGGTCCAGACCTCCGAAAACTGTGCCCGGGCATAATGGGCGCGTATTCCCGGGCGCGGCTGCAGCGCCGGTACCTCGCGCACCAGGCATCCCTCCTGGGTTAGTCGCCGGCGGGCAGCGTCGGGAATCGATTCGGTCACCATGACCACCAGCGGATAGCGGCTGCCGCTTTGCTGCAGCGAACGCCACAGCGTCCGCACGCCTATCAGATAGTCCGGCTGCGTCAGCAGCGTGATCCAGGCTGCCATCTCAACGCACCTCCAACAGACAATCGGTGAATGCGTTCGAGAAAGCGCCGGTGGGATCCAGCGCGGCGCGGACGTGGCGAAAATCGTCCCAGCGGGAGTACAGATTGCGCCAGCGGTAAAGCGCCGGATGATAATACTTGCCCCAGTGCGGTCGTCCGCCCTGGGCGGCGAGCCGTTTTTCCACTTCTTGCAGAAAAGCGATACCGTCGCGGGAAAGGGTGCCATCATCGGCATAGTAGACCACGAAGCCAAAAAAGCAGGTGGGCTGCTGCCAGGCGGGGCTGAGCCAGGCCGATGACGGCCCGGTGCAGCGCAAAATCACCGGATAATGCATATGGGGATGGGCTTCGGCATACCATTGCTTGATAAGCGCGATAGTCTGGCCGGCGCGGGCCAGCGGGATGCCGATTTCCACGTTGATTTGCGGCGCGGCGATACCCCGACAGAACAATTGATAAATGTCGCCGGTCACATCGGTGAAATCCTTGAAGCGGGTGACGGTGTCGAAATGCCGGCCCTCCTCGCCAAGAATGCGGGTATCATTTTGCATGTGCGTCAGCGTCTGGTCGACCGTGGCGTTCAGCGAACTGTCCCCCGCGCCGAGCGCCACGGCATCGCCGTCGCCGGCGCGGTAGCGCTGCCGCTCCCCCGGCGTCGCCGCCCGCGAACACCAGACATGTACCCGATCGTCTTCAGGAAACCACCAGGCTTTATTGAAGGTAAACGCCTTGTTCCAGGTGTAAATCTCCTCCTGTAACCGGCCGGCGGAAACCGCGCTTTTAAAGCAGGTAAACACCGTCAACGGCACCGTACGTAGCGTGATTTCGGTCATTACGCCCAGGCAGCCGAGGCCCAGCTGCAAGGCGCCGAACCAGGGGTGATCGCGGTCGAATTCGGCCACCGTACCGTCGGCGCACAGGAGTCGGATGTGCAGCACGTCATCGGCCAACGCCCCCTGGCCCAGTCCTTGCCCGTGGGTACCGGTAGCGATGGCCCCCGCCAGCGTCTGGATAGCGATCACCCCCGGCGACGCAGGCAGCATACGGCCCAAGGTCTTGAGCGTCTCATACACTTCATTCAGCGGCGTACCGGCGGCGAAGGTGGCGCTGCTCTCGCTGCTACGCAGCAGACCCGTCAGGCCGGAAATATCAATCAGGGTATCCTGCTCATGTTGGATGGCCAGCAAGTCTCCTGTTGATAAGGTGGTGCCGATCGGGCGGATACGACCGCTGCGGTGGGTAATGATATGCCGCAGCGCCTCTTCATCCTGCGGCCGCTGTAACCGCGTCTGTGGTCCCAGTGGCGCGTTTTGCGCCCAATTCCAGATGTGCTGTTCTGACGTCACGTCTGGCGCCGGCAGGCTACGGCGCAACGGATAATCTGCCATTTCTGATAACACTGCACCACTCCTTCCATTGAAAGAAACCAGCCTGACGTACAGGCTTTGCTTCCCTTTTAACTGCGCCACTTGGCGTGAAAGGGGTTTCTCTTCAAAAGCATAGACCATTTGTAAAGTGAATACTTGGTCGGCATGGGAAAGGCGATAATGCCCGACAAAGATGGGGGGTTAGCCGGTGCAGCGGGTGGCGGTGTATAGTGAATCACCCCGGATAAATTAGAGTCTATACTTTAAAAGTGGAGGTCTCTATGACAACGACCAAACGTTACTCTCCGGAAGTCCGTGAACGGGCAGTTAATCTAGTGCTGGAAACTCAGCATGAGCA
>NZ_FRDB01000279.1 GCF_900143145.1 Candidatus Sodalis sp. SoCistrobi
CATAGGTATCTACACATTTATCGTGATACCTGTTATTACTTTGCAGAATGATTTCAACCTATCTGTTGGCGGGATTGACTCTCGCCTTACCCGCCGATATCAGACGCTGGTTAAACAGCATATGACGCCCGCGGCTCTTCTTGCTTCTGCGGTTAAAGACCTCGCAAGTGCTCAAAAATCAACTTTCGCAACTACCCAAGCTGTCTGGCGTTTTCTGAATAATAAGCGAATTAGCTTCAGTCAACTCAATGAGCCAATTATTTCGCTAGCACTTGAGCAAATTTCGCTTAGCCCGCATCCATACGCTCTCGTTGTTCATGATTGGTCACGTTTACAATTTCTTTACCATCATGCCAAATACGGACGCTTAAAAATGACGCACGGTGGCGATGTTGGATATGAACTTCAAAGCAGCTTGCTGGTTGATGCTGGCACGGGTTTGCCAATAGCGCCTCTATCTCAGACACTTACCGATGCAACCGGTTGTCATTCAACGTTGGCGGAAGGACTGTCCGAACGGCAGACACATATGGACGCCTTGACGACCGATATTGCCCGTGTGGAATCGCTTAATATAGGTAAAAAGCTGATTCATATAATTGATAGAGAGGGTGACTCTATTGGACATATGCGGACGTTGAGTACTCAAGGAATATGCTGGCTTATCCGAGGAAAAGAAGGACATGGTGCAGAGTGGCAAGGTAATTCATTGAAAATTGGTGAGATTGCTGCTCTTCTGCCATACAACGGATGCGGACAGGTAGACTGGAAAGGGAAAAAAGCTGATATGGAAATCAGTGAAACCTCGATAGTCATAACCCGAGCTGCGCAGCAGAAGCGTAAAGATAAAGAAACCGGCCGCCGCATAAAAATCCAACCTGGAGAGCCTCTGACGGTCAGATTGGTTGTTGTTCGGCTTACGGATGATCTCGGTAATGTGGTGGGACGCTGGACGCTGCTTACAAACGTTTGCAGCGAGATCACCTGCGAGGAAGTAGCTCGTTGGTATTACTGGCGCTGGAATATTGAATCATTTTTTAAGTTGCTGAAAGGTGCCGGACATGACGTAGAAACATGGCTTCAGCGCAGCGCGCCAGCCGTACTACGCAGGTTGTTAATAGCCAGTATGGCTGCTGTTCTGGTATGGCGGCTGCAACGCGCTGAAGGAGAAGAAAATGCGGCAGCCCGCCAGCTGATATGTCGCTTGTCAGGACGACAGCAAAAGCGAGGCCGCAGAGAGAGCGCTCCTGCTCTGCTCGCTGGCCTATCCATCTTGTTGAATACACTAAAATTATTATCGGAATATAGTCTGGAAGAACTTACTCATTTAGCGAGAGTTGCTCTTAAGCCTCCTCCCTGATGTGTAGATACCTATGCCTTCAGGCACCGCCAGTTTTGTGGTATTTCACGTCTTGCGGGGTCTGCACAAAATCGCTGTAGCCCTTGTGGAATGCGGCTTCTTCTGGGCATACCCCCTCATCCCAGCATTTCCATGCTAATGCTTTTGGCCGTGTAGCCGGTTAATTGTCGTCCATCAATGCGGATGCGTTTCTTCGTCAGAAAGCGGATGTGATCGGCATAGACATGCAGCCATTTACCATCGACAGGAATGCGTTTGAAGCCGAAGCGCTCACGTTCTGATGCCTGCACAAATGGAATAAAAACTTTTTTAGACAATTGGTTATCTGCACACAACCCCTCATCTAGCAGCCCCTTACCTCTGATGCGGTATATCCAGAAACTTTCAAAGCGTCCGGTGATTTTTCGTGTACGGATGCTCACGTAGCCAAGCCGAGTCATCAAGCGCCCAAATTCTGCATTATCCCGAAATATGCCGGTCAGGTAGTCCACGGTATGCCGATGCCAGCCGAGGCGCTGATAGTTTTTGGCGAGGCCCGAATAGCGCTTTGTATCCAGCAACTCGTACTTATCCGATTGGCGTGGATTCTGGAAGACGAACCAACCGTCTGTTGCTTTTCGCCGCACATCTGAATCTATTTTCAGGGCAAATGTAGATAACGCTTTACCATTTCGACGCTGCTCAAAACGGGTACATGCGGGGTTGTTAACCAGGATATTCAGGCAGTAATCATCAAGCTTATGCGGATGCACAAAAGACAATAACTCCTTATCTTTCAAAATATTATCTGCACACAACCCCCTATGGTACTCGTAGGATACCTTATCGCTGCCCGTCAACCCGGCATCGCTATTCGCCTCATGCACAGAGACGCCGGAATGCAGCCAGACAAGTCCGTTACCGTTATGCCGCAAGCCAAGGTCGGTGAGCGTGCATGTGCCGTTGTTGATGGGCGTCCAGTCGCCGGAGATGACATGTCGGCGTAGAGTGGCTGTATCGCACTCTGCTGGCCGGATTTCGGGCGCAGCGAGGGCAGGGAGCGCTAACTCCCGCTTTTGCAATTGCATGATTGAGCCTCGATAGGGTGGTGGGTGGGATTACGCCTGCATCAAAAGCTTTACGAAGTCATCGCGCATTTTCGGTGTGAGAAGGTAGTTAACGATGGCGACGCCCATTTCGGAAAGCCTTATCACGATATGGCCCTTGTCATCGTTTAAAACTTCTAGTTCGTGGACATGATTCTGCCATTGCTCAAGGCCCGTTGGTGTAGGGATGGTTTGGTTGTAATTCATGGAGGTAACTCCTTTCGTTGATGTGGTGGATACGCTACACTTGGCCTAAACAGGAGGATTTCCCATGGGCCAAGTTGCATTTGATACATTGCAGGCGTCAGAAGAGCTTGAGACTGCTGGCATCTCTAGAGAGCAGGCTAGGGCGATTTCGCTCGTCGTACGCAAGTCTCATGAGGTGGCGGATGTGGCTACTAAGACTGATATCGTTGAAGTGAAGCGCGATATCTCTGACGTGCGCAAGGACTTGACGGCGCAGATAACTGACGTTCGCAAGGACATGGAAGCCCGCTTCGAGAAGACCGACGCGCAGATAGCCGATGTCCGTAAGGACCTATCCGCCGAGATAGCCGATGTCCGTAAGGATATGGCTAACAGGTTCGATAAATTGGGACTACAGATGACAGTTCGTATGGGTGGAATGCTGATTGCCGCCGTTGGCCTCATGACCGCTATTTTGAAAGTGCTGAAATAGCTTC
>NZ_FRDB01000220.1 GCF_900143145.1 Candidatus Sodalis sp. SoCistrobi
CGTCATATGCTGTTTAACCAGCGTCTGATATCGGCGGGTAAGGCGAGAGTCAATCCCGCCAACAGATAGGTTGAAATCATTCTGCAAAGTAATAACAGGTATCACGATAAATGTGTAGATACCTATGGATTCAGGGGCGCTACCGGGATCATCTTTCGGGCGATTTTCTCGATTCTGTTGTGGTGTCTGTTGGGGTTTCTGCGACATGGCTGACCTCGCGTTAACGTTGTGATATTCATCATTAAGCTGAAATAACATGGCAGGAATGACGATGCGCTTAATAAATAGATATCTCTGTATATGAAATAATTAAATATTAATTTAAAAATAATTACTATTAGTATAATTATAGGCTGGTTGCTTGATGTTGCCGCCAATTCTCCTGTCAGAGTGCTGCAAGCCAGTCCTGATGCGGCGTGTCACAGGCGTTAACGCACACCCTACGCGTAAGCCAGACCGTTTATGTCAGTGGGTGTCGATAGCCCATATCATCCGGCGGAAGCGTTATTCTTATGCAATTTCACCGCGTCAGAAACAATGTCTGGTCAATTGCCCTCACCGCTGTGCTTGAATGTTTCAAGGTGTTAATTACGCTTGCCAGCGCCGTTAAGTTGACTACCCTTAAATAACCCCTTCGCTTAAAACACCAAATTAAGCGTGAGTGAGCCGGCAAGTGCTTTTTAATTAGCAAAATATTAAAGAGTGATGTCTCAAGGGTATATCGTCCTTTTCATCGGAGGTTAAAGATGGCAACACATCGTGGTGGTTCCGGCAATTTTGCCGAAGATCGTGAGAAAGCATCCAGCGCCGGGAAGAAAGGCGGTCAGATGAGCGGCGGAAACTTTAAAAACGATCCGCAGCGTGCGTCCAAAGCAGGGGAGAAAGGTGGCCGCAACAGCCATGGCGGCGGCAGAAAGCCGGCTTCCGCCAAATAAACCCCCCTCAGGAGAGGCGCGGGGAACATGATTTGCGCTGCAGCGATCTGTACGCACCCGCCAGCGTGAGACACCGTTTTCGTCTGCGGCGATTTCTCTCTTGGGCCCTTGGGCCCTTGGTCACCGGACGCATGTCGCCGATGGCGGCGGCGTCTGTTTAATCATCGCCTTTCGTCGTGGTGATGTTGTCGCCGGCACGCGACGACTCGCGCTCTATTGACAACGACAATCGTTTGCCGCAGCAATGTTGCTCTATGCGCACATTAATGTTGTTCTGTGCGCACGCTGTATACCCCTACGCAGGCGCATTCGTTGCTGACGCCTATCTAAACCCTTCCTTCATTGACGAATAGATAGGCACGTCCTTCATTGACGTACAGATAGGCACCTCCTTCATTGACGTACAGGTGGGCACTTTCGTCATTGATACAGACGTTGTCACTGCTTCTGTGATTACCTGCAGGCGCCACTTGTCTCGCGCCGTCGGCTCCCTTACCGCAGGGGAGAAATCGCGTAGGTTTTTGTCAGACGGTGACGGCTGACCCGCTACACCCTTTACTTCCTTGGTCGTGATTTCACTCACAATACAACTGTACCTCCTGCGGAGCATTACACCTGCGACAGTCATGGCCTGTTATGGGTACATGCCACAGACGCCACCCAGTTCGTTTTTTTGGTGCGAGGTTGCGCGCCATAGCGACGCTACCCAACGCTTGGCTTTAGCGCCAGGCGGGCCACACCTTCTGCAATGCTTGTTGCGCCGCGGCGGATGCTGCTCTTTCCCCTCGACGCTATTAATCCGCGATCGACGGGCCGGAGGGGGGCACAAGGCAGCGCTGAGGGCCGCAAATGCGACGGGCAGGGAGATTTTTCAGCAACGGGGTGTTTTGCTACCTGCGCTGACCGGCAATATAGGCTACTCTAATCGCCATTTTTTAACGGGACTGCCGGACGGCGGTGATATTGGGGGAATATGAGGGGAGAACAACAGGGGCTAAGCAGAGGTCTTGAAGCCCGCCACATAGAATTGATCGCGCTGGGCGGCACCATCGGCGTCGGTTTGTTCATGGGGGCGGCCAGCACGCTGCAATGGGCTGGACCGTCGGTTTTGTTGGCCTATATCATCGCCGGTATTTTTGTGTTTTTCATCATGCGCGCCATGGGGGAAATGCTCTACCTGGAACCGATAACAGGCTCGTTTGCCGTCTATGCCCACCGGTATATGAACCCCTTTTTTGGTTACCTGACCGCCTGGAGTTATTGGTTTATGTGGATGGCGGTGGGGATCTCGGAAATCACCGCCATTGGCGTCTATGTGCAATATTGGTTTCCCGACCTGCCGCAGTGGATCCCAGCGCTGGTGGCGGTTGGGTTGGTGGCGGCCGCCAATTTGGCGGCGGTGCGTTTATATGGCGAGATTGAATTCTGGTTCGCCTTGATAAAAATCACCACCATCATCGTCATGATTGTGGTCGGGTTGGGGGTGATTTTCCTCGGCATCGGCAACGGCGGTCATCCGGTCGGGCTGGCCAATCTGACCGCTAACGGCGGTTTTTTCGCCGGCGGCTGGAAAGGCTTTCTTATCGCGCTGTGCATTGTGGTGGCCTCTTATCAAGGCGTTGAGCTGGTTGGCATTACCGCGGGGGAAGCAAAAGATCCGCAGGTGACGCTGCGCCGCGCCATTGGCAATATTCTTTGGCGCATCTTGATCTTCTATGTCGGCGCCATTTTTGTCATCGTCACGCTATTTCCGTGGAGCCAAATTGGGGCCAACGGCAGCCCGTTCGTGTTGACCTTTGCGAAAATCGGTATCACCGCTGCGGCGGGAATTATCAACTTTGTTATCCTGACGGCGGCGCTGTCGGGCTGTAACAGCGGGATGTACAGCTGCGGGCGCATGTTATATGCGCTGTCGAACAACCGTCAATTGCCGGCGGCAATGGGGCGGCTTTCGCAAAACGGCGTGCCGGCGGCGGGGGTGGCGGTGTCGATCGTGGTGCTGCTGATGGGCTCTTGCCTGAATTATGTCATTCCCAATCCGCGCCAGGTTTTTGTCTACGTCTACAGCGCCAGTGTATTGCCGGGCATGGTGCCGTGGTTTGTGGTGCTGATAAGCCAGCTGCGTTTTCGCCGCCGACATCATCAGGCGATGCGCGACCATCCTTTCCGATCGGTGCTGTTTCCGTGGGTGAATTATTTCACCATGGCGTTTTTGTGCTGCGTGCTGCTGGGGATGGCGTTAAACCCCGACACCCGCATGTCGTTGACGGTCGGCAGTGTGTTTTTGCTGAGTATCTCCCTGATCTATCGCCTGTGCGGCCTGGGCCGGCGTAGCACCCCCGCCAGCGGCTGTCGCGCGGCGGCGTCGTCCAAGCGGTAATGGGAGCATTGATCTTCGGTGCCAGCTCGCCGCGTTGAGATGCGGGTCGTCGTGGTGCAATACGCGTTGTACCACCCGCTTGCGGGCGTTCTGGCCGCTGCGCTATATTCGGCGCGGCGCGCGAGCTCGGCGGTTCACCCGGCGCGACGTGCCGGGACGCTGCACCGTCCCACCACCGACAGGGGAAAGGGTTTCCCCGGCGGCGTGAATAAACATAGCCGGCGGGTGCGTCAGTCGTTATTCCCTCTCACTTTTATTTTCCATTATTTCCAAAAAATTAGAACCCACGCACCGGATTGGTGCGCCCGCCCCTCTACGCTTAAAAAACCGACGGGGTAATAGGCCGCTCGGTATTGCCTGCCCGCAGTTGGCCCTCCTTTGCCGATATGGCAGGGATATTGCTTGGCTGACTGGCCTGAGCAATCGTGATTGGCGGTTGCGTGTTCATCATCTGTCTTCATTGGTTAAACGTTGTTACTGCAGAGTTTGTTGCCGATTAACGCCCAAGGCGTTCCAATAATCCAGCATTAAGGAACACGATAATGTCTCTGAAACCGATAGCACCTCCGCTTGCCGCTTTATTGTTAGGGTGTCTCGGCACGGCGTTTGCGGCCCATGCCGATATCACCGTCGGCGTCGCCGGGCCGTTTTCCGGCCCCAACGCAACCTACGGCGATCAATATTGGCGCGGCGCCAGCCAGGCCGCGGCGGATATCAACGCCGCCGGCGGGATCAACGGCGAGAAAATCACCCTGGTGCAGGGGGATGACGCCTGCGAGCCCAAACAGGCGGTTGCGGTAGCCAACCGTCTGGTCGATCAATCCCATGTCGCGGCGGTCATCGACCATTTTTGCTCGTCTTCCACCATGCCGGCCTCGGAGGTGTATGACGATGCCGGCATTCTCGCCATCACGCCCGGATCCACCAACCCGCAAATCACCGAGCGCGGTATGAGCTCTATGAATAACCCCGAGTTTATTAGAGAGTAATTTTGGCAATACTACGCCGCTTCCTCTGATGCTAATTGCAAAGCGTAATAGTTCATTTCGGCTTCAGTAGGAGGGATGTAACCCAGCCGCCCGAGCAGCCTTCTGTTGTTGTACCAGTCCACCCAGTCCAGCGTGGCCAACTCCACTTCCGTCCGGTTTTTCCAGCTCCCGCGGTGGATAACCTCCGTTTTGTACAACCCGTTGATACTCTCTGCCATCGCATTATCGTAGGAGTCGCCG
>NZ_FRDB01000388.1 GCF_900143145.1 Candidatus Sodalis sp. SoCistrobi
TGCTCATGCTGAGTTTCCAGCACTAGATTAACTGCCCGTTCACGGACTTCCGGAGAGTAACGTTTGGTCGTTGTCATAGAGACCTCCACTTTTAAAGTATAGACTCTAATTTATCCGGGGTGATTCATAGCGACAGCGAGACGCTGGCTGCGACGCCAAAGGCCGTTAAGGCGATAGCTGATACTCTCAGTGGTGGCCGCCTGCTGAATATCCAGTCCTTCACCCGCAGCGGCACCTATACCCCCACGCCGGGGACACAGAAAATCCGCGTGAAATGCTGGGGCGCAGGTGGTGGCGGTGCGGGTATGTCCAAACAAAATCGTGATTCGGTATCCGGCGCCGCCGGGGCCTATGCCGAGGCGTTACTGGATGCAACGTTGTTTTCGTCCGTGAGCGTTGAAGTAGGCACCGGTGGTGCTGCATCGGCAGACAGTGTTTCACAGGATGGTGGCGATGGCGGTGGATCGTATTTTGGCGCACATGTTACCTGTGAAGGTGGTTCAGGCGGTATCGCTGGGCAAGGGTTAGCCAAAGGCGGTGAACCCGCAGGTGGAAACGTGATGATGGTCTTCGGGCAGTCCGGGCAAGGGGGAACCTATGCTTCCGGTTTTTTAATCAACGGTGTCGGCGGCGCTTCTTTTGGCGGCTATAACGCGCTGCCTCACGTTTCTAAGCGTGTTGATGATGGATCTTTTCCGGGCGGCGGCGGGGCGATGGGGTCTTATGTTGATGAAAATACGCACTATGCCTCCGGGAAAGGGGGAGATGGTCTGATTATTGTCGAGGAGTACTCATGAAGGAAAACACCGGATCGTATGCGCTGATACCTGAAAACAGCAACAGGGTTAAAAATATCGGTAATGCCTTCAAATAGTTGACTTTTGTGATATTCTGCCTCTATTTGAGGTTTCCACGTGGTTACAGTTTCTGTTCATTGTCCTCGCTGCCATTCAGATGAAATTTATCGACATGGCCTTAGTC
>NZ_FRDB01000379.1 GCF_900143145.1 Candidatus Sodalis sp. SoCistrobi
ATGCCGCCGAAGCCCGGCGTAGCCGGTAACGGTACCACTAGAGACGCACACCCCTCCCCC
This sequence comes from Candidatus Sodalis sp. SoCistrobi, assembly GCF_900143145.1. Lineage (GTDB taxonomy): Bacteria > Pseudomonadota > Gammaproteobacteria > Enterobacterales > Enterobacteriaceae > SoCistrobi. The sequence goes on from NZ_FRDB01000379.1 coordinate 61, forward strand.
GCGCTGCAAAGCCCTACAGCCTTTCAGCGAGCACTTTGTTACCAAAGCCCCTATAAACCCCGGTGAGCGGTCAGAAAGGCGCATAGCGACGTTCTGAGCGTGATTTCCGGGGCGTTAGCGGATGCGTAGCAGACGCTTACGGGGGCGACACCCCTTTAGTTACAACAACAAAGACTACCAACCGATAAAAAAAGCCAAAACACAGCCCCGACGGGCCAAGGCTGATTTTTTCTCTGTCGCTAAGGTGTGTTTCCTGAGCGGCGCGGCCAGTCGGCCGCTGGGAGCGAAGTCCTTTTTATTCTTTTGTTTGGGATTGGTGTTTGGGTTGCGCGGTTATCTACAGGCTGGCGCTCGTCTAAGTTCTTTTTCTGTTTTAAGAATCTATAGTGATATTGCATCTATCCCTGAGAGTGCATCTAGCCCTCGGCTTTGAATTGCATTGATGTGTGGATAAGTACCGTGCTCTGGTGGGTGTATTGGGCAAATGCGGGAATTTTTAGCGGGAATGCCGATTTTTGCGATGGGGCTTGGTCAGAAAATGACCGTGGCGGAATTCAGGGCGAGCGAAGCCCTGCGCCGTTAAGCGCATAGATTCACTGAGGGTTGTACGGGTTAGCCAGTGCCGGGCGGCGCGGTCGCCAGCTGGCACATGGCATGGTAACGCTGCGTGACCATCCGGCTCAGTTCAACATGCCCCATTTCCCCAAGCTCTTCCTTGCTGTAGAGCTTCACCAGGTCGTTGAGGATATGCTTGCGGGCCTGTTGCTCATCCATCGCCTCCAGCTTGCGGGCCTGGCGGCGCTGCTTGCTCCGCGCCAGCTTTTTGGTGCGATAGTCAAATGCCCGCCGGATATGCTCCGTCTTGGCGCGGCGGCGAGCCTCAGACAGCGTAATCGGCCCTTCCCCCGCATCCCGTAGCTTCTGGTTCTCCCAGGAAAGCTGCTGCTGCTGGGCGGCCAGATATTTACCGTACTCGTAGCCAATCAGCACAAAGAACAACTCGGTGACCCAGATGATATTGGGAATATAGGAGGCAGTGGTATCGTCCCATATCCGGTCGCAGAGCACCGCGCCGATAGCCTCAAGATGTTCATTGATAGCACGGCTGGCCCGGCTGTAGCAGGGTTTACCTGCCCCATTGTAGGTCGTCAGACCGCACGCATCGGAAATCTGCGCCAGCGACATATACACCTTGCCGGTCACGATATTCACATGCGCCGCCAGACACTCCATGATGGCGTCAACAGCACGGGCACG
>NZ_FRDB01000218.1 GCF_900143145.1 Candidatus Sodalis sp. SoCistrobi
TGCTCATGCTGAGTTTCCAGCACTAGATTAACTGCCCGTTCACGGACTTCCGGAGAGTAACGTTTGGTCGTTGTCATAGAGACCTCCACTTTTAAAGTATAGACTCTAATTTATCCGGGGTGATTCAGAAAGCGCCAACAACAGCACACCAGACGTCGGGCGATCCAGTCGGTGTACGGTAAACACGTGCTGCCCCAGCATATCGCGCACCGTCTGCATCACCACCACTTTTTCCTTGCGATCCAGCCAACTACGGTGGACCAGCCAGCCGGCCGGTTTATTGACCGCCACCAGATACTGATCCTGGTAACATATTTCAATCATGCGCGTCACCGCCCAGCAAACAATCAAGCTGGCGTATTTGTGTCAATAACGCGATTGCTTCGGGCAGCGCTTCTTCAAAGTACGGCGTCAGGGCGAAGCGTTCCGGCAATGGCGCGTCGCGATCCAGGAGCGCATGCATGCGCGGCAGCAAAACCCATTGCAGCCACTGCTGTGCATCCATGGTGTCGATGCAAAACGGCTCCACGCTGTCGAACGCCGCGCGCGCCGGCGGCTGCGGCTGCCAAATTTCGGCGTCGCGCATGGCCTGTTCGATGTCGAACAGCCGCTGACGAACCTGTTGATGTAACGTCATCTGATCCTCCCACGCCGCGGGACCCGACGGCGCCGTCCATGCAAAACCGCAAAGAATAGCATCAGAGCGGTGCCAGTGCTAATTATGGCCGTAAAACGGGCAAGAGAGGAAATCTCGCTCATATGACGCAAACGGTTTTATTGTCAAGAGTGATGTTTTCTATGGAAAAAAAAACGCCCGCGTTATTCCCCGCAGTGATGCCCTGCCGCGGCGCTCGGCTTGCGCGCGCGTCGATGCCATGGCGGGCCGGTTTCATTCATTTCTCGCCGGAAACGACGTCAAAGAAAAGGGGGTACTGTTTACACAGTACCCCCGGTTCGTTTTATAGCAATCCCGCTATGTTTATGCTCCCTGCCTACCTCCATGACGCTTGTTATACAAGATAACATTGCAACAATCCATGTCGGCAAAACCCATCCTTGCGCCACGCCTACGTTATCAAACGTATGTCCTGCAGCAGTCCCTGCCTCGCTGGCGTTCCATTACCAGCTCACATTCTCCATCCTGGAGGTGTCCTGAGTATCATCCTGAAACTTGCGGGCTTCTTCCTGAGGCCGTTGCTGCACTAACCCTTCCCTGCGCTGTCCGTGCGGCACTAATCCTGATTCAGCGGGCGGTCCTTGCTTACTGATTTGATTGATAAGATCGCTTAAACTATCGTTCTAAACAAGAGTATTGATATGCATTTATGTAAGACGGCAAAAGGCGAAATGTTAATGAGTCGTTATATTGCTTTGATCTTACTGGAATAATTAATTTTTTTGTTAAATTTAATCTTTTGAAACACAGTTATTTCCTACAGCGCTTGTAAGAGATATCTTACAAGTGTTTGCATAAAAAGGGGGTGATTTTAGGCGGGCAGCCGCGGCGTCAGGCGGATGAGGAAGCTTGCCAGATCAACCGTCAGTACCTCGCGTTGTTTGCCGCCCACCTGCTCACGCAGGACATGGCCGCTGAGGTTACAGACCGAAATTATCGTCAGCTCTGACGCGGTGGTGCCAATAAACAACGTCGGTGTCTGCCGCAGCCGCTTTTGCATCAGCAGATGGCCTATCAGGTTTTCCTGCACCCGCAGAAAATCGGGCTCGCTCCAGACCTGTACCAGCTCCAGCGGTTCGCCCGCAAACGCGGCCGGCATATCGCCGGCGTACTGGCTGCAATAATAGGCCTGCACCGACGGCTGCAGTCGCAAGGACAGGGCCCGTTCAACGCCCGCCAGCGTCTGGTCCGCCGCCGCCGGCCGGGGTTGCCAATAAACCGCGTCGCCTTCGCCGCCGGCGACGCAGGGGGACGGTATGCCGGACAGCCCATGGCTTGCGGGTAAGCCGCCGGTGGTTTGTTGCCAGCCGTCGACATAGCGCCGGGTAAAATCCTCTAACGCCAGAGCAGTGGCCGGGTCCCTAATTTCTCTCATTTTATGGCTCCGTGCGGTACACTACGCCTAGTGTAACAGTAAGGCCCCAAGGTAGACACCATGACGCATTATGACCAACATCACGCTTTGCAATCGCTGACGCTGGGAAAACCGACCCCGTACCGGGAGCGCTACGATCCCGCGCTGCTCCAGGCGGTACCGCGCGCGCTCAACCGCGATCCGCTGGGGCTGCAGGCGACGGCGCTGCCCTTTCATGGCGCCGATATCTGGACCTTATATGAACTTTCCTGGCTCAACGACGCGGGACTGCCCCAGGTGGCGATTGGCGAAATCGCCCTGAATGCGACCAGCGCGAATCTGATTGAGTCCAAAAGCTTCAAACTGTATTTAAACAGCTTCAACCAGACCCGCTTCCCCTCGCGCGAAGCGGTACGCGCGCGCCTTGCCGAGGATCTGTCGCGCTGCGCCGGCGGCGAGGTGCAGGTTGTCCTGCGCGCGCTGTCCGAACTTACCGGTAGTCCGGTGCTGGATTTTGACGGCGAATGCATTGACGATCAACCTATCCGCATCGACGATTATACCTTTTCCAACCGCTGGCTGGAGGGCGCCGCCGGAGGGCCGGTGGTGAGCGAAACGCTGGTGAGCCATTTGCTGAAGTCCAATTGTCTCATCACCCATCAACCGGATTGGGGCTCGGTGCAAATCCGTTATCGGGGCGCACGTATCGACCGCGAGGCGCTGCTGCGCTATTTAGTCTCCTTCCGCCAGCATAATGAGTTTCATGAACAGTGCGTGGAGCGAATCTTCTGCGATTTGATGCAGTTTTGCCGCCCCGAAACCCTGACGGTTTATGCGCGCTATACCCGCCGCGGCGGACTGGATATTAATCCCTGGCGTAGCAACACGCACTTTTCGCCGGCAACCGGACGGCTTGCGCGGCAATAATGCAGTGAAGCGCAACGCTTGCCCCGCTTCCGCCGGCGGAGGGGGGAAAACCTTGCCGCCGGACACACGTTAACGGGAGCGGGTTCGCCAGGCTTTTCGGGCCAGCGGCAGAGGGCGTATCACCGTGCCCGCGTGCTATGGCACGGGGCAAGGGGCATTAAGCTTCGGGCTTTGGGCTTTGGGCTTTTAGCCTTGAGCATTAAGCATTAAGCATTAAGCATTAAGCATTAAGCATTAAGCCCTTAGCATTAAGTACTTAGCACGGGGCACGGGCACTGTGGGATGATTCTTTTTTGTAAGCACCGGTATGACAAGGAGCTATTTTGATTACGCATATCAGCCCGCTGGGCTCTATGGATTTACTGTCACAACTCGAAGTGGATATGCTCAAACGTACCGCCAGCAGCGATCTCTACCGGTTGTTCCGCAACTGTTCGCTGGCGGTGCTCAATTCCGGGATCCAGACCGACAGCAGTAAAGAGCTGCTGGAGCGCTTTCAGGATTTCGATATCAACGTGCTGCGCCGCGAGCGCGGCGTGAAGCTGGAGCTGGTGAACCCGCCGGAGGAAGCCTTTGTTGATGGCCGCATCATCCGCTCGCTGCAGGCCAACCTGTTTGCCGTACTGCGGGACATCCTGTTCGTAAACGGCCAAATCGTCAGCGCCGGCCGGCATCAACATCTCAATCTGGCCAACGCCTCCCACATTACCAATCTGGTATTTTCCATCCTGCGCAACGCCCGCGCGCTGCATGTGGGCGAGGCGCCGAATATGATAGTGTGCTGGGGCGGCCACTCCATCAACGAAACCGAATATCGTTATGCGCGCGCCGTCGGTAATCAGTTAGGCCTGCGCGAACTTAACATCTGCACCGGCTGTGGGCCGGGGGCGATGGAAGCGCCCATGAAAGGCGCGGCGGTAGGCCATGCCCAGCAGCACTATAAAGAGGGTCGCTTTATCGGCATGACCGAGCCGTCGATTATCGCCGCCGAACGGTCTGGTCAACGAGCTGATTATCATGCCGGATATCGAAAAACGCCTTGAGGCCTTTGTGCGTATCGGGCACGGCATTATCATTTTTCCCGGCGGCGTCGGCACCGCAGAAGAGTTCCTGTACTTGCTGGGCATTATGATGGATCCGGAAAACGCCGATCAGGTGCTGCCGCTGGTGCTTACCGGACCGGAGGAGAGCGCCGACTATTTCCGCGTTCTGGACGAATTCATCGTCAGCACCCTTGGCGCCCAGGCCCGCCGCTATTATTCCATCATCATCGACGATGCCGCGGAAGTGGCCCGGCGGATGAAAAAGGCGATGCCGGAAGTGCAGGAAAACCGCCGCCGCAGCGGTGACGCATACGGCTTCAACTGAATAACCCCGAGTTTATTAGAGAGTAATTTTGGCAATACTACGCCGCTTCCTCTGATGCTAATTGCAAAGCGTAATAGTTCATTTCGGCTTCAGTAGGAGGGATGTAACCCAGCCGCCCGAGCAGCCTTCTGTTGTTGTACCAGTCCACCCAGTCCAGCGTGGCCAACTCCACTTCCGTCCGGTTTTTCCAGCTCCCGCGGTGGATAACCTCCGTTTTGTACAACCCGTTGATACTCTCTGCCATCGCATTATCGTAGGAGTCGCCG
>NZ_FRDB01000216.1 GCF_900143145.1 Candidatus Sodalis sp. SoCistrobi
CAACAGGTCCTGAGGGGAGTGGCAATCCTGGAGCAATTGGTCAATAAGATCGTTGCTGATAGGCATTTTGTAGTCCTTTAAAGGTTTTGCTAAAAATGCCATTTACACAGATTATTTTACAGCCTCGAAGAGGGTATTGATGAGGCTTTTTTATCAGGCCAACTCCGTAATATATTGTGGACTAAATCTTTTATATTATTTGTCTTTTCAATATCATGTGTCATTAACACTTTCCCAAATAATACCGGCAAGCTGCTATCGGCAACGCTGATTTTTGTAAACTTCGTTTTATCTCCATCAGGGGCAGATTTGTAGCAATAGCTAAACGTTTCTAACTGCTGGCGATACTGACTTTCTTTATCGGGATCCGAAGAAAAGCAATAGGATATCGCAACATCAACAATATCATTCAATTTATCAACATCATTGACTTGTTTTTCTGTGCCATGTGTTTCAATTAGCTTCGCCATCTCAGAGTAATCGATTTCTGTGAAAGGAATTGTCTCCCGCATTTGTCTTTTGAATAGCGTTGCTATAAACTCGGGGGATTCCTGTTCCAAAGTGATAGGAAACTCTTTAGAGAGATTTTCGAGAATATCCATATCCTTTATTTTTCCTCCCGTACGGAATAAGCCCTCATTTCTATTCGGATCCTTAGCAATACTTTTTATGGTTTCGCAAAGATTATCAAGCGTATTACCAATTTTTCTTTTTTCGTCGGTGTCCACTGGATGTTTTACAGTGACATCCGTCGTCTCGCTCGCCTTCGCTTCACTCCATTCCGACATGAGTGTTCTGAACAAGGCCTGTAGATCTTTGTTACCCGTGCTTTTGTCCACCAAGGCATTCCGGTTGAACAACGTGCTCGCGATAAGGTAGCACTCCCCCATTTTTTCCAGACTTTCTGCCCCTTTTCTATTAACCTCTTGCTGGTGACAATAGCTTAATGCATCAATATAGGCTCTGAGCTGCATCTTGTCTTCAGCAGTCAATTTCTTCGACTCATTGATAAGTTCGCCCATCGCTTTTCGTGGTTCCATCTCAATGCGAGCAAAGTTATCCGCATTCACCGGCGTCAGCTTGGCGATGGCCATTCTAGCAACCGTCGCAATATCTTGGTCGGTAAAATTGCCGCTAACAAGCCCTCGATGACCCATATTGGCGAGCGCGGATTTACACAGTTTATCGTCTCCTCGACGAGAAAATAGAGACATAGGTGAATCGACCTTTCTAGCCGCGTGCATAAGCCGTTTGCTTATCAGTTCGACATTACTCTTCAAAACAGCCTCTTTGACCAAAATACCATTTAAGGTATTTGTGATACCGGTAATACGGGTACCGTTCTGATCTTTCTTGCTATCGGTATCAGCACGAAATGCCACACCCTCATGCCCCTCTATTTTTTTATAAGTAATTCCGCCTATCTTAATGTCGCTGATGTCGCTTAAAGAAATATGTTTCTTTTGCTGCTCAAATGCTTTTATAGATGTAAACTCTTGGAGGCTTTGTCTCACCTGTGCAATGCCAACTGTTTGTGAAGAGGGGCCGGCAGTCTGCTCAGGTGCATAGCGCAAAGATTGACTTTCCGTTGGGATAGAGGGTCTGGAACTTATATTTGATGGATTCATGGCCTGCTCCTTATATATTTAGAGGCAGGTAAAATATATCCCCCATAACTTTAGCCACAATATAAAAAACGCCACCAGCAATTTATGCTTGTGACACCGTTAGGAATTTATAGTAACGTTAGTTATCATAAACCCTAATCAAAAATGTATGTAAAGAGCGTTAATTACAATTATGACTCCGTGGCTTATGAAAATATATTATCAGGCGTTATTTTAAATGTCGCATTCTGTAACACGAATTTGCATCAATTAAATATTTTACAATAACGCCGGTTCGTTTATTGCCAACGACAATGTCTCAAGGCTATTTCATTGCCTGAGAGATATCGCGGGGATCTCATACCAACCGGCGCCGTGAGTTACTCTCCCGCCAGCGCGGCTTTTTGCGCCTTTACCAGGCTGTCAATGCCGCCGCGTGCCAATTCGAGCAGCGTAATCAGCTCCTGCTGACTGAAAGGCTCCCCTTCGGCGGTACCTTGCACCTCAATCATGCGGCCATCTTCCATCATCACCACATTCATATCGGTTTCAGCAGCCGAATCTTCGACATACTCCAAATCACACACCGCTTCACCGGCCACAATACCCACCGAAATCGCCGCCACGAACCCTTTCATCGGGTTGGTTTTTAGCTGACCTTTCTTTTGCATGCTGCTCAGGGCGTCGGCCAGCGCCACGCAGGCGCCGGTAATAGACGCCGTCCGGGTGCCGCCGTCGGCCTGTATCACGTCGCAATCCAGGGTGATGGTATATTCACCTAATTTGGTTAAATCCACCGCGGCACGCAGCGAACGAGCGATAAGGCGCTGAATTTCCAGAGTGCGGCCACCTTGCTTGCCCTTCGCCGCTTCGCGCGGATTGCGGGTATGGGTGGCGCGCGGCAGCATGCCATATTCGGCGGTGATCCAGCCCTGACCTTGCCCCTTGAGAAAACGCGGCACTCCCTCTTCCACCGTCGCGGTACACAACACGCGGGTGTCGCCAAAGGCTATCAGCACTGAACCTTCCGCATGGCGGGTAAAATGGCGGGTAATCGTTACTGGGCGTACTTGCTGTACGCTTCGGCCTGCTGGGCGCATAGGGGTATCTCCGGCTCGCAAATCAAGGGTTGGCTGCGCATTATACGGACTTCACCGCCTAATGCCTATCTTGCCTGCCGCGGCGACGCTATAATCCCAGCAACTTCATAATAAACGGGTACGCCTATGATCCGCAGTATGACCGCCTTCGCCCGGCGTGAAATTAAGGGCACTTGGGGCACTGCCGCCTGGGAGCTGCGCTCCGTTAATCAACGGTATCTGGAAACCTACATCCGCCTGCCGGAGCAATTCCGCGGTCTGGAGCCGGCCATCCGGGAGCGCATCCGCCTGCGCCTTACCCGAGGCAAAGTGGAATGTAATTTGCGCTTTGACGTAAATCCCGGCGCGCAAAGCGCGCTGATCCTCAATGAAATTCTCGCCAAACAGCTGGTGGAAGCCGCGCAGTGGGTGAAAATGCAAAGCGACGAAGGCAAGATAGATCCGCTGGCCATTCTGCGCTGGCCGGGCGTGATGGCCGCGACGGAACAGGATCTGGACGCCATCAGCGCCGAGTTGCTGTCCGGGCTCGACGCCACGCTCAACGACTTTATCAGCGCCCGCGAAACCGAAGGCAACGCGCTTAAAGCATTAATTGAACAACGGTTGGCGGGTGTCAGCGCCGAGGCGGCCAACGTGCGCCAGCAGATGCCGGCGGTACTGAATTGGCAGCGTGAAAGGCTGCTGAATAAACTGGAAGAAGCACAGGTGCAACTGGACGGTAACCGCCTGGAACAGGAGCTGGTGATGCTGGCGCAGCGAACTGACGTTGCGGAAGAGCTGGATCGCCTGGATGCCCATGTGAAAGAAACCTACCAGATTTTGACTAAAAAAGAGGCGGTAGGCCGACGGCTGGATTTCATGATGCAGGAATTCAACCGCGAGGCGAATACCCTGGCGTCAAAATCCATTAACGCCGACGTGACGGCATCCGCCATCGAATTGAAAGTGCTGATTGAACAAATGCGCGAGCAGATACAAAATATTGAGTAATGTTTCACACTGACTCATCGAATCTCACAACACCTCACAAACACAGCTAAGCTCGCGTAATAGCGGGCTTTTTTAATACCATAAAGTCTCATATAATATCACTACAGCGCATAACTTGATGTACTTAAAGGTATACTTACTTGGTTTTAAGTACACCCCTCAATGAAATGGGTGAAATATGGGAAAACTTACAGACATACAAATAAGGACATGGATAAGAAACGGAGAGCGCTTTGCGGGGCGTTCAGATGGTAATGGGCTATATCTTTGTTTTCCAGAAACCTACAGTGCTCCATTCTGGCGCTTTCGTTACAAATTATCGGGAAAAGCCAGAGTTATGCTCATTGGTTACTATTCAGGCATATCACTCGCAAAAGCACGTTAAACAGCTAAAACACTCTCAGCTCGTGTTGCCTTAGGCTATGACGTTGCAGGTGAAAAGCAGGAGCGCAAAGCTGAAGCCATTAAAAAGATAGAAGAAGAAAAGTATGCGTTAAAGGTGTCTGAGCTGGCACAAGAGTACTTTGAACGTCAGATATTAGGTAACTGGAAGCATCCCGACATCCTACGTCGTCGTATTGAAAAAGATATCAATCCCAACATTGGGCATATTAAGGTTGAAGATGTTCGCCCACGCCATATCGATGAGATGCTGCAAAAGATTATCGCTCGTAACGCGCCTACTGTCGCTAACGATGTATTGCGCTGGACACGCCGAATCTTTAACTATGGTATCAAGCGCCATATGCTGGAAAGTAATCCTACAACCGCTTTTGAGATTGCCGAGGCTGTAAAATAATCTGTGTAAATGGCATTTTTAGCAAAACCTTTAAAGGACTACAAAATGCCTATCAGCAACGATCTTATTGACCAATTGCTCCAGGATTGCCACTCCCCTCAGGACCTGTTG
>NZ_FRDB01000215.1 GCF_900143145.1 Candidatus Sodalis sp. SoCistrobi
TGCTCATGCTGAGTTTCCAGCACTAGATTAACTGCCCGTTCACGGACTTCCGGAGAGTAACGTTTGGTCGTTGTCATAGAGACCTCCACTTTTAAAGTATAGACTCTAATTTATCCGGGGTGATTCAGATCCAGTAGGGTTTTGGCAGATTAAACACCAGACCCAGACTGCTGCCGACGGCCAGCATAAGGCCCAAACGGGTAGCATTGCGCAGCGCCATCGATTTAAGCGAGCAGTAACTTCTCAGCGCCGGCCAGAACGGCAAACGCTGCTGGTTATCCGCCATCACATCGCGACGGTACAGCGGGCGTTGGGAACGCAACAGGCGATAGATGCGGCTGAAATGGAAATAGCAGAACTGGCCTACCGGGTTATCAGGATGGTGGCGGGCAATCTTTTCCAGCGCCGACAGGCCGGCATCGGCGGCAAAACGATCGGGCGGGCGATGATAAAGAATATCGTCCGCCAGAACGCGCAGCCGGGCGGCGACGACACGCGCGTTATAGCGCAAAACCGCCTCGGCGTGGCTTTGCTGCACCAGCTTTTGCACTTCGTCCGGCTGATGCAGGCTCACCGCAATATGCTCTTGTAGATCCAGCGCGACCTGGAAAGCGCGCAGCAGCCTTTTGTACTGAGTGAGATGGTTAGCGGAGAGCATATGCAACTACTGATACACCTTCGCTATCTGGTCGATGACTTTCTGCTGGCGGGCGAACAGCGGCGGCAGCGCGCTGTCGGGATCGGTATGCTGAGTCAGCAGGCTGTATTTTGCTTCGATTTAATCCGCCAGTTCGCGGTACAACAGGCTGAGCGCCTCGCGCATCGGTTGTTCTTGCCACCGCCGGAACCACAGCGCATTAAACAGCCCATACCAGGCGGTGCCCGCCAGGTAGAGCAGCGGCGGCAGCCAGAGCGGCACATTGCCGGTCAGCCCCAGGGTAAACACCGCGGCGATAAGCGAGGCCGGCAGCAGGCGGCCGTGCAGCGGACTTATCTCGCCGCTGACGCCAAACAGCAGCGCCAGACCCAACATGACAAACGGCAGCGGGGCGCCATGCGCCAACAATAACTGAATAAAAACACTGCTGAGGGCAAACAGCGAGCCGCCGACGACCAGCCGTTTAAAGAAACGCTTATGGAGCTGATCGAGCCCGGCAATATTACAGCAGGCGGGCACCAGCGAGAACAGCAAACCCTGTTGCAGGCTGTCGAACATCAGCCCGATGGCGACCGGCAGGCACAGGACTATCGTTTGCCGCAGGGCATAATTGACTTCGGGGTGATAGATGAGTCTGCGCCACATATGTCAACTAAAGAGGGCATGGCCGTCCTGACCATGCCCGCGGTGAAAGGGATTAGCGGGTACCGTAAACGACAATGGTTTTGCCGTGGGCAGAGATGAGATTCTGATCCTCGAGCATTTTCAGAATACGCCCGACGGTTTCCCGTGAACAGCCGACAATCTGGCCGATTTCCTGCCGGGTAATTTTAATTTGCATACCGTCCGGGTGGGTCATGGCGTCCGGCTGCTTGGCTAAGTTCAGTAATGTTTGCGCGATTCGCCCGGTCACGTCCAGGAAGGCCAGATTGCCGACTTTCTCGGAAGTTACCTGCAGGCGGCTGGCCATTTGTGACGACAGACGCATCAGAATGTCGGGATTAACCTGTATCAGCTGGCGGAATTTCTTATAGGAAATTTCTGCCACTTCACAGGCCGTTTTCGCCCGCACCCAAGCGCTGCGCTCCTGCCCTTCTTCAAACAACCCCAGCTCGCCGATAAAATCGCCCTGATTAAGATAGGAAAGGATCATCTCCTTGCCTTCTTCATCCTTGATAAGCACCGCGACGGAGCCTTTGACGATGTAGTAGAGCGTTTCTGCCTTTTCACCCTGGTGAATCAACGTACTCTTCGATGGATACTTATGAATATGGCAATGAGACAGGAACCATTCGAGAGTCGGGTCTGTTTGCGGTTTGCCGAGAACCATTCGCTGTTATCCTCTTTTGTCATCGCTGTCCTTTATCAGGAGCGGCGTATTCCCTGTAAGGTAAGGTGTTATTATGATGTCATTCCGTTCATAAAAGGAACCTCGCAAGGGAACTTATCAGGGTCCAATGTTGGTGACGTTTCGATCGCTCTCTTGCTCTTTCACTGTCTGTGAGTTTGATCCTGCCTTGTTTTTTAGCATAGCTTTGAGAGACTGTCTTGTGTTGTCTCGCTTCAGCATGATGCATCTGCGGTTACATTGCCAGTTTGCCGGCAAAAAGGTAGTCTTTCACCAAGAATTTTATCAGGAGTTAACGTTATGCAAGCGCGAGTGAAGTGGGTGGAAGGGCTGTCATTTATCGGCGAATCCGCCTCGGGCCACCAGATCATCATGGATGGCAACAGCGGCGAAAAGGCCCCTAGTCCGATGGAAATGCTGCTGATGTCCGCCGGCGGCTGCAGCGCTATCGACGTCGTGTCGATTTTACAAAAGGGCCGCGCCGACGTGCGCGACTGCGAGGTCAAGCTTACCTCGACCCGTCGCGAGGAAGCGCCACGCCTGTTTACCCATATCAATTTGCATTTTGTTGTTACCGGTCGCGACCTGACGGATAAGATTGTAGAGCGCGCGGTCGCGCTATCGGCGGAAAAGTATTGTTCGGTATCGCTGATGTTAGGCAAAGCCGCCACTATCAGCCACAGCTTTGAAGTGCGTAACCTCGACTGATAGCACGAGGTGGCGGACGGGCGTCAGGGCAGCGATAACGGGCGACTCACCCCGGAGCGGCGTCGCCTGCTCGAGGCATCAGCGCCGCCGGCATCCCCGGTGGCGACGGTGCAGGCCTTCCACGGCGCCATAACCCTGGCGCCGCCGATTGACGGCTACTCCCGCCGCTGCACACACGCCGCCATAGCCGAAAGGTTAGCGGATCCGTTTCCCTTCCAGCAATTGCTTGACCAACGGCGCCATAATCAATTCCATTGCCAGACCCATTTTGCCACCCGGCACCACCAGCGTGTTGATATTGGAAATAAACGATCCCTGCAGCATGGCCAACAAGTAGGGAAAGTCGATGTCGTCCAGGCCCCGGAAGTGGATAACCACAAAGCTTTCGTCCAATGACGGAATCGCTTTAGCCGCGAAGGGATTGGAGGTGTCCACCGTGGGCACCCGCTGGAAGTTGATATGGGTGCGGGAAAACTGCGGCGTGATAAAATTGATATAATCCTCCATGGATCGCACCACGGAATCCATCACGGCCTCGCGCGAGTGACCGCGTTCGTTGGTATCGCGCACCAATTTCTGGATCCATTCCAGGTTAACTATCGGCACCACGCCCACCAGCAAATCCACATGCCGGGCGACATCATTTTGCTCGGTCACGACGCCGCCGTGCAGCCCTTCGTAAAATAAGACATCGGTCGGCTCCGGCAGCGGCTGCCAGGGGGTAAAGGTACCGGGAACCTGATTATAAGGAACCGCTTCATCATAGGTGTGCAAATATTTGCGCGCTTGTCCGCGCCCGCTTTCACCGTAGTGATAAAAGGTCCTCTCCAGCAGATCGAAATTATTCGCATCCGGGCCGAAATAACTGACATGCCGACCTAAATCACGCGCTTTACGAATAGCCAGATCCATTTCCGGCCGCGTGAAGTGATGAAAGCTGTCACCTTCAAGCTCGGCGGCGCGGATGTTCAATTGTTGAAAGATTTTGCGAAAAGCCAGGCTGGTCGTGGTGGTACCGGCGCCGCTGGAGCCGGTGACCGCAATTATCGGATGTTGTGCTGACATGATGTGACCTTAATAATGTTGATAACCTCTGTCAGATGACGTGCGGGCGGGCGCAGGTTATTGTTACCACGTTTGGCGCCGTAGGGCCACCGCCAGGCTTGCTCGTTTCCGCCTTACGGTAGCCGGGGTGCGGTCCAGGGACAATGGCCGAACGGGCGCGGTCGCAGGGTTTACTGCACCGGCGGTGACGCTAATCGGGGAGATAATGGCCGCGTGGCATAATGTTAATGCTTTCATGCAGTTCCGACCACACCAGCACGGCTTCGCCGGATTGCACCTGGCGTAACACATCCGCCACTTTTTGCCGCAGGCTTTTTTCCTGCTCGCCATAATCCGTGCCCTCGCGCAGCACAAACGATTCAATCAGATTATATAGCGTGGTGGGATCGATCTGCTGCCAGGGAATGATCATTATTGGCATTTCTCCAGTGGTGGGCGGGCCGGCGGCGTGACGAAATTTCACCGACAATTCGCTTGTCGAATCGGCATCGCACTGTTAATTTCATAAGCGTCATTGTCGGGAGCAATAGTGCGGGATATATGGAGCTGGGTCTGTTTTTATCGATGCTGGGTTTTCTCTGGGTTGAATAACCCCGAGTTTATTAGAGAGTAATTTTGGCAATACTACGCCGCTTCCTCTGATGCTAATTGCAAAGCGTAATAGTTCATTTCGGCTTCAGTAGGAGGGATGTAACCCAGCCGCCCGAGCAGCCTTCTGTTGTTGTACCAGTCCACCCAGTCCAGCGTGGCCAACTCCACTTCCGTCCGGTTTTTCCAGCTCCCGCGGTGGATAACCTCCGTTTTGTACAACCCGTTGATACTCTCTGCCATCGCATTATCGTAGGAGTCGCCG
>NZ_FRDB01000248.1 GCF_900143145.1 Candidatus Sodalis sp. SoCistrobi
GTCATATGCTGTTTAACCCGCGTCTGATATCGGCGGGTAAGGCGAGAGTCAATCCCGCCAACAGATAGGTTGAAATCATTCTGCAAAGTAATAACAGGTATCACGATAAATGTGTAGATACCTATGCCTTCGAGGAGAGTCTGCACCCCTTTGCGCCGCCGGCGGCCACTTCCCCCTTCAGTCGTTTTTCACCCACCGGCAAAGTTCCCGTGTTAATCGATGGGGCGCAGACGGTGTGGGATTCACTGGCCATAGTAGAGTATCTGGCAGAACGTCATCCGCACGTCTGGCCGGAAGCGGCGGCGGCGCGCGCCTGGGCGCGTAGCGCGGCGGCGGAGATGCATGCCGGTTTTGTCACCCTGCGCAATCTCTGTCCGATGTCCTGCGGCGTGCGGGTGCGCCTGACGCAGTTACCGCCGGCGCTAAAGAGAGATATCGCCCGTCTGGATGCCCTGTGGCAAGACGGGTTGAGTACCTTTGGCGGCCCCTGGCTGGCGGGTCCGGCGTTCAGCGCCGTGGATGCGTTCTATGCGCCGGTGGTGTTCCGCGCGCAAAGTTTCGGCCTCGCGCTAAGCGCGCCGGCACAGGCGTGGTGTGAACGGATACGGCGTTGCCGGCGATGCAGCTTTGGTATCAGCAAGCGCTGGAGGAAACCTGGCGCGACGCCGACCATGAACAGGAAATGCTGGCCTGCGGCGAGTTGGTCCACGATTTCCGCGCGGCGCGGCCGGACTGAGCGGCGCGCCTAGAGTAAGCGGTGCTACCTGTCTGAGCGGCGCGGCCGAATTCAGCAATGCTACCTGATTGAGCGGCGCAGCTGAAGCTAGCGGTGCTACCTGATTGTGCGGCGCGGCCGAATTGAGCAGCGTCGCCGGTATCACCATTGAGGGGTGAGGTTTAATCCGCGTGCGGGTTCGCGACCAACCCTTTCCTTAGCCGTTTCTCACTCCATTGATTGCCCATCGTCGTGGCGGATGTTGCGCGCGGTCTGATCGACCAGCCGCGCTTTCTGCCGCTTATAATCCAGCGCCGCCGGCGGCACCGGTGAGGCTTTGCCGGTCTCAAGCCAGCTGCGGATGCGGTTGGCGTCGGCAAAATGGGTATATTTACCAAAGGCATCAAGCACCACCAGGGCCACCGGGCGGTGATTGATGACGGTGCGCATCACCAGGCAGTGGCCGGCCTGGTTGGTGAAACCGGTTTTAGTCAGCTGAATGATCCAGTCATTGCGATAGACCAGATGGTTGGTATTGCGAAACGGCAGGGTATAGGCAGGATGGCGGAACGTAGCCATGGTTTCGTGCGTGGTGCTCAGTTCGCTCAGCAGCGGGTAGCTTTTGCTGGCCATCAGCAGCTTGGCCAGATCGCGCGCGGTCGACACGTTATGCATCGACAATCCCGTCGGCTCCACATAATGGGTATGGGTCATTCCCAGGGCGCGGGCTTTGGCGTTCATTGCATTGATAAAGGCGCCGTAGCCGCCGGGATAATGGTGCGCCAGACTGGCGGCGGCGCGGTTTTCCGAAGACATAAGCGCCAGCAATAGCATGGTGCGACGGTCAATCTCGCTGCCGACCCGTACGCGGGAAAAGACGCCGCGCAGTTCCGCAGTCTGGTGGATATCCACCGAAATCATTTCGCTCATCGGCTGTTTGGCGTCCAACACCACCATGGCCGTCATCAGCTTGGACAGCGACGCAATGGGCACCACCTTGTCAGGATGGGCGGCGTAGAGCAAATGATTATTCGACATATCCAGCACCAGCGCGCTACCCGATGCTATTTGCAACGGCGAGACCAGCGGCGCGGGTTCCGTGCTCAGCGCCGCCTGGGCGGGAGCGACAACCAGATTGCCGAGGGTGAAAAGTGACACGCCAAGATACACTACACGTAAAAGAGAAAGCATTATCCGTTACCTGAAAAATACCGCAGGGCCGCGGTGAATTGCGCATTAGTATATCCCATTCACCCAAAACACGAATCGTCGGGAAGAGGTATTTTTTTGTCACCTTTTTAACGCGCCCCGCCCTTGACACAAGGGAATAATTAGCGCTTGTCTTGTTAATTCTGCTTTGCTGAGTATGCTGGATGGAGGTGTTTTAGCATTTAATGGCGTAACGACATTTCCTGTCGTGCGCGGACTGGCGTTTAGCGAAAATCCTTTTACCCTTAATGACACAGTTTCCTTTTATTCTGGCGCAGCGCTTGCCACGTTAGTTGATGGAGCCTATGGACAGCCACAAACCCAAGTACCCTTCCGATGCTTCCCGACCCAATGACGACGCTAACCGTCATTCTCCGCTATCCGCCGACGCCGCCGGCATCGATGGGGATCCCCGTCTTGGTGACCCCCGGCCAGGGGGCGAAGGGCGCGAGTCCCGCGCGGGCGACACCCGGCGGGAAAACGATTACCGTCATGGCGAATATGGCACCCCACCGGAATATGGCACCCCACCGGAATATGGCACCCCACCGGAATATGGCACCCCGCCGGAAGATAATCTCCGGGATGGCGAACATGGCGCCCCACCACAGCATAACCACCGGAATAGCGAGAATGCCGCCCCACCGCAGCATAACCACCGCGATGGCGATAATAGCGCCCGGCCGGAGGACAACCCGCGGGAGGGCGAAAATAGCGCCCAACCGCAGCACAACCCGCGGGATAGCGATAACAGCGCCCAACCGGCGGATGACACGCAGGAGGGCGAAAAGGGGACTCAGCCGGAGGATGATCCGCAGGAGACGGATGATGACGGCGGCAACGACCGCAAGCGCCCCGGCAAGAAGCCGCTGATTATTCTGGCGGTGGTGGTGGTAGTCATGCTGATAATCGGCCTGTGGTTCTGGCTTTCCACCCGCAACCAGGAAACCACCGATGACGCCTTTACCGAGGGCAATGCGGTGACCGTCGCGCCGAAAATCTCCGGCTACGTGGTAAAACTGCTGGTCAAAGACAACCAACGGGTGCATCAGGGCGATCTTCTGGTGCAAATAGACCCGCGCGATGCGACCGCCGAGCGCGATCGCGCGCGGGCGCAGTTGGGTCTGGCGCAGGCGCAACTGCATCAGGCGCAGCTGGCGCTCTCCCGGGTGCAATACCCCGCTCAACTCGCCCAGGCCAATGCCCAGCAGGCCCGCGCCGAAGCCAATTTGCAAAATGCCGAGGCGGACTACCGCCGGCAGCGCGGCGTCGATCCTCGCGCGACCTCGCAGCAAAACATCGATAACGCCAGCGCCCAGGTGCGATCCGCCCGCGCCGAACTGGCCAACGCCCAAGCGCAAGTCGAGGTCGCCGCCCAAGTGCAATTGCAGGTGCGTCAGGCCGAGACCAATGTCGAAGCGCGCGAGCGTCAGGTCGACCAAGCGCAGGCGCAATTGGAAACCGCAGACCTCAATCTCTCCTACAGCAACGTGCGCGCGCCGTTCGACGGTTTCGTAACCCGGCGCAACGTCCAGCTCGGCACGTTGGTACAGGCGGGCAGTTCGCTGTTCTCGGTGGTGTCGCCAGACATTTGGATTACCGCCAATTTCAAGGAATCCCAGCTTGAGCGCATGCGCCCCGGCAATCAGGTTGAGATCACGGTGGATGCCTATCCCAATCTCACCTTGCACGGTCATGTCGATAGTATTCAGCAAGGTTCGGGCTCGCGCTTTTCCACCTTTCCGGCCGAAAACGCCACCGGTAACTTCGTGAAAATTGTTCAGCGGGTCCCGGTCAAAATCGTCATCGACAGCGGCCTGGATCCCAACGCGCCGCTGCCGCTGGGGCTGTCGGCCGAGCCGAAGGTCATGCTTGAATGAGCGGCGAACGCCACTGGACGCCGTCCAGTAATCCCTGGGCGGTCGCTATCGTCGTCACGCTGGCGGTGTTCATGGAAATTCTGGACACCACCATCGTCAACGTCGCGCTGCCCCATGTTGCCGGGACCTTGTCCTCAAGCTATGACGAGTCCACTTGGGTGAATCACCCCGGATAAATTAGAGTCTATACTTTAAAAGTGGAGGTCTCTATGACAACGACCAAACGTTACTCTCCGGAAGTCCGTGAACGGGCAGTTAATCTAGTGCTGGAAACTCAGCATGAGCA
>NZ_FRDB01000244.1 GCF_900143145.1 Candidatus Sodalis sp. SoCistrobi
TCATATGCTGTTTAACCAGCGTCTGATATCGGCGGGTAAGGCGAGAGTCAATCCCGCCAACAGATAGGTTGAAATCATTCTGCAAAGTAATAACAGGTATCACGATAAATGTGTAGATACCTATGCCATGATGGCGACTCTGACAAATGTGTTCATGCCCTGGTTGGCCTCCGTATCAGAACTGCAGGTGTTCTGCGCGTACTATCAAAGCCATCCCGGAAGAGAGCTGCACTCGCACCCCTTCTTTGGCGATTTCCATGACGGTTGCGTCCATGGGACTTTTACCCACTTTGACTTTGATAGCCTGGCCGATTTGCAATGTGGAAATATCGGTGACAGGCACGGTTTTAACGACCGGCGCGGTTTGCCTTGTGGCGGGCGCGGGACGTTGGTGTTTGGGACGCGGTTTGCTGGGCGTGACGTTGTCACTCTTGGCGGGCCGCTTGCCCGCAGCGGGACGACGCGGCGCCGTGGCCTCGCCATTTTCGCGTTTTTTCGCCTGCTGAGCGGCCCGCTGAAGCTGAACGCGGGCCTTGGCTTCCTCTAATTGCTTACGTGCATGTTCAACATGCTGCGCTTCCAACTCACCGCAGGGATGACCGTCGAGATCAACGCGCTGGGCGCCGAGCTTTATCCCGTAGAGGTAACGCCAGCTTGAGGTATAAAGGCGCAATGCCGAGCGCAATTGCGTCTTGCTAATATTCTCTTCGCCCTGAACCCGTGCAACGAGGTCCTGAAAGATGCCGATCTTAAGCGGCCTGGCTTCGCCTTCTGCCGTGAAACAGAGCGGAAATCGCTCCGCCAGAAAGGCAATCACTTCTTTATTGCTGTTCAACTTAGGTTGATTTTCCATGAATTTTCCTGATTACAACGGGCTTGCCAACCAGCGCAGGCATGAACAGGCGTCATTATAATGACGCCATCGGCAAATGCCACGTTATCCGTATATCATTATCAAGTATTAGTGATAAATTTGCGCATATTGGTGGTTCCCAACTGCCGGCAGAGGTAATCCGCCACTGCCTTCAGTCCATCTTCATCATCCTGACTGAAGCGTTGATAAATTGTGCTATCGATGTCCAATACCCCCACCACACGACCGTCCAGCGTGATAGGCAATACGATTTCAGCATTACTGGCGGCGTCACAGGCGATATGGCCCGGGAAGGCATGCACGTCGCCGATACGCTGAATGCGGTTTTCCGCCGCTGCACTGCCGCACACCCCTTTACCGAGCGGGATGCGCACGCAGGCGACTTTACCCTGAAAAGGCCCGAGAACGAGTATATCACCGTCGAGTAAATAAAAACCTGCCCAGTTCACCCCTTCCAGGCGCTCGTAGAGCAAAGCGCTGGCGTTGGCCAGCGCGGCGATAAAATGCGTTTCGCCATCAAGGAGTGCCGACAGATCCTGCAATAATTCGGCGTAAAATTGTTTTTTTTCATAATAAACCATTAAATGAGCTAATCTTTGTTGTAGCAGACGGCACACCAGCCTCTATAAAATAAGCAATAAATGCCCAAAGCCACAAGATTAATCCGTTATGACTTCACAAAGTGTTCGCGCGCGGGTATGTTTGCCCGGCCAGGCAGGCGGTTCGCCGGGGGTTAATTATAACCCGACAACGGCGGCATGGAGGGTAAAAAAATGAGGTGTGAGGGAGGCGTAAACGCCGCGCGATGAAAATAACCGCGATTCATGATGCCTTTCCGTCCGGCCAATATCAGCGCTGCCCGGAGTGCGATGTTTTATTTATCCTGCCGCCCCTGAGCGATAATCAGGATGCCTGCTGCCCGCGCTGCCGGGCGAAAGTGGTGCGCGGACGGGACTGGAGCATGACCCGTCTGACGGCGCTGGCGGTCGCAATGCTGCTGCTGATGCCCTTCGCTTTTACCGAACCCTTGATAAGCATTCGGTTGCTGGGCACGCCCATTAGCGCCAGTTTGCTACAAGGCATTTGGCAAATGGCGCTGCAGGGCAATATCATCACCGCTAGCATGGTAGCGTTTTGCACCGTGGGGGCCCCCGCAACACTGGTCTTTTCTTTGTTATATTTGTATTTCGGCCAGCGGCTGGGCCTGAATTTACGCCCCGTGTTGCTGATGCTGCATCGGTTAAAAGAATGGGTGATGCTCGATATTTATTTGGTCGGTATGGCCGTGGCGTCAATCAAAGTTAAAGATTACGCCGACGTTACCACCGGCCTGGGATTAACCGCCTATGTTATTTTGACCCTGCTCAGCCTCCTGACACTCATCAAACTCAATACCGGCCAACTCTGGCACACTTATTTCCCACAGCCGGCGCCGCGCCCCGGGCTGCCCATGACCGGCGCGCTGCGGGTCTGCCTGGGCTGCCGCTTCACCGGCCTGCCGGACGCCCGGGGTCGCTGCCCGCGCTGCCATACGCCGCTGCGCCGCCGCCGGCGCCACAGTCTGCAAAAAGCCTGGGCCGCGCTCATCGCCGCAATTATCATGTTGATCCCCGCCAATGTGCTGCCGATATCCATCATCTATCTCAACGGCAGCCGTAACGAGGATACGATTATGTCCGGCATTCTGTCCCTGGCGCAGGGCAATGTGGCGGTGGCGGCCGTGGTCTTCATCGCCAGCATTTTGGTGCCGTTTATCAAAATCATTGTGCTGTTTACGCTTTTGCTGAGCATTCATTTCAATGTTCGCCACGGCATGAAGACCCGCGTCCGGCTGCTGCGTTTCGTTATCTGGATTGGACGCTGGTCGATGCTCGATCTGTTTGTCATTGCCATTACCCTGTCGCTGGTCGACCGGGATCAACTGCTTGCCTTTACGCTGGGACCGGCCGGCTTCTATTTTGGCTCCGCCGTGATTTTGACAATTCTCGCTGTCGAGTGGTTGGACAGCCGTTTGCTATGGGACGCACATGCCACACACGCCGACTACACCGATTAATGCGACGGTTCGCACCAAGCGCCGGATATCGCCTTTCTGGCTGCTGCCGTTTATCGCCCTGCTGATTGCCGGCTGGCTGGTCTATAGTACCCTGCAAGAGCGCGGCACCACGGTGACGATTGATTTCGTCTCCGCCGACGGCATCGTCGCCGGGCGCACGCCGGTGCGTTACCAGGGCGTGGAGGTCGGCACCGTACAGAATATCAAGCTCAGTGACGATCTGCGCACCATCAAAGTGGAAGCCAGCATCAAAAGCGATATGCGCGACGCGCTGCGCGAAGGGACGCAGTTCTGGCTGGTGACGCCCAAGGCATCCCTGGCCGGCATTTCCGGCCTGGACGCCCTGGTCGGCGGGAACTATATCGGTATGATGCCGGGTAAGGGCAATGAACAGACCCACTTCACCGCCCTGGATACCCAGCCCAAATATCGCGTCAATACCGGTGAACTGCTGGTGCATTTGCAGGCGGACAATCTCGGCGCGCTCAGTACCGGCTCGCTGGTGTATTTCCGCAAGCTGCCGGTCGGCAAAGTTTACGATTTCGACATTGCCCGCAACCGTAAAGGGGTGACCATCGATGTGCTGATCGATCGCCGCTTCACTCATCTGGTAAAAAAAGACAGCCGCTTTTGGAATGTCTCCGGGCTGAAAGCCAATGTCGATCTCCACGGCGCGCGAATAGAAATGGAAAGCGTGGCGGCGCTGGTCAACGGCGCCATCGCGTTCGACTCGCCGGCCGATAGCGCCCAGGCCAGAACCGACGATAATTATAGGCTTTACCCCGATCTGGCCCATAGCCAGCGCGGCGTTATCATTACCCTCGATCTGCCCGACGGCAGCCATCTTAGCGCCGGCCATACGCCCTTGCTATATCAAGGTCTGGAAGTCGGCATGCTGACCAAAATCACTCTGGGAAAAGACAAACATGTCACCGGCGAATTGACGCTTAATCCGTCGGTAGCGGATTTAATGCGCAGCGGTACCCGTATCGAAATGACGACGCCGCAGCTCTCGCTCACCCAGCCCGATATCAGCGGGTTATTGGCCGGCACCACGCTGGAGCTGATTCCCGGCGACGGGGAACCGCAGCAGCGTTTCACGGTGCCCGACGGCAATCGGGTAATGACTCCAATTAGTAGAACATGTGTTTTTCGATGAAGGCTCCGATGACTTTTTCGTGGATCTCGACAGAGCGCGAGAAGCAAATCGTTTTACGCGCCAGTCGTTTAATGCGGGTACGGAGCG
>NZ_FRDB01000214.1 GCF_900143145.1 Candidatus Sodalis sp. SoCistrobi
CGGCGACTCCTACGATAATGCGATGGCAGAGAGTATCAACGGGTTGTACAAAACGGAGGTTATCCACCGCGGGAGCTGGAAAAACCGGACGGAAGTGGAGTTGGCCACGCTGGACTGGGTGGACTGGTACAACAACAGAAGGCTGCTCGGGCGGCTGGGTTACATCCCTCCTACTGAAGCCGAAATGAACTATTACGCTTTGCAATTAGCATCAGAGGAAGCGGCGTAGTATTGCCAAAATTACTCTCTAATAAACTCGGGGTTATTCAGACTTTTTACCGCAGAACCGTTTATATCCAAATCTTTTTCGATGCCGGGCAAGGCAATAGAAAGATTGGATCTATCCAGATAGGCGACAAAAATCCCGACCATTAGCGTTACGCCAATGCGAAACCATTTAGAGGTAAACATAGTCATTCCCACACCAAGGTATGATTTATTAGTAAACTTGTCTTTTAAGGATCAAGTCGAATAATGCTTTATCATATCGAAATCAATCTCAATGCCGAGCCCGGGACGCTGCGGCACCTGCATCACAGGTCCGATAGCCAAATCAGAGAGCTGCTCCCGGAAGATATTCGGCGCACGATCCAGCTCCAGCACGGGGCGCTGTTTTGCCATGGCCGGTACCGCCAGCGGAATAGCGCTGGTCAGGTGCAGCGTGGCGGCAAGGGAAATGGCCGATCCCCACTGATGCGGATAACATTCGATACCGTAGGCCGTCGCCATTTGGGCAATGGTCAGCGCTTCACTTATCCCGCCGCAGGCGGCAACATCTGGCTGCGCAATATCAATGCACTGCTGTTCCAGATACGATCGAAAACCAAAGCGCGTGAATTCCGATTCACCGCCGGCAATACGCATGTCCAGTTTATTTCTTACCTCGCGATAACCGGCAAAATCATCAGGTAATACCGGTTCTTCAAACCAGGCAATATCATAAGGGGCGATGCGTTTCCCCAGCGCGATAGCTTCATTGGCCGTATAGGCGCGATTGGCATCCACCGCCAACAGGGCGCTATCACCGATACACTGGCGGACGTTACGCACCCGTTGCGCATCCTCTTCAATCGACAGCGCGCCGACCTTCATTTTAAACGCGCTAAACCCTTCGCCGATGGCCTGCGCCGCATTTTCTTCTATCACGCGCGCATTATCGGCTGAATAATAGAATGTCGATGCATAAGCCGCCACCGGCTGCGCCAGATCACCGCCCAGCAATTGCCCTATCGGCTGATTAACATATTGACCGTAAATATCCCACAGGGCGATATCGATTCCCGACAATGCCGAAATCGCAATTCCTTTGCGGCCGAATTCGCGCGTGCGGTTATAAAGCGTTTCCCAAACATGACGACGCGGCAGCGGATCGCGGCCGATGAGCTGCGGCGCGTAAAGTTCTTTAATCAAAGCGGCGTTGGTTTCGGCCGGGCCAAAGCATTCTCCCCAGCCGGTAATCCCCTCGTCGGTTTTAATTTCCACCAGGCAAATTGCGCGGACATCCCAATACCATTGCGACATGCCAAATTTCTCAGGGAGCTTGTCCTTAAGCACGTGAGTGTTGATTTCAGTGACTCGCATAATGTCTTATTCTCCTGTCTTATTTCTTATTGTCGATTGCCGTTCAATCAGCGTAACGGGCAATCGGGTCTGACAACTGTCGCTAATGCTTTTCTCTTTGGTCAGCACCGCGATAAGCTTATTGGCTGCGCCGGCGCCGATGTCATACGTCGGCTGCGCAATGACGGTAAGCGGCGTGGCGATAACCGAGGCCCATTCCGTATCATCGAAGCCGATAAACAACAGGTCGCGAGGAAACGCCAGGCCGGCGCGGTGCATCGCTTTCACCATACTGAGCGACAGTTTGCCGTTGATCGAAATTATCCCGGGCGTAGCCGCCCCGTTCACGGCCTGCGCGATGTGATCACCGAGCGTATCCATGTTCTCGTTTTCGACAATGACGGTACGGCACGGCACCTGCTTAAACGCAGCGCTGTTCCCTATGGCGTTAAACGCCTCCACGCGCTCGATTCGCGGAGAAATCGTATCCGGCGGCGGCGTAAACAGCGTGACGGCATCGCACTGGCGCTGTTGCAGGTGCGCCATCGCCAGACGCATCCCCTGCCGATTGTCCACCGACACGCAATTAATATCCTCGAAGCCCAGTTTCCTGCCGACCAGTACCGTCGGAATGTCCTGCGCCACCGCCCGGATAAAATCATCGTTTTTACCCGTGCTGTTAATGATGAAACCGTCGACGCGCTTGGACATCATATTTTCAATAATGGCAATTTCGTTTTGGGCATCGTCTTTGGCGTCGCATAAAAACAGTGTATAGCCAAACGGGGTACATACCCCTTCAATACCTTTTAATATATCCATTGAATAAGGATTGAAGATATCCGCCATAATCACGGCGATGGTCTTGCTCTGCGTGCTGCGCAAAGAGCGCGCAACATCGTTCGGTTTATAGTTCATCTCGGCAATTATCCGGCTGATGCGCTCCCGCGTCGCCGCGCTCATTGAGCCAAACTTACCGTTTAAATAGCGTGAAATCGTCGCCGTCGATACGCCCGCCGCCTTGGCGACATCGCTAATGGCTACTTTCTTGTCCATAAAAATTGCTAGTTAGGTAATAGATTATCTAACTATAGAGATTCCATTATCGATGACTGTGATCTAACACTCATTTTTATTACGCCGCCGGCGGTGAAACATTTTCACGTTGGCCCGCCCGCGCCTCGCTGACAGCAGGAATCGGGCGCGGCGGCATCCGGCTAACACGCCCCTTTACGCGCCGGAAACCGGTAAAAGGAGGCCACCAGCGGCGCTGGGGCAACAGGTTCTGTGCGACGCCAGGCGAATCGATTTGCTGATTGTGCACAGCTAGTCCGCGGCCGAAATCGGCTGCGGACTAGCGACGATAGGTTGTGCATTGATTGGGGTTTCTCACGGCAATATGACCCCGTATGGACCCGGGCACCGCCAGACGACGCTGTTCAGGACCGGCGTGTCCGGTCCGCCCCAGTGCGCACGTTTTGCGCGTAGGCCGGATGATGCTATCAGGACGCATTCAGGGAACGTCCCGACGGGCGCTACGGCGGCGATGATCGCGTTCGCCGCTCTCTTCGCCCGCTGTCGCCACAGTGCAATCTTACAAGGAGTAATGTCATGTCAGATTTTAAAAAGACCCTTACCACAGGCCATTTGGTGTTGTTCGGGCTGGCCTATATGGCACCCATTATCGTGCTCGGCACTTTTGGGGTACTGGCGCAGATCACCGACGGCCACGTGGCGGGCGCCTATGTGCTGGCGCTGGTGGCCATGTTTTTCACCGCCTGCAGCTACAGCCTGATGTCCGCCGCCTTTCCGGTGGCCGGCTCTGCCTATATCTATGTACGCAACGCCATCAGCGAGAATATGGGGTTTCTCGCCGGCTGGAGCATCCTGCTGGATTATCTGTTCCTGCCGATGGTGATTTGGCTCATCGGCGCGGTTTATCTCTCTTCGGCGGTACCGGCGGTGCCCCAGTTTGTCTGGTTACTGGCGTTTATCGCCATCACCACCGCCATCAATATCGTAGGGCTGAAAGTGGCCTATGCCGTGAATCTGCTGCTGATGACGGTCCAGTTGCTAATTGTGGTGGCCTTCGCAACGCTTGCGGTACATTACCTCTATGGTGACGCCTCGCGCCCTTTCTGGAGTCTGGCGCCGTTTCTCGATCAGCGCGATCAGCTGTTGCCGATCTTGGTCGCCGGCGGCGCCGTGGCCTGTTACTCCTTTCTGGGGTTTGATGCCATTACCACGCTGGCCGGCGAGACCCTCAATCCTCAGCGCAGCATACCGCGCGCGATTATGCTTATCACGCTCTGCGGCGGCATCCTCTTCATCCTCGTCGCCTGGTGCGTGCAGTTGGCCCATCCCGGCGCGACGTTTCAGAACACCGATTCGGCGGCGTTTGAAATTGCCGGTAATATCGGCGGTGACGTGTTTGTGACGTTATTTATGATAGGGCTGGTATTCGGCCAGTTCGCCTCCGGGATCTCCGCCCAGGCCAGCGCCAGCCGAATGATTTATAGCCTGGGCTGCGATGGCGTACTGCCCCGCCTGCTCGGACGACTGGGTCGCTTTACCACGCCGGTTAACGCCATTTTGCTGTGCGCGACGGTAGCGCTGCTGGCGCTGATGATGAACGTGACCACCTCTACTTCGTTTATCAATTTCGGCGCCTTTCTGGCGTTTACGCTGGTCAATTTAGCGGTCATTGGTCATTACTATCTGCGGTTAAAGCGCCGCGGCGGCTGGGACACGCTGCGTTATCTGGTGGCCCCGGCGCTCGGTGCCCTCTCTTCATTGTGGCTGCTGATAAGCCTGGATGGCACCGCCATCATGCTCGGCGCCGCCTGGCTGGCGTTAGGGGCGCTACGTTTGCTCTGGCTGCGCCTGGGCAACAAACGGCTGGCGCTGCATGTGGAGGGAGACACCAAGTAACCGGCCGCCGGCCATACCCTTTGCCAAAGGTGCTGGCCGGCGTTTGAGCGGCAACGGTGTGTCAACCACTGTTATTGCAAGTTTAAAATGTCAACTAATCCCGCAAAGTAGAAATGTCACCTTTTCCTGATGAAATGTTATGCTGTGCATATTTAACTCAGAGATGTGAAACATCATGCCTAATGTGCTGCAAAAT
>NZ_FRDB01000364.1 GCF_900143145.1 Candidatus Sodalis sp. SoCistrobi
CGGCGACTCCTACGATAATGCGATGGCAGAGAGTATCAACGGGTTGTACAAAACGGAGGTTATCCACCGCGGGAGCTGGAAAAACCGGACGGAAGTGGAGTTGGCCACGCTGGACTGGGTGGACTGGGTGGACTGGGTGGACTGGGTGGACTGGTACAACAACAGAAGGCTGCTCGGGCGGCTGGGTTACATCCCTCCTACTGAAGCCGAAATGAACTATTACGCTTTGCAATTAGCATCAGAGGAAGCGGCGTAGTATTGCCAAAATTACTCTCTAATAAACTCGGGGTTATTCAATAAACAACTCGATCGCGCCTTACATCAGCTGCAATATAAGAAAGACTTCACGCCTAACGCGATCGTCTTCGGCCAATTTTTCACTTTAGAGGCCACCGATGAAGAGAGATTAATCTTCAAAAGCGTGATCCGCGATTTTGCTGATGCGACGTCAATCCCGGTGTATTATTATCCCTATTTTGGCCACGGGGTAACCAACAATCCGCTGCTGCTAAAGCAGCAGGTAACGATTACCTGTCATCCCGAACAGGAATACTGCACTTTGCGTCAGGCGGGTATTCGGCATGAGTCGAAAAGGGGGCAGCAAAAGGGGACGCATGCGGGGGGATAACAGGCTATCGCAAATATCGACTTCCCCCCATTGTGGCGGCCGCGCGGGTGAAAGTAAGTCTGCACTTACTTTTTAAAGTATTTATCCACCAATGCATAAAGGATCGCCGCGGTTTCACTATCCACCGTACCCTGCCAGTCAGCGGGGCGGAAATGCAACTGGAAAGCTTGAATGAGATGCTTATAGAGGCCGGCGTCTGTCGCCCCCGCGGTATTATAGCCATAGGTTTTAAGTTTAGCGGTGATCGCCGCCTGGTCAGGTAGGCCCTGCGCAGCAAATTTGTCAAGATACTGCTGCTTGGTCGCCTCGTCGTACCAGGCGCCTATGCCCGCATCAAACAATGTTTTCCAGGGGAACGCCGCGCCGGGATCAAATTTTCGCCCGGGTGCTACATCGCTATGGCCGATGATCTGAGTGGGCGTAATTTCTGGATACCGTCGCAAGATATCCTGCGCCAATTGAATGATGGCCGCTATTTGCACCGGATGATAGGGCGGGAAAGTAAATTCCCCCTCATTGACCGACGCCAGGTTCACGTTTTCAATGCCAATGGAGGTATCGTTAAGATTGTTGCGCCCCGCCCAGGCGCTGAGTCCGGCGTGCCAGGCGCGATCCTTCTCGTCCACCAGATTGAAAATACGCATCTCATTAAACCCGGCGTCGGTATAGCTTGGGTCGCTGGGGTCGGGGACCAGATAATGCGCGCTGAGAGTCGCGTCGCCGCTCAGCGCCCTGACTGAATCACCCCGGATAAATTAGAGTCTATACTTTAAAAGTGGAGGTCTCTATGACAACGACCAAACGTTACTCTCCGGAAGTCCGTGAACGGGCAGTTAATCTAGTGCTGGAAACTCAGCATGAGCA
>NZ_FRDB01000212.1 GCF_900143145.1 Candidatus Sodalis sp. SoCistrobi
TCATATGCTGTTTAACCAGCGTCTGATATCGGCGGGTAAGGCGAGAGTCAATCCCGCCAACAGATAGGTTGAAATCATTCTGCAAAGTAATAACAGGTATCACGATAAATGTGTAGATACCTATGCTAAAGCGGAGGGGAGGCAAAGCCTAAAGGCGAACATGCCATACCCGCCGTGCAAGGGGGGTAACGGCGCCAGGAGCGCTGACATTGACGGATTAATGAGCGGCGGCGGTGCGGGGCGTCACGACGCCGCAGTTGATTTGCGCGATGTTAATATTCCCACGTATCGGGATCGATCCCCATTTCCCGCATCATGTCTTTTGCCACTTCCGGGATTTCATCGTTTCGCTCTTTGCGCAGATCGTGATCGTCCGGCAGCGGCTGGCCGGTGAAGGCGTGCAAAAACGCTTCACACAGCAGCTCGCTGTTGGTGGCATGGCGCAGATTGTTCACCTGGCGCCGGGTTCTTTCGTCGGTCAGAATCTTGAGAACCTTCAGCGGAATGGATACCGTAATCTTTTTGACCTGTTCGCTTTTTTTACCATGTTCAGCATAAGGGCTGACATACTCACCTTTCCATTCCGCCATGGGATACCTTAATGTCTCAACGAATGAATATAAATTGCAGAAAGTTCGCTAATTATGCCGTATATGCGGGAAACGCTCTACTTAATGCCGGCTAAATTTGCTGTTTATCACCATTTCATATCATTTCGCCCTCGACCCCGCCGTTCGCCTGCGCTACAACATGTGGATTGGGTTTTAACAGTTCAAATCAGCATAATTTTAGCGGTTATTGTTGCTGTGCTCAATCTATACGCAAAGAAGTTTAGATGTCCAGATGTATTGACGTCTATCTTTGCGCGGTTTACTCTTTCACCTCACTTTTAGCATTTGTCAGGATGCGACACCATGACGCGCAAGCAGGCCACCATCGCAGTTCGCAGCGGGTTGAATAACGACGAGCAATTCGGTTGTGTCGTTCCGCCAATTACCCTCTCAAGTACCTATAATTTCATTGATTTCAACCAGCCGCGTGTACACGACTACTCCCGACGCGGTAACCCGACGCGTGATGTCGTGCAGCGGGCGCTGGCGGAACTGGAGGGCGGTGCGGGCGCGGTAATGACCAGCAGCGGTATGTCGGCGATTCATCTGGTGTGTACGGTGTTTCTCAAACCCGGCGATCTGTTGGTGGCGCCGCATGATTGCTATGGCGGCAGCTACCGGCTGTTCGATAGCCTGAGCAAACGGGGGGCCTATCGGGTTCAGTTCGTTGACCAGGCTGATCCGCAAGCGCTGGCTCAGGCGCTGGCCGCCAAGCCGAAGCTGGTGTTGATTGAAACGCCCAGTAATCCGCTGCTGCGGGTGGTGGATATTGCCGCCATCTGTCGTGAAGCGCATAAGGCGGGCGCCTTGTGCGTCGTGGACAACACCTTCATGAGTCCGGCACTGCAGCAGCCGCTGGCGCTGGGCGCCGATCTGGTCGTTCATTCCTGCACCAAATATCTCAACGGGCATTCCGATGTGGTCGCGGGCGCGGTGATTGCCAGCGAGGCGGATGTGGCCATCGAACTCGCCTGGTGGGGCAACAATATTGGCGTGACCGGCAGCGCATTCGACAGCTATCTGCTGCTGCGCGGGATACGTACCCTGACGCCGCGTATACGGCAACAGCAGAGTATAATGCCCAAGCTATCGTCGCGTATTTACAGCAACATCCGCAGGTGAAAAAGTTGTATTATCCTGGCCTGCCGGAGAATCCGGGGCACGAGATCGCCTGTCGTCAGCAAAGCGGCTTTGGCGCGATGCTCAGTTTTGAACTGGATGGCGACGAAACCACGCTGCGCCAATTCCTGGCCGCGTTGACGCTATTCACGCTGGCCGAGTCGCTGGGGGGCGTGGAAAGTCTAATTTCCCATGCCGCGACCATGACGCACGCGGGGATGGCGGCGGAGGCCCGCGCCCGCGCCGGTATTAGTGAAACGCTGCTGCGCGTGTCGGTCGGGATCGAAGATAGCGAAGATTTAATTGCCGATTTGGAACAGGCTTTCCAGGCGGCACTACAGAGGTAAGCATGAGTCCATTAGTGAGCGCGGACAGCCCGACCGGCCGTCAATTGCATAAATTTGGCGGTAGTAGCCTTGCCGACGTGAAATGTTACCAGTGGGTGGCGGGGATTATGGCCGAGTACAGCCGGCCCGGCGATCTGATGGTGGTTTCCGCGGCGGGCAGCACGACCAATCAGCTGATAAGCTGGCTGACGCTGAGCCAAAGCGATCGTTTGTCCGCCCATCAGGTGCAGCAGAATTTACGCCGCTATCAAAGCGAACTGATTAACGGCTTGCTGCCCCCCGCGGACGCTGAAGGGCTGCTTGCTACGTTCATTCGCGATTTGGAGCGGCTGGCGGCCTTGCTGGATGGTCCCATTACCGATGCGGTCTATGCCGAGGTGGTCGGCCACGGTGAAATCTGGTCGGCGCGGCTGATGGCCGCGCTGCTCAGCCAGCTGGATATGGAAGCGCAATGGCTGGATGCTCGCGATTTTCTGCGCGCCGAACGTGCCGCTCAGCCCCAGGTTGATGAGGGGCGTTCCTGGCCGCTATTGCAACAGTTGTTGACGCAACATCCTACCAAACGGCTGGTCATCACGGGTTTTATCTGCCGCAACCAGGCCGGGGAGACGGTGTTGCTC
The DNA here is from genome assembly GCF_900143145.1 of Candidatus Sodalis sp. SoCistrobi. Taxonomy (GTDB): domain Bacteria; phylum Pseudomonadota; class Gammaproteobacteria; order Enterobacterales; family Enterobacteriaceae; genus SoCistrobi. The sequence continues at coordinate 2,698 of NZ_FRDB01000212.1, forward strand.
GGCCGTAACGGCAGCGATTATTCCGCCACTCAGATAGGTGCGCTGGCAAGCGTAGCCCGTGTCACTATCTGGAGCGATGTGGCTGGCGTTTACAGTGCCGATCCGCGCAAGGTGAAAGATGCCTGCCTGTTACCGCTGTTGCGCCTGGATGAAGCCAGCGAGCTGGCGCGTCTGGCGGCGCCGGTCCTGCACGCCCGGACACTGCAACCGGTTTCCGGCAGCGACATTGATTTGCTTCTGCGCTGCAGCTACCAGCCGGAGCAGGGCTCTACGCGTATTGAGCGGGTATTGGCTTCCGGTACCGGCGCGAAAATCGTCACCAGCCATGATGACGTCTGCCTGATAGAACTGACTATTTCGCCGCAGCACGACTTCGCGTTGGCCCATAAAGAGATGGAGCTGGCGTTGAAACGTGCGCAGATCAAACCGCTGGCGGTGGGGGTCCATCGCGACCGGCGTTTGCTGCAGCTGTGCTACACCTCCGAGGTGGCCGGCAGCGCGTTGCGTATTCTTGAACAGGCCGGTTTGTCGGCGCATTTGCAACTGCGCGAGGGCGTGGCGCTGGTCGCTCTAGTGGGCGCCGGCGTGGCAAAAAACCCGCTGCACAGTCACCGTTTTTACCAGCAGCTTAAATATCAGCCCATCGAATTTTTCTGGCAGGCGGAGGACGGCATCAGTTTGGTCGCGGTGCTGCGCGTTGGGCCTACCGAGCATGTGATTCAAGGGCTGCACACCTCATTGTTCCGCGCCGAAAAACGTATCGGCCTGATGCTGTTCGGCAAGGGCAATATCGGTTCGCGCTGGCTGGAGCTATTTGCCCGCGAGCAGAAAAATCTCTCGGCGCGTACCGGCTTTGAGTTCATTCTCAGCGGCGTGGTGGACAGCCAGCGCAGCCTGCTAAGCTACGACGGCCTTGACGCCAGCCGGGCGCTTGCCTTTTTCAATGATGAGGCCACGCTTATCGAGTCGGAAGATCTGTTTTTGTGGATGCGCGCCCATCCTTATGACGATTTGGTGGTGCTGGATGTGACCGCCAGCGGAGCCGTGGCGGATCAGTATCTGGATTTTGCCAGTTACGGTTTCCACGTTATCAGCGCCAACAAGCTGGCGGGGGCGTCTGACGGTGATAATTACCGTCAGGTGCGTGACGCCTTCGCCAAAACCGGTCGCCACTGGCTTTACAACGCGACGGTGGGCGCCGGCCTGCCGGTGAACCATACGGTGCGGGACTTGCTGGACAGTGGTGATAGCATTCTCTCCATTAGCGGTATCTTCTCGGGGACTTTGTCGTGGCTATTTTTGCAGTTTGACGGCAGCGTGCCCTTTACCGAACTGGTGGAACAAGCTTGGCAGCAGGGCCTGACCGAGCCTGACCCGCGCGTCGATCTCTCCGGCCAGGATGTCATGCGTAAACTGGTGATCCTGGCCCGCGAGGCGGGGTATGCCATTGAGCCTAATCAAGTGCGGGTTGAATCGCTGGTGGCGCCCGGTCATGAGGCGGGGTCGGTGGATCACTTCTTTGAAGAGGGCGGCGAGGCGCTGAACGAACATATGTTGCAGCGTCTGGAAGCGGCGCAGGAGATGGGGCTGGTGCTGCGCTATATCGCGCGTTTCGAGGCTAACGGCAAGGCGCGGGTGGGCGTGGAGGCGGTGCGGCGGCAGCATCCGATGGCCTCATTGCTGCCCTGCGACAACGTATTCGCTATCGAGAGCCGCTGGTACCGCGATAATCCGCTGGTCATTCGCGGCCCTGGTGCTGGACGGGATGTCACCGCCGGGGCTATTCAGTCGGATCTTAACCGTCTGGCGCAATTGCTTTGAGGGCAAAGCGCAAGGGTGACCGACATAGCGATGGTCAGCTCTAAGGCCATAGGTATCTACACATTTATCGTGATACCTGTTATTACTTTGCAGAATGATTTCAACCTATCTGTTGGCGGGATTGACTCTCGCCTTACCCGCCGATATCAGACGCTGGTTAAACAGCATATGACACCCGCGGCTCTTCTTGCTTCTGCGGTTAAAGACCTCGCAAGTGCTCAAAAATCAACTTTCGCAACTACCCAAGCTGTCTGGCGTTTTCTGAATAATAAGCGAATTAGCTTCAGTCAACTCAATGAGC
>NZ_FRDB01000211.1 GCF_900143145.1 Candidatus Sodalis sp. SoCistrobi
ATTTCCGCCAAATGGACCATGCCACTCAGAGACTGGAAACCTGCTATGAGCCAATTCATGTTGATGTATGGAGAACGAATCTCCAGTTAAGCGATGGAGCCATTTACACAAAAAAATTTACAGACCCGCGAAATGTAAAGTATGTCAACAACCTGCGCTTATTAGTTCATCTTACTGAATCGATTTTTAACAAAAGCTGATGGACTATTTCGCGCCAACTGATTGGATACTTTCAATTATCGTGTACTTATGTGTGTACTTAAAAGAAAGATTGATTGATAAAAACACAATAAAATCAATACGAATAAGCCAATACTCAATATTCAGATCCATCACGCGCTATCGCATTGTCTCACCAGAATAAAAAGCCATGGAAATCATGGCTTTTCTGTTTTATAACGTCTCGTATCACCCTGGCGCATGCTTGACGTGCAGTTGAGAGTGTACTTATCTAGAAATCAGGTTCTTGCATTTGACCTCTATTCAAGCATTAACGACTCTTCTTCTGATGATGAATAAACGACATGCCTCCAGGATCACCGCTATCACCAACCAGCGCGCCGGCGTGAAGTGATTTGCAGCTTGCGGCGTCTTTCACCGTCAGGCCCAGCGCTCGGGCAAGGCGCTTTTCGATCGCTTTGGCGTCCGTGTCGCGATCAAGCGTCATTTCACCGTTGAACAGCCGAGGCGTGGCATAGCAGCCCGTCTTCGTCGCCGCTTATCGCGCGACCGCCGTCGCCTCACCCAGCGCTTCTCCCAGAAAATCAATAAACACGCGGCTTTTCAGCGGCATAAAAGGCCCGGCGGGCCAAAGCGCCCACAGCGGCTCGCAACGTTCGGCGAAACGTTCCAGCAGGCACACCAATGACCCGCGCCGAAGATCCTCCTGCACGTAATAATCGGGCAACCAGGCAAGTCCCAGGCCCTTTCTGGCGAAATCTCGCCGCGCATGCATGTTGTTGCACACCATAGTCAGCGGTAACGCGGCGAACTGGGCGGGAGAAAGCGTTTTCAGTTGCCACAGTTCCAGCTTACCGCTGTGGGGAAAGCGGTAATGGACGCAGGCATGGCCTGCCAAGTCCGCCGGCGCCTCGGGCGCTCCCGCCCGATCGAGATAAGCTTGGGACGCCACTACGCTTGAGCTGTAGGTGGTGATTTTGCGTGCCACCAGGCGCGAATCGGCGACATGGCCGCTGCGGATTGCGACGTCGAAGCCTTCTTCTATGACGTCTACCAGCCGATCGCTAAAGTCCAGATCGAGCACGATAGTCGGATAACGAGCAGCGAAAGAGGTCATCAAGGGAAACACCAGACTTTCCTGAGCCAGACTGACGCGCAGCGTGCCGGAGGGGGAATGGTTGGCCTGTAACAGCTCATTTCTGGCTTCCTCTACGGCGTTGAGGATCCCGAGGCAACGCTCATAATAGCGCATCCCTTCCGCGGTCAGGGCCATGCTGCGGGTATTACGATTTATCAGCCGGGTGGCAAGGTGCTGCTCCAGACGGGTGATGGCTTTGCTCACCGCCGATGGTGATAGCCCGCTAACCCTGGCGGCCGCCACGAAACTGCCTGATTTGACGACCTGAACAAAAATATCGAGATTATCCCACTGCGCCATGCCGTCCCCGCATTAGTGATTATTTTTCACGAAAGTCGTGAATACAAGCCTGTTTTTCAGCAATCCGCTTCAGGATACTGTGGATGCCCTAACGCTTGCAAAAAGAGACGTAAAAATCGCATGGTGAAGGCTCTGTTAGTATTGATGTTGGGGGCATTTGTTTCGCAAACGACGGAATATTTGCCTATCGGTCTCCTTCCTTTGATTGCTAAGGATTTGCAGGTAACGCAAGGACAGGTCGGTTTTCTGGTGACGGGGTATGCCTGGATTATCACGCTCACGGTCCTGCCGGTGACCCTTCTGACCCGCCGGATCGACAGGCGCGTGTTGTTTTTGTGGCTGTTGGCCATCATAGCCGTGTGCAATGGCCTGGCCATCGTAACCCACCACTATTGGCTGCTGATGATATTGCGCATTGTGGCGGCGCTGGGACATGGCGTGTTCTGGTCAAGTATCGCCGCCTATGCCATTAAAATCGCGCCCGCCATGCCCGCCAGCCGCGTGACGGCAATCGTGTTTGCCGGTATCTCTCTCGCGATCGTCGCCGGTGTGCCGCTATCCTCGGCGCTCGGCCAGGCTTTCGGCTGGCAGCGGGGGTTCGCGCTCTTCGGGCTGCTGGGGCTGGTGATTTTCGTTGCCGGCTATCTCTGGTTACCGTCGCTGCAAGACGATATTCCAAGAGCGAAACCCCGAGCAGAAGCACCCTCAGCGCCGCTGTTGGCCGCGATTGGCGTTACGCTGCTGGTGGTGACCGGCCATTTCACCTGTTATACCTACATTACCGCGCTGCTGCATTCACCGCTCAACATTGCCGGGGCGGCGATCCCGCTTCATTTATTGATCTTCGGCGTGGCGGGCGCTCTCGGTACGCTGCTGGCCGGTACCCTTTCCCTGCGTCCGGCGATAATGACCGCGCTCGCCGGGGCCGGCGTGTTCGTCAGTTTATGGCTGATATTGACGGTCCGGCCGTGGGCAGGTTATTCCTGGCTGGTTATGGCCCTCTGGGGAGGCGCTATTGCGGTTTTGATTATCGCGCTGCAAAGCTGGGTTATTACGCTTGCGCCCGATAAGGCCGAATTTGCCTCGGCGCTGTATGTCATGGCGTTTAATATCGGTATCGGCGGCGGTGCGATGGCGGGCGGGTTACTGCTCGAACGCCTCGGCGCCCCCAGTTTATTGTCTACCGGCATGGTTATCGCCTTCGCCGGCCTGATGCTATGGGCATGGGCGCAATGTCAGGCGCGCGCCGCATGCGGTGAATAAGGCTTATACGACTTATGGGGAGGAAAAATGTCTAGGTTACCGGACTCATCCGAAGCGGCCAGCACGGCCTTAACGGCCATGGCACAGAAAATTCAGGCGCTTGCGCAAACCGGCCTGACCTATGCCGCTGACGCATACGATATCGAGCGCTATGAACAACTTCGCGATATCGCCGGCGCGCTGTTTGCGCAGCTCTCCCCCACCGACGCCCGGACGTTTATCAGCGCGTTTAAACAGCAGGAGGGCTATGCCACGCCGAAGGTCGACACCCGCGCGCTGATCCTGCGCGAGGGCAAAATCCTGCTGGTCAAGGAGGCGGACGATTCAAGCTGGAGCCTGCCCGGCGGCTGGGCCGATGTTGGCGACCGCCCATCCATGGCGGTTTGCCGCGAAGTCAGGGAAGAGACCGGGCTCCAGGTGGAGGCGACCCGCCTGCTCGGATTATGGGATCGTAACCTGCACGGCCATCCCCCCTATCCCTGGCACGTGTATAAACTGATTTTCCATTGCCGCGAAACCGGCGGCGCGTTGCGCTTAAGCCCGGAATCGCTGGATATCGGTTTCTTCGATCCGGACAGCTTGCCGCCGTTGTCTCTCACCCGCATCGTCCCCGAAGAGATTCATACCAGCCTGGACATTATCAAGAACGCAGCGGACGCCTGGTTCGATTGACGGTGACATGCCAACCCCCTCTGGCGTGACGGTCAACTCGTCCCGCGCCAGCCGCATCGGCCTGGCCAATGGCCCTATCGTCGCTGGCGGACAGAGGGTCGCCGGCGGCATCGTTAAACCGGCAGCAATGGGTAAGCCGGCGTTAATGAGTAAACCGGCGCTGCTGGGCCCGAGTCGGCCTGCGGCGCCGAATGTAACGCCGCCCGCCAATCACATCGGCCGTTATGGCGCCGCCGCGCGCGCCCTCTGCGCGCGCGAGGTCAATATTGAGCCATGCATGGGTAATATTTATCGGCGCCATATCAACGCGGCACACCGAATGAATCGGCATTTTACGGTGATTTAAAATAACAAGAAACGACCCTCCGCAATTATCAGCATCAACATTTCATCCAGAAACCGCTAAAATATTTCCTCTCAGCCGCAGAGTATGCCATTACAATGAATAACGATGAAAAACACCAATCCATTATCTATTACGGCAGAGTAGTGTCTAAAATTACACTGATGATAATTTTATTAATGATTATTATTAACATCTTGAGCTGGTATATTCCCGAGATCATGCTCAATACTTATGGACTCGGCCTTTTTGTCACTCAACGAGTCATTACTAACCCGGTGATAATACTCACCGATTTCGGGCAAATGTCGCTGGGTATGCTTGTCACAACTCTGCCGTTGCTCGCGCTGGGCTTCGGTATGTTTGCCCTTGACCGATTATTCGGTATTTACCGTCAGGGGCATTACTTTTCCCTCAGCGCCGCCCGGCAGCTGAATCTTGCGGCCGCCGGTTTTCTTTTTTGGGCGGTAGCGGATATGGTGTGCGAACCCTTTCTAACCTATCTTTTAACGCTACCGCTGCCCAAGGAAAAACGTATTATCTCCCACGGTTTTTCTGCCGGGCATGGTGTGGCGCTGCTTCTCTCTTCCGCACTGGGGATTGCCGCCCGCATTCTGCGCTACGCCTGTTGCAATGATAGTAACGGAATACCATAAGTAATGCGCCGGAGTATTTTCTTAACCGGTAAATCATGTCGTTTTACCCTGAAACAGATCGGCAGCCCATATTATCGGGTCATCAATGGGGGATAATCAGTGCGCAATCACCGAGGTAAACACCATACCATAGATGGTAATGCCTTCAAATAGTTGACTTTTGTGATATTCTGCCTCTATTTGAGGTTTCCACGTGGTTACAGTTTCTGTTCATTGTCCTCGCTGCCATTCAGATGAAATTTATCGACATGGCCTTAGTCCAACTAAGCGCGAACGCTTCCGGTGTCAGTGCTGTCACCGTGTATTCCAGCTTACCTACCGCTATGAAGCGCGAAAGCCGGGAGTTAAAGAGCAGATCGTTGA
>NZ_FRDB01000313.1 GCF_900143145.1 Candidatus Sodalis sp. SoCistrobi
CATAGGTATCTACACATTTATCGTGATACCTGTTATTACTTTGCAGAATGATTTCAACCTATCTGTTGGCGGGATTGACTCTCGCCTTACCCGCCGATATCAGACGCTGGTTAAACAGCATATGACGCCCGCGGCTCTTCTTGCTTCTGCGGTTAAAGACCTCGCAAGTGCTCAAAAATCAACTTTCGCAACTACCCAAGCTGTCTGGCGTTTTCTGAATAATAAGCGAATTAGCTTCAGTCAACTCAATGAGCCAATTATTTCGCTAGCACTTGAGCAAATTTCGCTTAGCCCGCATCCATACGCTCTCGTTGTTCATGATTGGTCACGTTTACAATTTCTTTACCATCATGCCAAATACGGACGCTTAAAAATGACGCACGGTGGCGATGTTGGATATGAACTTCAAAGCAGCTTGCTGGTTGATGCTGGCACGGGTTTGCCAATAGCGCCTCTATCTCAGACACTTACCGATGCAACCGGTTGTCATTCAACGTTGGCGGAAGGACTGTCCGAACGGCAGACACATATGGACGCCTTGACGACCGATATTGCCCGTGTGGAATCGCTTAATATAGGTAAAAAGCTGATTCATATAATTGATAGAGAGGGTGACTCTATTGGACATATGCGGACGTTGAGTACTCAAGGAATATGCTGGCTTATCCGAGGAAAAGAAGGACATGGTGCAGAGTGGCAAGGTAATTCATTGAAAATTGGTGAGATTGCTGCTCTTCTGCCATACAACGGATGCGGACAGGTAGACTGGAAAGGGAAAAAAGCTGATATGGAAATCAGTGAAACCTCGATAGTCATAACCCGAGCTGCGCAGCAGAAGCGTAAAGATAAAGAAACCGGCCGCCGCATAAAAATCCAACCTGGAGAGCCTCTGACGGTCAGATTGGTTGTTGTTCGGCTTACGGATGATCTCGGTAATGTGGTGGGACGCTGGACGCTGCTTACAAACGTTTGCAGCGAGATCACCTGCGAGGAAGTAGCTCGTTGGTATTACTGGCGCTGGAATATTGAATCATTTTTTAAGTTGCTGAAAGGTGCCGGACATGACGTAGAAACATGGCTTCAGCGCAGCGCGCCAGCCGTACTACGCAGGTTGTTAATAGCCAGTATGGCTGCTGTTCTGGTATGGCGGCTGCAACGCGCTGAAGGAGAAGAAAATGCGGCAGCCCGCCAGCTGATATGTCGCTTGTCAGGACGACAGCAAAAGCGAGGCCGCAGAGAGAGCGCTCCTGCTCTGCTCGCTGGCCTATCCATCTTGTTGAATACACTAAAATTATTATCGGAATATAGTCTGGAAGAACTTACTCATTTAGCGAGAGTTGCTCTTAAGCCTCCTCCCTGATGTGTAGATACCTATGCCTTATAAGGGATCCCATGAGTTGGCATTGGTTTACTTTTTTTGGCGACAGCATGCTGTTATTACCTTGCGCGGGATTAATCGTCGTGGTTCTGCTGTTGAAAACGGATGCCCGCCAGGCCTGCTGGCAGTGGCTGATGCTGTTCTGTCTCGCCGGTGGCGTTGTTTGCGCCTCGAAGTTGGCCTTTATGGGCTGGGGAGTCGGCAGCCGCACTTATGATTTCACGGGATTCAGCGGCCATTCGGCGCTGTCGGCCAGTATTTGGCCGGTCATGCTTTGGATCCTGTTTAGCCGCGCGCGTCCTGCGCCACGCGCCGCAGCGGTGGCGGGAGGCTATCTGCTGGCATTGGCGATTGGCGTTTCGCGATTGGTCATTCAGGCGCATTCGCTGTCTGAAGTCGTGTCCGGTCTGGCGTTAGGCTACCTGATAAGTACTTCTTTCCTGCTGATGCAATTCAGTCGGCATACGCATATCCGTTTTCTGACCAACGGCCAAATTGTGGCGATGCTTATTTTGCCGCTGCTGTTGGTCGTGCACGGCAAAAAGGCGCCAACCCAGAATCTGCTGGAGCAGATAGCCCTTAGCGTGGCGCCGGTGACCAAAGTCTATACCCGCGCTGATCTGCATCGTCCGTCCCCGACGCTAAGGCCAGAGCAGGATGCGAGGCCAGCGCCGGCGAGTTAACGTCTCACCTCGCCATATATTCCTAATTACGCGCAGTGCCCGCACGGCGTTTCGCTGCCCTAATGACCCCGCGTGCCGGCACCCTGTTTTACTGCTTTGATAGCCCGGCGTGCCCGCACGGCGTTTCGCTGCTCTTCTGCCCCGGCGTGCCCGCACGGCGCGCCATTGCCCCCGTGACTCCGTATTCCCGGGCCTAGCGCGTGGCGCCGAACGCGACGTTACCCTGACTGCCCGGGATTTGACCAATGCTTACTCCGTCTTATATCTTGATCATTGACTTTCAAAGGTTAATGATCCCCAACTGATCATTGGGATGTTACCGGTGAGTTTGTACTCTGCCTTAAGCTTACAGCTTGTACGTCAGATTAAACCCTGGTGACATATT
>NZ_FRDB01000210.1 GCF_900143145.1 Candidatus Sodalis sp. SoCistrobi
TGCTCATGCTGAGTTTCCAGCACTAGATTAACTGCCCGTTCACGGACTTCCGGAGAGTAACGTTTGGTCGTTGTCATAGAGACCTCCACTTTTAAAGTATAGACTCTAATTTATCCGGGGTGATTCATATATTTTTCCTCCATGTCCTGCTGGCCAAAAAAAATCCTCCCGCAGCGGCGACCTGCGCGGCTTACGCGGCGAAAGTTTTCATCCCCCCCTGTCAAAAAACGGCGATATACCCCATCATTATGCTACTCGCCCACATTGGCCTCGCAGGCCGTGGGTAACCCGTCGTTTGTTTGAGGAGAAAGGTGTTACATGGATTTCCCGCGCCCGCTTCACGATTTGCCCAGAATGCTATTCAGCGTGACGTTTATCGCGCTGATGACCCTCGGCTGTTTTTGGGTGGTACAGCCTTTTATTCTCGGCTTTTCTTGGGCTTCAATGGTGGTGATAGCCACCTGGCCGCTGCTGATTAAAGTGCAGCATCTGCTCTGGGGACGGCGTTCGCTGGCGGTGGTGGTCATGACGCTGCTGCTGCTGTTTGTACTGCCGGTGTCGATTCTGGTGAGCAGTATTGTGGATAATAGCGCGCCGCTGGTGGCCTGGGCGACGCAGCCGGACCGCCTGACCTTGCCCGCCCTTGCCTGGCTGCAGGATGTGCCGATGGTGGGCCGCAAACTCTACAGCGCCTGGCAATCGCTCATCTCCGGCGGCAGCGCGCCGTTAATGAGCAAAATCCAGCCCTACATCGGCAAAGCCGCCAGTTGGCTGCTGGGCCAGGTGGCCAATCTGGGCAGTTTGCTGCTGCACTGCGGTTTGATGATTCTGTTCAGTGTGTTGCTGTATCTGCGCGGCGAACGCGTGGGAATGGCGGTGCGGCATTTCGCCATTCGCCTGGGCGCGGAACGGGGTGATGCGTCGGTCCTGCTGGCGGCGCAGGCCATCCGGGCGGTCGCGCTGGGCGTGGTGCTGACCGCCATCGTCCAGTCCGTACTGGGCGGTATCGGTCTGGCTATTACCGGCATTCCGCTCCCGGCGGTCCTGACCGTGACCATGTTCGTGTTGTGTATCGCCCAATTAGGCCCCTTGCCGGTGCTTATTCCGGCCATGATCTGGCTCTATTGGAGCGGCGACACAACCTGGGGAACCGTTCTATTGGTGTGGAGTTGCGTTGTGGCGACCCTGGACAACATCCTGCGACCGATTTTCATCCATATGGGGGCCGACCTGCCGATGCTGCTGGTGTTGTGAGGCGTATTGGGCGGTTTGCTGGCCTTCGGTATGATAGGCCTGTTCATCGGTCCGGTGGTACTGGCGGTATCCTGGCGATTGATTTTCGCCTGGATGCAGGAGGCGCCACCGCCGGAAAAGATCGATAATCCTGAAAAACAACTCAAAGAATTGCATTAATCTTCTCTGGTTCCCGGCGCACGCCGGGACAATAATGACCGCCCGTCGCGACGGTTATTCTTCTTGACCGCTAATTTATCCCCGCCGCTATTTCCCTTTATCGGATACTGGCCGCAGGGTGCAGCTTATATAGGATGAATCTGAGTGACGTACCGCAGGTTTATCCCTACTATGCGTGATATTAGCTCTATGATTTAGTGATGATTTTAATGCTCCCCGGCATGACAGAATTGCTGTGTGTAGTCTTTTCCCGTCTTTAAGATGGGCTTTTTTTTTATGTCTGATTTGTGACAATTAAAATAATGGCGCCGGTATTAATATACCGGCGCCCGTTATTTCACCCCATCCTATTTTACGGCGCTAATTTGGCGCACCGTAAAACGCCGTTATTTTTTTGCCAGGCTAAGCCAGGTGCTGACGACGGTATCCGGGTTAAGCGACAGACTGTCGATACCCTCCTCCATGAGCCAGGCGGCGAAATCTTCGTGATCGGACGGCCCCTGTCCGCAGATGCCGACGTATTTGCCCTGTTTTTTCGCGGCGCGGATAGCCATGGACAACAGCGCGCGCACCGCCTCATCCCGCTCATCGAACAGCGCCGACACCAGGCCGGAATCCCGATCCAGGCCCAAGGCCAGCTGTGTCATGTCGTTCGAGCCGATGGAAAAACCATCGAAGTGGGCAAGAAATTGCTCAGCCAATAGCGCGTTGGAGGGGATCTCGCACATCATGATCACTTTCAGGCCGTTTTCGCCCCGCTTCAGCCCTTGTCGCGCCAGCTCCTCGACCACCGCCTGCGCCTGCGCCACGGTGCGCACAAACGGGACCATGATTTCCACGTTGGTCAGCCCCATGTCGTTACGCACCCGCTTGACGGCCTCGCACTCGAGCGCAAAACAGTCGCGGAAACTGTCGGCAACATAGCGCCTGGCGCCGCGAAAGCCCAACATCGGGTTCTCTTCGTCCGGCTCGTAACGCTCGCCGCCCACCAGATTGGCGTATTCGTTGGACTTAAAGTCGGACAGACGCACAATCACGCGTTTCGGCGCAAACGCCGCGCCCAAAGTGGCAATCCCTTCCGTCAGCCGGGCGATGTAATACTCTTTCGGGCTGTCGTAGCCGTGGATCATATCGGTGATTTCGCGCTGCAGGGCCGGTGTCTGCTGATCGAATTCCAACAGCGCGCGCGGATGCACCCCTATCATACGGTTGATGATAAACTCCAGCCGCGCCAGCCCGACGCCGTCATTGGGCAGACAGGCGAAATCGAAGGCGCGATCGGGATTGCCGACGTTCATCATGATTTTCAGCGGCAGCGCGGGCAGTTCGTCGATATCCGAACGGGCGACCTCGAAAGGCAGTATTTCCTGATAAACGTAGCCGGTATCCCCTTCGGCACAGGAGACCGTGACCGATTGCCCGTCGCCGATGCGCTCGGTGGCATCGCCGCAGCCGACCACGGCGGGGATCCCCAGCTCACGGGCGATAATAGCCGCATGACAGGTCCGGCCGCCGCGGTTGGTGACAATGGCGGCGGCCTTTTTCATAATCGGCTCCCAGTCCGGGTCGGTCATGTCGGTGACCAGCACATCGCCGGCCTCAACCCGGTGCATTTCACTGATATCGTGAATGATTTTCACCGGTCCTGCGCCGATGCGATGGCCGATGGCACGACCTTCGATAATGACTTCGCCGCGGCGGGTAAGCCGGTAGCGCTCCATCACCTGCCCGCGCGAGCGCACCGTTTCCGGCCGCGCTTGCACAATGAAAAGCTTACCGGTGTGCCCGTCCTTGGCCCATTCGATGTCCATCGGCCGCTGGTAATGTTGTTCAATCAGTACCGCCTGACGCGCCAGATCCTGCACTTCCTCATCCGTCAGGGCAAAGCGCTGGCGCAGCGCTTCGGGCACCGGCTCGGTGCGCACCTGCTCGCCGTGGGCAGCGCTGTCGGCATAGACCATGCGGATTTTCTTGGAACCGATATTGCGCCGCACCACGGCAGGGTTGCCGCTGGCCAGGGTGGGTTTGTGAACGTAGAATTCATCGGGGTTGACCGCGCCCTGCACCACCATTTCGCCAAGTCCGTAGGCGGCGGTAATGAATACCACCTGGTCAAAGCCCGATTCGGTGTCAATCGTGAACATCACGCCGGAGGCGGCCAGATCGGCGCGGACCATGCGCTGCACCCCCGCGGAGAGCGCCACGCCGCGATGATCGTAGCCTTGATGCACGCGATAGGAAATGGCCCGGTCGTTAAACAGCGAGGCATAGACATGCTTGATGGCGGTCATCACCGCATCGATGCCCTGCACATTGAGGAAGGTTTCCTGCTGGCCGGCAAAGGAGGCGTCTGGCATATCTTCCGCGGTGGCCGATGAACGGACGGCAAACGAGGCATCGGCGTCATCGGCGGACAGTTGCTGGTAGCAAGCGGTAATGTCAGCCTCCAGGCCGGGCTGGAACGGGGTATCGATAATCCATTGCCGGATCTGGCTGCCGGCCTTGCTGAGGGCGGCGACATCATCAATATCGGTCTGGTCCAGCAGCTGGTAAATGCGTTGATTGATACCGCTTTGGTTGAGAAAATCATTAAATGCCTGGGCGGTGGTAGCAAAACCATTGGGCACCGACACGCCCACGGCGGATAAATGGGTGATCATCTCCCCGAGCGAGGCATTTTTCCCGCCTACCCGGTCCACATCGTGCATACCAAGCTGGTCATACCACAGCACATTTTCGGCAACATTGTTATTTTGCGGCATCTGGGTCATCCTTTTTAATATGGGCACAAACATCGTGTCGCTACGGTGACGACAGGCAAAAAGGCCTGCTTTGAGATTAGCATAATCCTCCATGCGCTCGCCCAACATGAATCGTGCCAGCGCCCAAATTAAGACTAAGCCGTATTCCGGCAAGAGAGCCATCAATGGACAGAAGCGTATTTTTTATTTCCGATGGTACCGCCATTACCGCCGAGGTGGTGGGGCATTCGGTTTTATCGCAATTCCCTTTAACCACCACGTTATATACCCTGCCGTTCGTCGAAAGCGAAACCCGCGCGCGCGGTTCGCGAACAGATCAATGCCCTTTATCAGCAAAGCGGCGTCCGACCGCTGGTGTTTTATTCGATTGTCACCCCGGCGGTGCGGCACATTATCGAGGAGAGCGCCGGCTTCTGTCAGGATGTGGTGCAAGCGCTGGTGGGGCCGCTCCATCAGGAATTGGGCATTGCGCCAGATCCGGTGGCGCACCGGACCCATGGCCTGACCGCCACCAATTTAAGGGTAATGCCTTCAAATAGTTGACTTTTGTGATATTCTGCCTCTATTTGAGGTTTCCACGTGGTTACAGTTTCTGTTCATTGTCCTCGCTGCCATTCAGATGAAATTTATCGACATGGCCTTAGTCCAACTAAGCGCGAACGCTTCCGGTGTCAGTGCTGTCACCGTGTATTCCAGCTTACCTACCGCTATGAAGCGCGAAAGCCGGGAGTTAAAGAGCAGATCGTTGA
>NZ_FRDB01000368.1 GCF_900143145.1 Candidatus Sodalis sp. SoCistrobi
TGCTCATGCTGAGTTTCCAGCACTAGATTAACTGCCCGTTCACGGACTTCCGGAGAGTAACGTTTGGTCGTTGTCATAGAGACCTCCACTTTTAAAGTATAGACTCTAATTTATCCGGGGTGATTCAGACACTCTAAAACTCGGCTTTTTGGTAAAACAACCCGAGGAACCCTGGTTCCAGACCGAATGGCGCTTCGCCGACAAAGCCGGCAAAGATCTGAGCTTTGAGGTAATAAAAATCGCCGTGCCGGATGGCGAAAAAACGCTGAACGCCATCGACAGCCTGGCCGCCAGCGGCGCGAAAGGGTTTGTCATCTGCACCCCGGATCCCAAACTCGGCTCGGCGATCGTGGCCAAGGCGCGCAGCTATGATCTGAAAGTGATTGCCGTGGACGATCAATTCGTCACCGCTAAAGGGAAACCGATGGACAGTGTGCCGCTGGTGATGATGGCCGCCACCAAAATCGGCGAACGTCAGGGGCAGGAATTGTGGAAAGAGATGAATAAACGCGGTTGGAAAGCGCAGGACACCGGTGTAATGGCCATTACCGCTAACGAGCTGGACACCGCCCGCCGTCGGACCTCGGGATCCATGGACGCGCTGAAGACCGCGGGTTTCCCGGAAAAACAGATCTATCAGGTGCCGACCAAGTCCAACGATATTCCCGGCGCCTTTGACGCTGCCAACTCGCTATTGGTGCAGCACCCCGAGGTGAAGAACTGGCTGATTATCGGCATGAATGATAATACGGTCCTGGGCGGCGTCCGCGCGACCGAAGGACAAGGCTTTAAAGCCGCGAATGTCATCGGTATCGGTATCAATGGCGTTGACGCGGTGAGCGAATTGTCGAAAGCCAATGCGACCGGCTTCTACGGTTCGCTGCTGCCGAGCCCGGATGTGCACGGTTACAAAAGCATTCAAATGTTGGATCAATGGGTCACCAAAGGCGTGGAACCGCCGAAATTTACCGAAGTCACCGATGTAGTGCTCATCACGCGCGACAATTTTAAGCAGGAGCTGGATAAGAAAGGACTGTAAACAGTCCTGTCGGTTGACGGGCCGCCGCAGGGCGGCCTGTCTCATGATGACGTCATTTCCTCGCCGCGGCTCCGGCCGCCGGGGTTACAGGCGCGGCTACCCGAGGATGTGTTCATGACTACGGCACCCCCCTACCTGTCGTTTCGCGGCATCGGCAAAGTGTTTCCCGGCGTCAAAGCGCTGGACGCCATCAGTTTTGATTGTTACGCCGGTCAGATTCATGCCTTGATGGGTGAAAATGGCGCCGGTAAATCGACGCTTTTAAAAATTCTTAGCGGCAGTTACACGCCGTCCCAAGGCGAGATTCTGTCGGGTAGCAGCAGCGCATTACTGCGCCGCCGCCCCCTCAGAACCGTACGTGCCAGTTTCCCGGCATACGGCTCAAGCCTTTCGATAACTCCATGTAAGAGCCGGTTTAACAACGGAAAAACCAC
>NZ_FRDB01000208.1 GCF_900143145.1 Candidatus Sodalis sp. SoCistrobi
GTTGCGCAACTCGGAGGCTTTCTTGCTCGAAAAGGCGACGGTGAGCCAGGCGCAAAAACTATCTGGAAAGGCTTGCAGAAAGTCATGACGGCCGCCGAAACGCTACGCGCGCTCAGGCACGAACAGAGATGTGTATAACGAGGTGGGCTGACGCCTATCCGGCTGACGCCTATTATGGCATTCACACCTTGCGCGCCAGCGAGAATTTTTACATCAGCAACACGCGTATCAGTGATATTCCCGAGCTGGTACGCGGCATGGTGATGGTTAAAAAAGCCGCCGCGCTGGCCAATAAGGAACTGAAGACATTGCCGCGCAGTATTGCCGACATCATCGCCCGCGCCTGCGATGAAGTGCTGGTCCGGGGACGTTGCATGGATCAGTTTCCGGTAGACGTATTTCAAGGCGGCGCCGGCACCTCCGTTAATATGAACACAAATGAAGTGCTGGCAAATATCGGCCTGGAATTAATGGGGCACCAGAAAGGGGAATACCAATTCCTCAATCCCAATGATCATCTTAACTTATGTCAGTCCACTAATGACGCTTATCCCACCGGTTTTCGCCTGGCGGTATATCACGCGCTTCAGCGTTTGGTGGAAGCGATCGATTACTTGGGGGCGGGCTTTGAACAGAAAGCGCAGCAATTTGCCGGTATTTTGAAAATGGGCAGGACAAAGCTGCAGGACGCGGTTCCCATGACGCTCGGACAGGAATTCCACGCCTTTAACGTGTTGTTAAAAGAGGAAAACAAAAACCTGCTGCGTACCGCTGAATTGCTGCTGGAGGTGAATCTCGGTGCGACCGCCATCGGCACCCGTCTCAACACCCCGGAGGGATATCAAGCACTGGCGGTTGAGAAGCTGGCGCAGATAAGCGGTCTGCCCTGCGTCCCGGCCGAGGATTTGATTGAAGCCACCTCCGACTGCGGCGCCTATGTTATGGTCCATAGCGCCTTAAAGCGCCTGGCGGTGAAGCTATCCAAAATCTGCAACGACCTGCGGCTGCTGTCTTCAGGACCGCGCGCCGGCCTCAACGAAATCAATCTGCCCGAACTGCAGGCGGGATCGTCGATTATGCCCGCCAAGGTCAACCCCGTGCTGCCGGAAGTGGTGAATCAGGTGTGCTTTAAGGTTATCGGCAACGATACGTGCATCACCATGGCGGCGGAAGCGGGTCAGTTACAGTTGAACGTGATGGAGCCGGTCATCGGCCAGGCGATGTTTGAGTCGCTGCATATTCTTACTAATGCCTGTTACAATTTGCAGGATAAATGCATCGGCGGTATTACCGCCAATCAGACCATCTGCGAGCAATATGTCTTTAATTCCATCGGTATCGTGACCTATCTCAACCCGTTTATCGGCCATCACAATGGCGACATCGTCGGCAAAATCTGTGCGGAAACCGGGAAAAGCGTCCGAGAGGTGGTGCTTGAGCGCGGCCTGCTTACCGCAGCGCAATTAGACGATATTTTCTCGCTACAAAACCTGATGTATCCAGAATACAAGGCCAGACGCTATTCCGACGACACCCCGTCCTGACCCTGCACTGTCGCCGGCGGCGCGAACAGGCTATAATGCCCGCCGGCGTTTTCCACACGAGGGGTGATAATGGCAGCTAACCCACAGGGCAAACCGGGCGGCGACCGCCTACAGCCCGAGAACCCGGGGTGGTGTCTCATCCTTTGCACCGCGCCCGATGACGCCTGCGCCCGCGACATCGCCCGGCGCTTGTTGGCCGGCAAGCTTGCCGCCTGCGTTACTCTGTTGCCCGGCGCCACGTCGTTGTATTTCTGGCAGGGCGCGCTCGAACAACAGGCTGAAGTGCAATTGCTTATCAAAAGCCACGCGCCTCTGCAACAGGCCGTGTTCGCGCAAATTAAAGCCCATCATCCCTATCAAACCCCGGAGTTATTGGTCCTGCCCGTCATAGGCGGCGATCCCGATTATCTATCATGGCTCAACGACGCTTTACGCTGATATTGCTGGCATGGCTACTATGCCTGCTGCCGCTGCTGCCTGCCCATGCCGCCTTGTTCGGCAATTCTCATGGCAACCAGTTCATTCCTGCGGAACAAGCGTTCCGCTTCGATTTCCGCCAGCAGGGGTCGCAACTGAGGCTGAGCTGGGATATCCATCCCGGCTACTATTTGTACCGCCAGCAAATCCAGCTGGAGCCGGTCAATGCGACCCTCGGCGCCTTCACGCTGCCTGCCGGTAGCCGCCACCATGACGAATTTTACGGCGATGTGGCGATTTACCGCGATGAGCTGCTCATCACGGTGCCGCTGACGCAGGCCCAAAACGACAGCCAGCTTCGCGTCAGCTGGCAAGGCTGCGCCGAAGCGGGCTTTTGCTACCCGCCAGAAACCCAGGTCATCCCCCTGTCGGCCATAGCAGCAACACCGCCAGGCGGGGCAGGGCCAGGTAGCGTCGCCCTCATCCCGGCACCCTCACCCGCCGTCGGCCAAAGCCTTATCACCCCGGCGCCTCCGCCCCAAAGCAATAAAGTGCCGTTTTCCCCGCTGTGGGCGCTGCTTATTGGTATCGGCATCGCCTTTACGCCCTGCGTGCTGCCGATGTATCCACTGATTTCCGCGGTGATCCTCGGCAACCGACGACAACTCAGCACCTCCCGGGTATTGCTGTTGGCGGTGGTCTACGTGATGGGAATGGCTATCACCTACACGCTATTAGGGGTCGCGGTAGCCGCCGCCGGCCTGCAATTTCAGGCGGCGCTGCAACAACCCGCCCTGCTGATCGGGCTTGCCATACTGTTTATCCTGCTGGCGTTGTCGATGTTTGGCGTCTTTAACCTGCAATTACCCCCGGCGCTACAGACCCGTCTGGCGCTGTGGAGCAACCGCCAGCGTCAAGGCACCCTGCCCGGCGTTTTTATCATGGGCGCCCTGGCGGGTCTGTTTTGCTCCCCCTGCACTACCGCACCGCTAAGCGCCATTTTGCTCTACATCGCTCAGAGCGGGAATCTCTGGTTCGGCGGTTTCACCCTGTGGCTGTATGCGGTAGGGATGGGCATTCCTTTGATATTGGTCGCGCTGTTCGGCCATCGGCTGCTTCCCAAGAGTGGCCCCTGGATGCAGCAGGTCAAACAAGGATTCGGCTTCGTTATTCTGGCGCTGCCGGTGTTCTTGCTGGAGCGCGTCTTGGGCGATAGCTGGGGCACGCGACTTTGGAGCCTGCTGGGCGTCGCGTTTTTCGGCTGGGCTTTTATGCTGTGCCTGCAGGCACGCTGGCGCGGCGCGCGGTGGTTGGCGGTGCTCCTGCTGGGCTTGACGCTGATCAGCGCGCGGCCGCTGCAGGATTGGCTTTGGGTCGCACCGGCCGGCACGGCGTCAGCCACCGACGCCGCACCGCGGTTTCAGCCTGTTCAAACGCTAGCGCAGATCACGCAGGCACTTAACGCCGCCCCCGAAAAATTGGTCATGCTTGATTTGTACGCCGACTGGTGCGTGGCCTGTAAGGAGTTTGATAAATATACCTTTCGCGATCCCGCCGTGGTCGAACAAATGAACCGCCTGACCCTGCTACAGGCGGATGTCAGCGCCAATGCACCAGCGCAGAAAATGCTGCTTGGCCAACTGCGCGTGATGGGTCTGCCCACCATTTTGTTTTTCGACAGCCGCGGCAATGAAGTACCCGGCTCGCGAGTAACCGGTTTTATGAACGCGGCGGAGTTTGCACAACATTTGCGGAAACTGTCCCCGTGAGCGACACTCAGGCAAGGCAACTGCCGGTTAACCAGGAGGAAACGTGCAACGAGAACACATACGCGATCGGGCGTTGAGCCTGCTTGAGCAACGCGGTTTCGCGCGGGTTTCATTGCCGATGCTGGCCGAGGAACTGACTCTGACGCTGCCACAGTTGAGCGCTTATTGGCCGGATCGGGAAGCGTTACATCATGATTGCCTGCAGTATCATGCCGGCCAGGTCGACGAATGGCGTAGCCGCGTACTGCAAGATGAGGCGATGGATGCGCAGCAAAAACTGCTGGCGCGCTATCATATTCTGGCAGAGCAGGTTGAGCAACAGCGTTACCCAGGCTGCCTGTTTATTGCCGCCTGCAGCTTTTACCCCGCAACAACGCACCCGATCCATCAGTTGGCCGAACGGCAAAAACAGGCTTCTTACCGCTACACCCGGGCGCTGCTGGTAGAGCTGGAGGCTGACGATCCGACCATGGTCGCCCAGCAGATGGAGCTGGTGCTTGAGGGCTGTTTGAGTAAATTGCTGGTCAAACATAACGCCCAGGATGTGGCGGTTGCGCGTCGCCTGGCGGAGGATATTTTACGTTTGGCGTTGTGCCGTAAAAATGGCGCCTTGAGCTGAATTTTCCTCATTTTGCCTGAAAACTCAGCAATTGGCGGCGGTTTCGCGTATTTCCAGGATAAACCCGTTGACGAAAACGAGCCAATACGGTTTAATGCGGCTCGTTGCCCGGATAGCTCAGTCGGTAGAGCAGGGGATTGAAAATCCCCGTGTCCTTGGTTCGATTCCGAGTCCGGGCACCATTATTTCAAGGGGTTACGTAAGTAGCCCCTTAGCCTTCAGAATATTTCAGAATACCCGTTCAGAATACCCCGTTCCGTAACTTGCATAACCATGCAGTACAGCTTACGTGCATCATCTCAACAAAAGCGCACAAAACGCCTCAAAATCCGCTATGGTAGAGGCCAAGAGGCGAACCATCCGGCAGCTTGTGCGCAAGCGTGAGAACGTGGATAGCGTGATGGGCGAAATAGATAGCCTGCTTACTGAGGCAAGCCAGAGCAACGCCTTCATGCTCACTGATACACTGACCCGCTGGCATGAGTCCGAGCTCGGCCAGTTCGCGCAGAGGCACTGATGGTGGCCCCGCTTCGTTGAGGGGGCGGGGTAATTTTTCTCTTGCTTAACAACACAGCGTACTACTACACTGGGGCTATACCCCATTTACGATGTCCAAACACGAGGAAGATGATATGACTAGGTTATTAAATATTGTCGCTCGAGCTATCA